>NZ_JAGINT010000002.1:2406090-2706852 GCF_017876295.1 Kribbella aluminosa | reverse complement strand
TGGCTTCGGCCCGGGTCGGCGGCGTACGACTGGAGCATGTAGGCCACCGTGCGGCGCCAGGCAATCGGGGGCGGTGATGACACCGGCGTTGGCCATCAGCAGAACCGGACGGTCCTCAAGCACGAGTCTGGGCGCACTTGTCCGCTGCCCTTGGCGGGGGCGATCAGTTCGAGCCATCCGCTGTACGTCTGCGAGCGCGTTGGCGACGGCGTCGACATAGGCGCCCATACGGTCCTCGAAGACAGCGCCGATGAGGTCCTCGGCCGGCAACAGCCACTGCCGCGCAACTCGAGAAACAGCAGGAGCGGACGCCGAGCAAAGCCGGTGGGCTAGCGGGCGTGCGTAGAGCGTGGCACCCGGGCGCTGGGGACTGTTCACGCGCGCTGCACGTGGTTTTCTCCTCGGTGGCCCTCTGTGCGGGTTTTGCTGGTCGGTGTGGCGCTCGCCGGCATGGGCGGGGCGCGGTGGACGAGAGGACCATGGTGGAGTCACAGGGATCGCAAGGAATCACCCGTAGGCGCCTGCTCGGAGCGGCCGGCGGTGCGGCTGCGCTGACGGCGCTGCCGACGTCGATGCGGAAGGCGCTGGCTGCGCCTGCGCCGGAGCTCCGGTCGATCCGGCAGATCGAGCACGTCATCCTGCTGATGCAGGAGAACCGGTCGTTCGACCACTACTTCGGTACGCTGCGCGGGGTCCGCGGGTTCGACGATCCGACCGCGATGCGGCTGCCGTCCGGTGAGTCCGTTTTCCGGCAGCCGGATCCCAACCACCCCGACGGCTACCTGCTGCCGTTCCGCCAGAACACCAAGACGACGAACTCCGCGCGTGCGTACGGCACCGGTCACGCGTGGCCTGTCCAGCATCGGTCGTGGAACAACGGCGCGATGGACAACTGGGTCGTCGAGCACACGGCGAGCGACGGCGCGCACGGGCCGTTCACGATGGGGTACCTGACGCGCGAGGACCTGCCGTTCCACTACGCGCTCGCCGACGCCTTCACAGTCTGCGACAACTACCACTGCTCGGTCATTGGCCCGACGCACCCGAACCGTGTGATGGCGATGAGCGGCACCCTCGACCCCCACGGGCTCGGCAACGGCCCAGTACTGGACAGTTCGGCGCCGAAGGCGTTCTACACGTGGACGACCTACCCAGAGCGTTTGCAGCGGGCGGGTGTGAGCTGGAAGTACTTCACCGCCAACCCGTACGACACCGGGCACGGCTGGTTCAAGAACTTCGCGGAGGCCAAGCCAGGCGACCCGCTGTACGACAACGGCATGGTGCCCTACTCGCCGTCGATGGTCGCCGACGTGATCCGGCGCGACGAGCTCCCCTCGGTGACCTGGCTGGACGCCCAGTACCTGCCGAAGGTGTACGGCCTGCCCGAGGGTGCCGAGGGTCCCGGCAACCTCGTCGCCGGTGGTGCGGAGTACATGGCGACGATCCTGGACGCCCTGGCCTCGACGCCGCACGTGTGGGAGAAGACGATGTTCGTCATCACGTACGACGAGAACGACGGCCGGTTCGATCACGTCGCGCCGCCGGTCCCGCCGCCCGGCACACCCGACGAGTACGTCACGGTGTCGCCGCTGCCCGCATCGGCCGGTGGTATCGCGGGCCCGATCGGGCTGGGATTCCGGGTCCCGACGATCGTCGTCTCGCCGTTCAGCCAGGGCGGGTGGGTCTGCAGCGAGGTCTTCGACCACACGTCGACGCTGAAGTTCCTGGAGCGCCGTTTCGGCGTACGGGAGCCGAATATCAGCGCCTGGCGGCGGGCCACAGTAGGCGACCTGACGTCCGCGCTACGGCTCAACGGGCAGGGCAAACGCCCGTACCCCAAGGGAATCCCGACACACCAGGACACGGTCAAGCAGTACGACCTGGAGAACCAGGAGGCAGCGACCCTACCTCCGCCGGTGATCCCGACCGTGCAACGGACGCCACACCAGGAACCGGGCCACCGCCCACACACCCACCGACAGCAGCAGGCTGGAGAGTAGCTCGTCGCGTCGTCCCCGACCCCCTCCCAGCTGCGAGGAGAAGGTCGCCACACGTCGTCGAGGACGGACCCCGGAGTGGAACCCGCGCGGCAACTTCCACACCGATGCCGAAGGCCGATTCGAGATCCACGCCCCAGCCCGAGGCTCGATCACCGTCAGCGACAACTTCGTCCTCGACCACACGGCGGCGCGAGCCGCCTACTTCGGGACGGCCCGTTCGTGGGCAGGCGGGTGGGCGATGCCGTGGAGAATGATGGTGAGGCCGTAGGTGAATTCGTCCGGGTCGCCTTCGGCCGGGGGTGCTCCGAGCGCGCCGGATGCGACCAGTTGCGCGACCTCGGGATAGGTCTGCGGGTCGATGAGCTGGGCGAGGCTCCGGCCGTACGCCGCCTCGGCCTCGGGGGTGCCTGCGCCGCTCTGGGCGAAGCCGATCGCGAGCTGGGCCGACTGGCGGACGTACCCGCTGAGCATGCCGAGGACGGCGAGCTTCTCGCCCCAGTCGAGCCCGGTGGGCCGGAGCAGGACGAGCGCCAGGTTCATCCACGCGACGCTGTACGGGCCGAGAGGTGGCGAGGCGAGCGTGACGCCGGCCAGCCACGGGTGATCGTCGTACACCCGACGGAACGCCGTCGCCCACTCCCGCAGACCGGACAGGAAGTCGCCGGCGTCCTTGATCTCCGGCGGCTCGCCGACGGCCAGGTCCTGCATGAGGCCGAGTAACTCGTCCTTCGACCCGATATGCCGGTAGAGCGCCATCGTCGTGACGCCAAGCGAGCCGGCGAGCCTGGCCAGGGTGACCGCGTCGACCCCGTCGCGGTCGGCCAGCTCGACGGCACTCCGGACGACGCGCTCGGTGTCGAGCTCGGGACGCCGGCCCAGCCGCGACGGACCGGCGGCCCGCCAGAGCCGGGCCAGCTCGGCCGGATGCTCGGATTGCATAGTCAGATCATCGCTGATGGCCTCGATGTGTGAACCACCGGATCAGCCGCTCGACCGGTCCCCGCCACCCGTGACGGTGCAAGAGCGAGGCGGCGACCAGGCTGACCAGCCAGACACCGACCGCGCAGACGAGTGCGGTGTACGCCGGACTGCCGGTCCGCTCGCCGAGACGCAGACCGTAGTGGGTCAGCAGGACCAGCCAGCACACCGACTGGAACAGATAGAAGGTCAGCGACCGCTGTCCGAGAGCGACCAACGCTCGCGCCGGTGTGCTGAGACGCGGGCGTCGCGCGAGCCGCCTGCCGATCAGACCGAAGACGCACGCGTACCCGACCGCACCGAAGAGCCCGGCTCCCTCGTACAAGTGCTTCGCGTCGCCCGCCAGCGACTGGCTGGGCCCGGCAATGGCCGCCGCGGTGAGTGCCATCGGCAACGCGCCGGCGATCGCGACGCCGAAACCGGCGATCACGCCCGACCACAGCAACCTCCCATGCCGCTGCGGCTCTTCGAGGACCCGCTTGCGCGCCGCCCAGACACCGACCCAGGCGAACAGAATGGTCGAGAGCAACACGAGGGTGCTGAGCGGCCAGTCGGTCAGGCGGTCGGCGATCGAGGCCGCGTAAGTGCTGACCTGCGCGGTCGTGTCCGGCCCGGCCGGTACATCGGTTGTCGTGCCGGCGGCCATCGACGGGTAGACGCGTACCGCGAGTACGGCGAGATAGACCAGCCCGAACGCGAGGTACCCGAGCGCCACCCGGTAGACCCACTTCCCACGCCGCAGTACCAGCACGGTGAGCACGGCGCCGACCACGGCGAACGCACCCAGGACGTCGCCGACGAACAAGAAGATGCCGTGCAGCGCGCCGATGACGAACAGCCCGAGATGACGCCGCAGCAGCGCGGCACGCGTCGTGACGGCCGGAACACCTCGATCGTCCTGGTGCCGCTGGAACTGCACCAGTCCGTACCCGAACAGCATCGCGAACAGCGGCAACGCGCAGGCATGCACGAACACGAACATCACGAGGTAGAAGACCCGCTCGAGACCGTGCGGCTCGAGGTCGACCCCGGGCACGGTGTGGTTCAGGATCCCGGTCGAGTGCGCGAGCGCCACCAGTAGCAGCGCGAAGCCGCGCGCCAGGTCCGGCGCCAGAATCCGCTCTCCGACGGGCACCGCGCCGGCCGCCGCACCGCTCGCCGGCCGCGCTTGCTGCGCCTGGCTCATAAGAGACCTCCAGATAGTATGCGAGAAAAACTATATGCCGCACACTATTTGAATCGACGCCTGTCAGGCACCCGGGGACAACCCCGGTTCGACCCGGAGACCGGCGTCAGAGGAGCCAGTCGAGCAGGAATGGCTTCAAACGTAGGGGTCCTCGATGGTGGCTTGTCGTACTGTGCGCAGTGTTGACCGGAGGCTGTCCAGGTCGGTGGAGCCCAGGGCGAGGCGGATCGCCTGCGGTGTGTGCGTGGACGTGGTGAACGGTTCCGCTGTGGAGACCGAGATGTGCCGGCGCGCGAGGGTGGCGGTCAGGCGATCGGCGCGGGCGTCGTCGGGCAGCGGGAGCCAGGTGAAGTAGGACGACGGATGACCGACGAGTGGTAGGCCGGCAAGCTCTTGTACGGCGATCGTCTGGCGAGCCGTGGCGTCGTGTCGTTTCCGTACTTCCAAGCGGTCCACCGTGCCGTCGTCGAGCCAGCGGCAGGCGATCGCGGTGGTGAGGGCCGGAGTGTTCCAGGTCGTCGCCCGAATCGCGCGTTCGAGCGACGGCACCATCGAGGGCGGGGCGATGACGAAGCCGACCCGGAGGCCGGTGGCGACGCTCTTGGACAGTCCCGAGACGTAGACCGTGATGTCCGGCGCGGTTGCCGCCAGCGGCGGCGGAGGGTCCTCGACCAGGTACGCGTAGGAGGCGTCTTCGATGATCAGCGAACCGTGCCACCGGGCGATCTTGACCAGGCGACGTCGGTCGGTCGCCGGCATCACCCAGCCCAGGGGGTTGTGCAAGGTGGGCATCGTGTAGATCGCGCGCACAGGGCGGGTCGCACAAAGCTTGCCGAGGGCATCGAGATCCGGGCCTGTGGCGGAGACCGGTACGGGCGCCGGCTCAAGCTGAAAGGCCTGCGCGAGGACCTTGAAACCCGGGTATGTGAGAGCGTCGACCGCGACGACGTCGCCGGCGTTGAGCGCAGCCATGACGGTGATGGCCAGGCCGTGCTGCGCGCCGTTGGTGATCAGGACCTGATCCGCGTCGGCGGTCACTCCCCGACGCGTCAGGTGCCGGGCGATCGAGGACCTGTCCTGCGGACGCCCTCGATGGGGCTGGTAGCGCAGCAGCGTTTCGAGATCGCCGGCGCCGGCCACCTCGCGCAGGGCCTGCCGGAGGAGATCGGCCTGCCCGGGCAGCGACGGATAGTTGAAGTTGAGGTCGACCGCGTCGGTCGCGACGACCTGCTGATCGATGCCATGACCGGCCGGGATCAGGATGTCGCGTACGAACGTGCCGCGGCCCTGCTCCCGGCTCACCAGGCCCATCGCTTCCAGTTCGGCGTACACCCGGGTCGCGGTCACCACCGCGATGCCCTCCCGGGCGGCGAGCCCGCGATGCGTCGGCAACCGCAAGCCCGCGGCCAGCCGGCCGGTCCGGATGTCGGCGGCGAGCGCATCGACCAGCAACTTGTACCGCGAGGCTGCCATGCAACGGATTGTATCCATGACAATTCTTTGACTGTCCTGGTCTGGGGTTCTTACCGTCGAGCGATCCACCCACGCCGGAAGGACAGCCCGTGCACATCGCCATCCTCACCTTCGACGGCTACAACGAGCTCGACTCCCTGATCGCACTCGGCGTACTCAACCGCGTCAAGACCGACGACTGGCGCGTCACCATCGCCACCCCGAGCCCCAAGGTGACGTCGATGAACGGCGTGGTCATCGAGCAGATGTCCACCCTTGAAGAGGCCTGCGACGCGGACGCCGTCATCGTCGGCAGCGGCGTCGCCACCCGCGAAGTCGTCGAAGACCCCGCGATCATGAACATCCTGCGCCGCCTGGACCCTTCACGCCAGCTGATCGCGGCACAGTGCTCCGGCGCGCTCGTCCTGGCCAAGCTCGGCCTGCTCGACGATGTCCCCGCCTGCACGGATCTGACCACCAAGCCCTGGGTTATCGCCGCCGGCGTCGAAGTACTCAACCAGCCCTTCTACGCCAAGGACAACCTCGCCACCGCCGGCGGCTGCCTGGCCTCGCACTACCTCGCCGCCTGGATCATCACCCGCCTCCAGGGCAAGAACGCCGCCGAAGGCGCACTGCACTACGTCGCCCCGGTCGGCGAGAAGCAGGAATACGTCGACCGTGCCTGGCGCAACCTCGACCCCTACCTCCCCACGCCCGCACTCACTCACGTCTGGTCCGCAAGGCGGTGGGCGTGCAGTGCACCCTAGTCTTCGGGCCGGTCCTCGACGGGGAATGTCAGGCTGAACGTCGATCCCTGCTGGTCGGTGCGGACGGCGACGGTGCCGTTGTTGGTCTGTACGACGCTGCCGACGATCGCCAGACCGAGGCCGGATCCGGGCATGCCCCGGGCGGCGGGGGCTCGGTAGAAGCGTTCGAAGATATGCGGCAGGTCCTGGTGACCGATGCCGGGGCCGTGATCCGTCACCGACACCCGGCCGTCTTCGACGAGGACCTGGACGGCGAGTCCGGGCGGACTCCACTTGAGCGCATTGTCGACAAGGTTGCTCACGGCATGCTCGACCGCCGCGGGATCGACGAACACCAGACAAGGGCGCAGGTCGGCCTCGACCGCACTCGCCGGGGATCGCTGCAGCAGGCGATGGATCGCGGCGGCGGTCAGGACGTCGAGGCGTACGGTCTCCCGATGTGGCTCGGATTCGCCGTACCGGGCGAGATCGATCAGGTCGCTGATCAGCTGGTCCAGCTCCCCTGCCTGATCGCGCGCGGCCCGGACCAGGGCAGGAGCCTCCGGGTCGGACAACGCGGCGCCGTCCTCGAGCAGGTCGAGGTTCGTCGTCAGGCTGGTGAGCGGCGTACGCAGCTCGTGCGACGCGTCCGCGACCAACTGACGCTGGGTCGTCACCGAATCGTGCAGCGCGGCCAGCATCGTGTCGAACGCGGCGCCGAGTCTCCCCACTTCGTCGGTCCCGGTGGCACGCAGGCGTGCGGAAAGGTCACGGGTCCGGGTGACCTGTTCAGCCGCGGCCGTGAGCTCGGACACCGGGCGGAGGATGCGGCCCGCTGCAAGCCGGGCAGCGCCGTACGTCAGCAGCGTCGCGGCGGCAGTCAGTACGACGAGCAGCAGCGCCGCCTTGCCTAAGGCACCGTCGTCGGCGTTCCCGGCCCGGGTGGTGCGGACCAGCGCACCGGTCGAGGTGTCCGGCATCGGCGCGGTGTAGGTCCGGTACGGCTGGTCGCCGTACCGTACGTCGGCGAAGTACGCGGACTGCGCCCCCTGGGCGACGGCCGCGTCGCGACTGTCCAGCGGCCCGAATCGGGCGGGCTGACCGGCGTCGACCGGCGAAGGGAACAGCTGTACGTCGATCGTGCCGACCGTGACCGGTTTGCCAAGGTCGGGGGTGGCTCCCTTGTCGCTCGTCGCCTGCTTCAGCCGCTGGGCGATCGCGGACGCCTGCTGGGCCGCATCCACCAAGGACGCGTCCACCCGACCCCGGAGGCTGGCGGCGTACGACAGGTACAGCACGGTGCTCACCGCAGCCACAACCACCAGCACGATGACTGCTGCAGCGCCGGAGATCCGGCTCCGCAGCGTCACGGCGCGTCCCGCAGTACATAGCCGAGGCCGCGGACGGTCTGCAGGATGCGTGGCTCGCCCCCAGCCTCGAGCTTGCCGCGCAGGTAGCTCATGTAGACCCACAGGTTGTTCGATCGCGGACCGAAGTCGTAGCCCCAGACCGCCTGGTAGATGCTCGACTGGCTGAGGACCCGGCCGGGGTTGCGAAGGAACAACTCCAGCAGCAGGTACTCCGTGCGGCTCAACGAGATCTCCCGATCCCCCCGCAGCACGCGGGATCCGGCCAGGTCGATCACCACGTCCGCGTAGACCAGCTGCTCGGTGGCTGTGTCGTTGCGCCGCAACATGGCCCGCAGCCGCGCGCGCAGCTCGATCAGGGCGAACGGCTTGGTGAGGTAGTCGTCGGCGCCGGAGTCCAGCCCGGCGACCCGGTCGTCGACGAGTTCGCGCGCGCTCAGCATCAGGATGGGGGTCCGATCACCCCGCGAACGCAGCCGGCGGCACACCTCGAGCCCGTTCGGTTCGGGCATCGCGACGTCGAGCACGATCGCGTCGAGGACGCCGCCCTCCGCTTCGGCCAGGGCCGCACTGCCGCCGTCCGCCGTGAGTACGTCGTACCCGTCGCGGGCGAGCGCGACCGCCAGCGAACGGCGTACCGCCGCATCATCGTCGACCACCAGGACGCGCACGCGACTCATTGTGCGCCGTACTCGCCGGTTCCGCCGCCGGCTACTTCGCCGGAAGGCTCCGTTTGACCGTGTCCAAGGCCGCTGCGAGCTGAGCAGGGCGTACGCCGGCGTCCTTGGCGATGCCGGCGAACGCGGTGCTCTTCGGGTCGATGCTGCCGGTCTCGTGGCTCAAGGCGTCGAGCCGGTCGAGTGCTCGCTGCGCGGCGGCGACGGGTACGCCGAGCCGGTTGGCGAGTGCGGAGACAGCCACCGGACCGGCCAGGCTGTTGTTGCTGCGCGCGCCGAACACGGCGTACACGATCCGCTCGGCCGTCGCCCGCGGGACTCCTGTCGAGGCGGCGAAGGCGGCGATCCCCGCCGCGTTGTTTCCACCGGCCCGCTTGGCCGCGATCAGTCCGTCCGTCAGCCGGCTCTCGGCCATCCCGGCTGACTTGGCAAGGGTTGTCAGTTGGGATGAGGACACGGACTTGCGCGCGGCGGGTGTCGGCGACGGCGTGCTGCCCGAGGTCAGCGCGGCGGCGGGGATCGCGATCCCCGCCGCGGTGACGATTCCGGCGATGGCTCCGGCGAGACGACGGTCGATGTGCATGGCAGGCTCCTCTGTTCGATGATGCCTGCCATTCCAGCCGCCCCGCCCTAGACGAGCCGTCGGCCAACCTCAGAAAACCCCTAGAAACCAACGACCTTGCGGCTTGATCGCGGTCCGTCGAGACCCCAGGTGATGATCGTCGCCGGGACCAGGCGGATGATCTCCCGGGACAAGTACGGCAGGGGCGGATCGACATCCGTCAACGCCACCGCGGAGCCGACCGGATTGTTCTGAACGTCGCCGACCGGCGAGACGGTCGCGAGGCGGCCGAGGCGTTGCTCGGTCAGGTACGTGAGTTCGGCGTGCGTGAAGATCATCCACGCAGTATCGAACCTTGCCCCCGGGGTCAGGGCAAGAGGATCAGGGCGGCGGCGCGTTCGGCGACGAGCATGACTGTTACGACGGGGTTGACGGCGGTGAGGGTCGGGAAGACCGACGCGTCGGCCACTCGGAGACCCTGTACGCCGTTGACGCGGAGGTGCGGGTCCACGACGGCGGTGGGGTCGGAGGTGGGACCGATGTGGCAGGTGCCGCTGACGTGGTAGACGGTTTGGTGGACGGCGCGCTGGACGGTCGAGAGGTCGTTGCCTTCGACATCTTTTCCGGGGAAGACCTCGCGGGTGATCCAGGAGCGCATCGGTTCCTCCGCGGCGATCCGGCGGGCGAGCCGGACGCCCTCGAGCAGCATCTGTTCGTCGTAGCCGTCCTCGTCGGTGAAGGAGCGGTAGTCGATCGCGGGTGCCGCGTCGACGTCGGACGACTCGATCCAGACGCGGCCGCGGCTGCGCGGGCGGGCGACGTTCGGGGCGATGGCGACGATCCGCTCGGGGAGTGGGTCCTGAGCGTGGTCGGAGAGGTAGCGGTCGGCGTGGACGGCCCAGGGTTCGACCGGGAAGTGCATCATCACGTCGGGGCGGTTGTCCGGGCCGAGGCTCACCATGGCGCCCGCGTCCCAGCCGCTGGCGCGCACGTCCGGCGGCGTCGTCGCCGCCTCCCAGACGACCAATCCCTCGACGTGGTCCTGCAGGTTCTCCCCCACACCGGGCAGCTCGACACGAACCGGTACGCCGGCCGCCTCGAGCACCTCACGTGGACCGACACCCGACAGCTGGAGCAGGCGCGGCGAGTCGATCGCACCACAGCACAGGATGACCTCGCCGCGAGCGAGGATGTCGCGCTCGACGCCGTCGTTGTCGCGAACCCGCACCCCGATCGCCCGTTGCGAATCGTCGATCAGCACGCGGACGGCCCGGAGGCCGAGCAGGACGGCGGGGCCGGTTCCGGCGGCGCGGGCCGGGTGCAGGTAGTGGATGGACGTCGACGATCGCAGGTGCGTCTCCGGGGTGTAGCCCACCTCGAAGAAGCCCGTGCCGTTCGCCGAATCCTCCAGCCGGCCGTCGTTCCAGCGCTCCTGCTCCGGTACGCCGAGAGCCTTCGCGGCGCTGGTCACGACGTCGGCGACGTACGGGTTGCGGTCCGCCTCGGCGACCGGGTGGATCGGCGTCCGCAACCGGTCGTACAGCGGGAGCACCTCGTCCGGTCCCCAGCCGTCCGCGCCGAGCCGCACCCACTCCTCCAGGTCGCCGGCCAGCGGGCGCCACGCGATCATCGTGTTCGCGGTCGAACAGCCGCCGAGGATCCGCAGCCGCGCCATCCGGAGGTGCGAGTTGCCGCGCTCGTTGGGTTTCGAACGGTAGTCGAGGTCGTACTCGCCCTCGAGCATCTCGTCCCAGCGCCGCAGCTCGCGGGCCCGCGGCTCGGGCTCGTCGTCAGGTCCCCATTCGACGAGCGCCACGTCGCGGCCCGCCTCCGCGAGCCGGGTGGCGAGAAGTGCGCCCGCCGTGCCGCCGCCGACCACGACGTACTCGAAGGTCTCAGCCATAGTGGAACCAGGTCGTCTTGAGACCCGTGAACTTGTCGAGCGCGTGCAGCGACAGG
Source organism: Kribbella aluminosa (assembly GCF_017876295.1). Classification (NCBI taxonomy): domain Bacteria; kingdom Bacillati; phylum Actinomycetota; class Actinomycetes; order Propionibacteriales; family Kribbellaceae; genus Kribbella; species Kribbella aluminosa. The sequence continues at coordinate 2,695,925 of NZ_JAGINT010000002.1, read as the reverse complement.
TCGCGGCCGTAGCCGGAATGACCGAACCCGCCGAACGGCGTCGACACGTCCAGCGCGTCGACACAGTTCACCGACACCGTCCCCGCCCGCAGCCGGCGCGCCACGCGGTGCGCCCGGCGCAGGTCGTCGGTCCACAGCCCTGCTGCCAGCGCGTACGGCGTACCGTTCGCCACCGCGACGGCCTCGTCCTCGGTGCCGACGGTGTGCACGGTCAGCACCGGACCGAAGACCTCGGTCTGCGCGATCGACGCGTCCGGCGCGACCCCGGTGAGAACCTGCGGCCGGACGAAGCAGGTCGTCGGCGCACCGTCGACCACGCCGCCGCCGAACGCCTGGCCGGCCTCCTTGGCACCGCGCTCCATCAACGCCAGCACCCGCTGAGCCTGCCGCTCGCTGACCAACGGCCCCATCTGGGTCGCCGGGTCGAGCGGATCCCCGACCACGATCGCGGCGGCCCGCTCGACGACCCGGCCGATCAGCTCCTCCGCCACGCCCTGCTGTACGACGAGCCGCGACGTGGCCGAACACACCTGCCCCGAGTTCGTGAAGATGCCCGCGGCAACACCGTCGGCGACCGCGTCGAGGTCATGGACGTCGTCGAGTACGACGACCGCGCTCTTGCCGCCGGCCTCGAGCCACACCTGCTTCATGTTCGACTCACCGGCGTACGTCTGGAACAGCCGGCCGACCGCGGTCGAACCGGTGAACGTCACCGCGTCCACATCGTGATGCCGCCCGAGCGTGGCGCCGACAACAGGTCCGCTGCCGGGTACGACGGAAAGCACACCCTCCGGCAGACCCGCCTCGGCCGCAAGCTCGGCCAGCCGGAGTGCCGACAGCGGCGAATCCTCAGCCGGCTTGAGTACGACGCTGTTGCCGGCCGCGAGTGCCGGCGCAAGCTTCCACACGGCCATCTCGAGCGGATAGTTCCACGGTACGACGGCCGCGACCACGCCCAGCGGCTCGCGCGTCACCACCGCCAGGTCGGCACTCCCGGTCGGCGCGACCTCGCCGTACACCTTGTCGAGGCTTTCGGCGTACCACCGCAGGATGGCGGCCGAACCCGGGACGTCGATCGAGGTGGTGTCGACAATCCGCTTGCCGGCATCACGACAGTCGAGCAGCGCCAGCTGGTCGAGGTGCTCGACCACGAGGTCGGCCCAGCGGGTCAGTACGGCGGCCCGCTCCCGGGGATGCGCCGTCGACCAGTGACCGGCGTCGAAAGCGCGCCGGCCCGCGGCCACGGCGCGATCGGCGTCGTCGGCGTCACACTCGGCGACGTCGGCCAGGACGAGCCCCGTCGCCGGGTCGACCGTCGAGCGCGTGGCGCCGCGGAGCGCCGGGACCGGGCCGTCGATCCACGCCAGCGAAGGCGTCTCGAGCTTCGCCGCGAGGTCCCTCCAGTGCTCGTTGGTCCGATTGCTCATGCATGCTCCCCTTGGGTCGTGACCGGCTCGGCTGCGATCCGCTCGCGCGAACCCGTCGTCGCACGCACCCACACGTAGTAGACCGGGGCAATGATGGCAAGTCCAACGATCCACGAGACGTCCACGCCGCCGAGCGCCTTCGCGACCGGGCCGGTGTAGAGCGCGTTCGACAGGAACGGAACCTGCACCGCGATCCCGAGCAGGTAGCAGCCGACCGCCGGGACGTTGATCTTCCCGTAGACGCCGCCGCCCGGCTCGAACAGCGACGGGATGTCGTACTCACCGTGCCGGATCAGGTAGTAGTCGACCAGGTTGACGGCCGTCCACGGGATCAGCACGCAGAGCAGCAGGAGCATCAGGTTCTCGAAGTTCCCCAGGAAGTTGCCCTTGCCTGCCAGCGCGATGACGAGCGCGACCGCGAAGATCACGGTGCAGACCGCCGTCCGGGTGGTGGCACCCGGCTGCCACCGCGGCCTGAGGGTCTGGCCGATCGTCAGGCTGGACAGCGCCCCGCAGTACAGGTTCATCGCGTTGGTGGCGGCGATGCTGATCGCGAAGATCGCCAGCACGACGGCGCCGATGGCACCGCCCGCGGTGTGCACGCCGGTGACCGTGTCGGCGTCGGGCCAGGCCGCGCCGATGACCGAGCCGAGCAGCATCGGGAACAGCGAGCCGAGCACGCATCCGGCGTACGTCGCCCAGAACGCGGCGCGTACGCCCGTGTCCTTCGGCATGTAGCGGGTGTAGTCCGAGACGTACGGCGCGTACGCGATCTGCCACAGCGCGGCGAGCGACACCGTGCCCATGAAGCCCGACCAGCCGAAGCTGCCGCTCGACAGCGTCCCCGCCGGCAGCCCGACGACGGCGAACAGCATCACGAACGCGGCCACCAGCGCGAGACCCGCGAGCGCACTCAGTACGCCGGCCATCGCGTGGATCACCCGGTAGCCGTAGATCGCGCCGACCACGCCGAGCACACCGACCAGGACGATGCCCGGCGTCTCCCCGATCGAGGTCAGGTCGGCGAGCGCCTGGCCGCCGAGCACCATGTTCGACGCGAAGAACGCGGTGTACATGACCACGACGATCGTGACGACGAGCAGACTGCCGTACGACCCGAACTGGGCCCGCGTCTGCAGCATCTGCGGGACGCCCATCTGCGGACCCTGCGCGGCGTGCAGCGCCATCACGACGCCGCCGACCACGTTGCCGATCAGCAGGGCGACGACCGCGGCCCAGACCGGCAGGTGGTAGACGGCGGTCGCCAGTACGCCGGTCGCGACGGTGAGCAGCATGATGTTCGAGCCGAACCAGATCGTGAACAGCTGGGTCCAGCGCCCGTGCCGTTCGTCGACCGGGATGTGCTCGATGGTCCGGTGCTCGAGTGCCTCTCGGCGGGTGCTCTCGGATGTCGCGCTCATGGGTGCTCCTGGAACTCGGCGGTTCAGATCACCATCGACCGGGTGTGAGCCATCTGTCCATCACAGAAAATACGCGTCCTGGATCAGGAAAGTCGATGACTCCTGCCGAGTTCACACGGCGGTAACGAGCGAGCACCCGACCTCACGCTCCACGAGCGCCGTCACCAGCGCCCGAGCGCGCTCGACGCTCACAGCAGCATTGTGTCCCACCACGTGCAGCCCGACCGCGTCCTCCAGCGCGACCACCGTCTCGGCGATCTCTCGCGGTGAGCTCCGCAGGGCGAGTACGCCGCGCTCGGCGCCGCGGGCGAGGACGAGTTCGTAGAGCGAGACCTCCTGCGCCCAGAGTGAGCTCATGAGCGCTGCGTGCGCGGTACTCCGCGCAGCGTGCACGTGGAGCTGGTACAGCACCCGGAAGTGCAGGTCGTCGACGTCGTCCGGAGTACCCCGCCGGACCAGCTCGGCGAGTTGCAGCAGCGGGTCGTCCAGCCGGTCGATGGCCTCGCGGCGGGCGGAGTAGAAGCGGCGTACGGCGTCCGCGTGCACGTCGAGCACCAGCTCGTCGAGGTCGCGGTAGTAGTAGGTCACCAGGCCGGCGGACAGGCCCGCCTGCGCGGCGACGTCGCGGATGCGCAGGCCGGCGACGCCGGTCTCGGCGATCGCCCGCGCCGCCGCCCGGACGAGGTCGCCACGCCGCTCACGTTGATCCTTGGGACGCGCCACCCCGGAATTATCTATGACATGCATCAAAGAATCGAGTCTTCTGAAACATTGCCGAAACCTGAACTTTGCAGTGCGATGACAAGAACCTGATCAAATTCTTTGCGATCACCATCAAAGAACCGGAGGGAGAGGCGATGTCCACCGACCGGAGCGGCAGGTCCGCCGACATGGTGCTGCGCGGCGTCGTCCGCCCCGACGCGTACACCGCGCCGACCGACGCCGTCGCGGTTCGGGACGGCGTCGTCGTAGCCCTCGGTCGCAGGGCCTGCGACGCACTCGTCGGCCGGCGTACGGAGGTTGTCGACGGCCTCGACGGTGTTGTCACACCCGGATTCGTCGACGCCCACGTGCACCCCGTGATGGCCGGGCTGAACCGGCTGCGCTGTGACCTGGACGACCTGCACGGCCTCGACGACTACCGCCGCCGGATCACCGAGCACCAGCCGGGAGACGGCGAGTGGTTCCTCGGCTCGGGGTGGTACGGCGACGTGTTCCCCGGCGGCTTCCCCTCGGCCGCCGAGCTCGACCGGCTCGTCGGCGCGCGGCCCGCCGTACTGACGAGCCACGACGCGCACGGAGTGTGGGTCAACACCGCGGCGCTGCGGCGCGCGGGGATCGACGACGCGACTCCGGACCCGGCCGGCGGCCGCATCCACCGGGACGAGCACGGGCACGCCACCGGATTCCTCATGGAGTCGGCGGCCGACCTGGTCACCGGCCTCGTACCGAAGCCCGGCCGGGCGGAACTGGTCGCCGCCCTTCTGGAGGCGCAGCGGTACCTCCACTCGCTCGGGATCGTCGGCTGGCAGGACGCCGCCGTCGGCGAGATGCTCGGCGTACCGGATCTGTTTCCCGTGTACCGCGAGGCGGCCGAGTCGCAGCGCCTGACGGCCAAGGTCACCGGCGCGCTGTGGTGGGACCTCGACCAGGACCTCTCGCAGCTCGACCTGCTGCTGCAGCGCCGGGCGGAGTCCGAGGCCTGGCCGCACTTCCGGGCGAGCGCCGTGAAGATCATGCAGGACGGCGTCTGCGAGAACCTCACGGCCGCCGTCATCGACCACTACCACGGTCGTCCGGGCGAACGCGGCCTGAGCTTCGTGGATCCGGAGTTCCTCGGCCTGATCGCGAAGACGCTGACCGCCGAAGGGTTCGACCTGCATCTGCACGCCGTCGGCGACCGCGCGGTCCGCGAGTGCCTCGACGCCATCGAAGCGGCGGCGCCCCGGCGGCCGGACGCCCGTCATCAGCTCGCGCACCTCGATCTCATCGACCCGGCCGACGTACCGCGGCTGGCCGAGCTCGGGGTGATCGCCAACATCCAGCCGCTGTGGGCGCGGGAGGACCAGGTCCTCGTCGAGACCAAGCTGCCGTACCTGACCGACGCCCAGCGCCGGCACCACTTCGCGTTCGGCAGCCTGCACGCGGCCGGCGCGGAGCTGGCGATGGGGTCGGACTGGCCCGTCAGCAGCCCGAACCCGTTGTGGGGCATGCATGTCGCCGTGAACCGGACAGCTCCGGACGGCGACCCGCACGCCCAGGACGAACACGCCCGTACCGTTCCGCTCCTGCCGGACGAGGGAGTCGACGTGGCCACCGCCTTCCACGCCGCGACCGCCGGCGCCGCCCGCGCCTCGCGGCTGGACGGGACCGGAACCCTCCGGCCGGGCGCGCCCGCCGACCTGGTCGTCCTCGACCAGGACCCGTTCACCGTCAGCCCCGCGGAGCTGTCGTCCGTGACCGTACTCGCCACCTACGTCGACGGCACCCCCGTCCACCACTGACAGGAGGATCGCGATGTCCGCGACACCGACCGCTCTCGCCCAGGAGCAAGAGTCCAAGCTGCTCAAGACCCTGGGCCGGTTCGACCTGGTCTTCCTGCTGATCGCCGCGGTGGTCGGGCTCGAGACGCTCGGCCAGGTCTCGACGTACGGCGCCGAGGCGTTCACCTGGACCCTGGTACTCGCCGCGCTCTTCCTGATCCCGTACGGCCTGCTCTTCGCCGAGACCGGTGCCGCCTTCACCGAGGAGGGCGGCGCGTACACCTGGGTCCGCGATGCGTTCGGGCGCAAGGCCGGCGCGATCGCGGCGCTGCTGACGTGGGTCACCCAGCCGGTCTGGGTCGGCGGCTCGATGGCCTTCCTCGCCACCGAGGGCTGGAACGTCAACCTCACGAAGATCACCGGGGGGTCGACGGCCGACTACGTGTTCAAGCTCGTCTTCATCTGGCTCACCGTGCTGGCCGCGATCGTCAGCCTGCGGTACGGCAAATGGCTTCCGACCGTCGGCGCGATCCTGAAGGTGGCGCTGCTGGTCTTCTTCGTCGGCACCGCCGCGCTGTACGCCGCCAAGAACGGCGTCGCCGACCTCTCGATCCATGACTTCTCCCCCACACTGACCGGGCTGTTCGGCGCCACGCCGCTGCTGCTCTTCGCCTACCTCGGGTTCGAGTCGGGCAACAGTGCAGCCGGTGAGATGAAGAACCCCAGCCGCGACGTACCGTTCGGCATCCTGCGGTCCAGCGGCATCGCCGCACTGTGCTACCTGCTGCCGATCTTCTCGATCCTGCTGGTGGTTCCGAAGGACAAGATCACCGGTATCGGCGGGTTCTTCGACGCCACCGCGACCGTCTTCGGCGTGTACGGCGGCGCCGCGGACGTGATGCTGAAGATCCTGTCCGTCTGCCTCGTGTTCGTCCTGATGACGCAAGGGGCGGCGTGGATGATCATCTCGGACCGGATGCAGGCGATCGCGGCCGCGGACGGCGCGTTCTTCGGCGGCTTCTTCGGCATCTTCAACCGCCGGCTGAGCACACCGGTGCGGGTCAACTTCCTCTCCGGCACCGTGGCGACGGTCTTCATGCTCGTCGCGATGAAGGTGAGCGGCAGTGCCGGGGCGATCTTCGGGGTGGTGCTGACGATCGCGATCACCACGTTCCTGCTCTCGTACCTGCTCGTCATCCCCGCGGCGATCCGGCTGCGCAAGGTCGACCCGGACCGCCCTCGCCCGTTCCGGGTACCGCTCCCGGACCGCTGGTTCGCGGCGATGGGGTGGCTGTGCTTCGCGTGGATCCTGCTCGGTTCCTGGGTGGCGATCTTCCCGGGCACGCTCGAGCCGCTGTTCGGCATCGAGTACGGCTTCCACGACGTCTGGGGCGTCAGCCGCGGCACCTTCGAGATCTTCACGATCGGCACCCTCGTCGTACTGCTTGCCCTCGGCATCATCGGCTACCTCCGCGGTGCGCCGGTACGACGGGCCGTCACGCTCGACACGCCTGACCACACCAATCCTGACCACACCGATCACGACAGGAGCGGCGTCGCATGACCACCATCGCCAACCCGGACCGCCCGCGCACCACCGGCCCCACGCACCCGCTCGACCGGCTCAGCGCCGCGGAGATCGAGCACAACCGCAGCATCCTGGACGCGGCCGGCCTGGTCGGGCGGACGACCCGCTTCCCGCTGGTCCAGCTCGCCGAACCGGCCAAGGCGGACGTCCTCGCCTGGCAGCCCGGGCAGGCCTGGGACCGGCGCGTGTGCTCGGTGCTGCTCGAACGCGGCGCAGGCACGGTGACCGAGGTCGTCGTGTCCCTGACCGAGGACCGGGTCGTGTCCCGCCGGGAGGTCGATCTGGTCGGCGAGGGCCAGCCGCCGATCATGGGCGAGGAGTTCGATCTCGTCGAGCGGATCCTGTGGGCCGACGAGAAGTGGTGCGCGGCGATGGCCCGCCGCGGCCTCACGACACCCGAGCGGATCCGGATCTCCGCGCTCAGCGCCGGGCACTTCGACTTCCCCGGCGAGGACGGGCGCCGGCTGGTCCGCTGCCTGTCGTTCCTGCAGCTGGACGACGACGACAACGTCTGGGCACACCCCATCGACGGCGTCGTCGTGTACGTCGACCTCAACTCGGCCGAGGTCGTCGAGCTGCTCGACGCCGGCGACTTCGACGTACCGCTGGAGCGGGCCGACTTCGAGCGTGGCCCGGGTACGGTGCCCGAGAGGACGAGCCAGCGGCCGATCGTCATCACCCAGCCCGAGGGGCCGAGCTTCACCGTCGAGGGCGACCTGGTGCGCTGGGAGAACTGGGAGTTCCGGATCGGGTTCGACCAGGTCGAGGGACTGACCCTGCACCAGCTCGGCTTCCACGACCGGTCCCAGGGGCGCGTGCGCCCGATCGTCTACCGCGCCTCCGTCGCCGAGATGGTCGTGCCGTACGGCGACCCGTCGCCGGTGCGGTTCTGGCAGAACTACTTCGACGCCGGCGAGTACTCGCTCGGCAAGGAGGCGAACTCGCTCGCGCTCGGCTGCGACTGCCTCGGCGAGATCCACTACTTCGACGCCGTAGTCGCCGACGACGACGGACGGCCGCGGCGGATCGACAACGCCATCTGCATGCACGAGGAGGATTTCGGCGTGCTGTGGAAGCACACCGACTCCTACAACGGCACCAGCTCGACCCGGCGGCAGCGGCGGCTGGTGATCTCGTTCTTCATCACGGTCGGCAACTACGACTACGGCTTCTACTGGTACCTGTACCTGGACGGCACGATCGAGCTCGAGTGCAAGGCGACCGGTGTCGTCTTCGCATCCGCGTACCCCGGTGCCGGGTATCCGTGGGCCAGCGAGATCGCGCCCGGCGTCGGCGCGCCGTACCACCAGCATCTCTTCTCCGCGCGGCTCGACCTGATGATCGACGGCGTCGGCAACGCGGTCGATGAGGTGGACGCCGTACGGGTGCCGGTGTCCGGCGAGAACCCGTACGGCAACGCGTTCACCCGGCGCTCGACGCGGCTCCGGACCGAGGGCGAGGCGGCTCGGCTCGCGGACGGCGCGGTGGGACGGACCTGGCAACTGGTCAATCCGGAGGTGACGAACGCGCTCGGTCAGCCGGTCGGGTACACGCTGCATCCCGAAGGGCAGCCGACGTTGCTGGCCGACCCGTCGTCCTCGATCGCGCGGCGGGCCGCCTTCACCACCAAGCATCTGTGGGTGACCGCGCAGGACGACGACGAGCGCTACCCGTCAGGCCGATTCGTCAACCAGAGCAGAGGAAACACCGGGATCGACACCTGGACGAGGGCGGACCGCGACATCGACGGCACCGACATCGTCGTCTGGCACACGTTCGGCCTGACGCACTTCCCGCGCCCGGAGGACTGGCCGATCATGCCGGTCGACTACACCGGCTTCACCCTCAAACCGAGCGGCTTCTTCAACCAGAACCCAGCCCTCGACGCACCCCGCCCGACCAGCACTTCAGATGGTTGCTGCCACTGACTAGAGGTCTTGGAGGTTGGCGAGAACCTGCGGGCTGAGGAGCGTGTCCAGCTCCTCAGCCGTCAGGTCGCCGGTGGCCAGCGCCAGCGAGCGTACGTCGCCGGCCCCGGTGAGGACCGCCTTCGCGAGCTCGGCTGCTCGGGTGTAGCCGAGGTGAGGTGTGAGCGCCGTGACCAGCCCGACGTTGCGAGCGGCCGCGGCCGTGAGCGCGACCTCGTCGACCTTGATCCCGTCGACGCACAACCCGCGCAGCGAATCGAAGGCCGCAGCCGTCCAACTGAACCCCTGCAGGAGCCCGTGACAGATCACAGGCTCGAAGGCGTTGAGCTGCAGCTGCCCGCCCTCGGCAGCCATCGTGACCGTGACGTCCGTGCCGATCACCCAGAACGCGACCTGGTTGACCAGCTCCGGGATCACCGGGTTCACCTTGCCCGGCATGATGCTCGACCCCGCCTGGCGCGCCGGCAACTGCAGCTCCGCGAGTCCGGCCTGCGGCCCGGACGCCAGCAGCCGCAGGTCGTTGCAGATCTTCGACGCCTTGACCACGATCCGCTTCAGCACGCCCGACACCTGGACGAACGCGCCGGTGTCGCCGGTCGCCTCGACCAGATCAGCCGCGCCGGACAACGGCAGACCGGTGAGCTCCGCGAGGTGCGCGACCGCCCGCCGCCGGTACTCCGGATGCGCAGTGATCCCGGTACCGATCGCGGTCGCGCCGAGGTTGATCTCGCAGAGCAGTCCGCGCGAGTCCTGCAGCCGCGCCAGCTCCTCGCGCAACGTCACCGCGAACGCCCCGAGCTCCTGCCCGACAGTCATCGGTACGGCGTCCTGCAGCTGCGTCCGGCCGATCTTCGGTACGGCGCGGAACTCCGTGGCCTTCGCCGCGAACGTGTCCGCCAGGGCAGCCGTGGCCCCGGCGAGGCGGTCGATCGCCGTGATCAGCGCGAGCCGGACCGCCGTCGGGTAGACGTCGTTCGTCGACTGGCACCGGTTCACGTGGTCGAGCGGATGCACCTCGTCGTACGTCGCCCGCGGCAGTCCGAGGAGTTCCAGCGCACGGTTCGCGATGACCTCGTTGGCGTTCAGGTTCGTCGACGTACCGGCGCCGCCCTGGATGACGTCGACGACGAACTGGTCGTCGAGTATCCCGGCACGCACCTCCTCGGCAGCCGCGGCGATCGCGGTGTAGCGCCGGTCGTCGAGGAGGCCGAGGTCATGGTTCGCCCGGGCGGCGGCGAGCTTGACCGCGCCCAGGGCGGCGACGAGCTCGCGATGACTGCCGACCGTGGTGCCGCTGACCGCGAAGTTCGTCAGCGCCCGCGCGGTGTGCACGCCCCAGTACGCGGTCGCCGGGACCTCGTAGGGTCCGAGCGAGTCGGACTCGGTCCGCATCATCGCGCGGCCATGTCCAGCGCGGTCCACGCCACCGCGGTCGCGGCGTCGAGCAACGCCTTCTCGGCATCGCCGCCGACGCAGTGCGCGGCGAACTCCGGCTGGTGGTTCAGCGCCGGCAGCGCCCCGATACCGACGTACGGGTGGATGGCCGGTACGACCTGGGACACGTTGCCCATGTCGGTCGAGGCGCGGTTCATCCGGCGCGCCGGCGTACCCGGGTCGAACACGCGGCCCAGCGACTCGGCGTTCCGGACGTAGGCGCGCAGCGCGGGCTCGTACGTGCGGAACTCCGCGTACGGCTTGCTCTCCGGGGCGATGTCGAGCGTCGCCCCGGTGGCGAGGGCGCCGGCCTCGAAGCAGCGCCGTACCTTCTCCTCCGTCTCGGCGAGCTGCGCGAGCGACTCGGCGCGCACGTACCAACGCCCCTCCGTGCGGGCCGGGATCGCGTTCGGGGCCTCTCCGCCGTTGGTCATCACGCCGTGCACCCGCACCGTCGACGGAAGCTGCTGACGGAGCAGGCCCATCGCGACCTGGGCGATCGTGAAGGCGTCGGCCGCGTTGACGCCTTGTTCCGGGTAGGCCGCGGCGTGCGCGGCCTTGCCCTGGTACGTGATGTGCGAGTGCGACACCGCGAACGGCTCGGCCTCGGCGACGTCCACCGGCGCCGGGTGCACCATCATCGCCAGGTCCAGTCCGGCGAAGGCACCGCGGTCGAGCAGCTCGATCTTGCCGCCACCCCCCTCCTCGGCGGGCGTGCCGTACACCTCGATCGTGAGGCCGGCCGCGTCGGCCAGCGGCGCAAGCGCACGAGCCGCACCGACCGTGATCGCCGAGATCAGGTTGTGCCCGCAGGCATGCCCGAGGCCTGGTAGCGCGTCGTACTCGGCGCAAAGACCGAGCCGGAACGGCCCGCTGCCAAAGGTTGCGAGGAACGCCGTCTCGAGTCCGAGGTACTGCGAGGTCACGGTGAAGCCGGCCTCGTCCAGCGCCTCGGCGACCCAGCGCGCCGAGCGGTGCTCCTGCCAGGCGGTCTCGGGATGTGCGTGCAGCTGCTCGGAGAGCCGGATCAACCGCTCGGCGTCGGCCGCGACCGTCCGTGGGACGAGCTGCCTGGCGTCACTCATCGCCGGGAACGCCGTACGACGGCGCCGCCGCCGGGTTGAGCCCACGGGTGACGTAGTCGTCGCGCTGCGGAAGCCAGAGGTCGAGCAGCGCGCGCAGCTCCTGGACCGGCTCGTCGCTCCAGTCGACCCGCAGATCGGTCTCGCGCCACGGCACCCGCCGTACGACGGAAAGCCCTGCGGAGTGGACGGGACCGGCTTCGCCGCCGGCCGCCAGTCCTGCTTCCAATGCGCGGACGAGGCGCTCCTCCAGCTCACCGGTCGAGGTCTCGAACGCCTCGACGATCGCGTCCACGACCTCCGGCCCGGCGAGCATGTTGCCGGCAGCAACCACCTGGGCTCCGACCCGGTCGTGGTGGACGCCGAGCGCCTGGTCACCGGAGTACGCCGCGCCCACTCCGTCCAGGGCGAGCACGGTCAGCTGGCGGTGCTCGATCAGCTCACGGTCGCGTACGACGTTCGCGAGCGCCGTCCGCGGATCGGCGCCGCCGGCGAGTTGGTCGAGCAACTCGGTACCGAGCCGGGGATCGGTGACGTTCTGCGACGACGCTCCCCCGACGCCCGCACGCAGGTGGATGCACCGGGCCGCGACGGCCGGGCTGGACGACGTGACCGCGATGCCGACGGCGCCGTTCCCGTCGGTGCCCAGGACCGAGAACGTCACCGCCCGCCCTCCGGGATCACGGCGATCGCGTCGACCTCGACCAGCCACTCCGGGCGGGCCAGCGCGGAGACCACGATGCCGGTCGAGATCGGGTGCACGCCCTTCGTCCAGCGGCCGATCGTGCGGTACACCGTCTCCCGGTAGCGCGGGTCGACGATGTAGATCGTCAGCTTGACCAGGTGCTCCAGCCGCGCCCCGGCCTCCCGCAGCAGCAGGTCGATGTTCGCCATCGCCCGCTCGGTCTGGGCCTCGACGTCACCGACACCGACCGACTCGCTGGTGTCCAGGTCCTGCCCGATCTGCCCGCGGACGTAGACTGTGTTGCCGGCCACCACGGCCTGGCAGAGATCGTTGTCGAGGTTCTGCTCGGGGTAGGTGTCGCGGGTGTTGAACGGACGGATCCGGGTGTGGCCGCCGACGACGATCGGCTCTGCGTGCGTCATACCACCGAGCCTAGAAAGCCCGGCGGGTGCTGTCGAGACGATCTATTTGGCCCCGAACATCGACGCAATCGATCCACGCTCGACGAGGTCGCCGATCAGCTCCTCGACCGCGGCCACCCGCCGGGTCGGACGGACACCGGTCGCCTTGATCAGTACGACGTCCAGCGCCGGTGCGTCGTGCGCGATGTCGACGGCGACCACCTCGCGCGCGTCGGCCCGGCCGAGGTCGCGTGGGCGGGCGTTCAGCACCGTGTACGCCAGGCCGCGGGCCACCAGCGCCCGGCAGGTCTCCGCACTCGTGGAGCGGAAGCGGGGCGTCGGGTTCAGGCCGACCGCGCGGAACATCCCGGTGAAGTAGTCCCGGCTGTACGGCAGATCCAGCAGCGCCAGCGGTTCGTCCGCCAGCTCGGCCAGCTTGACCTTCTTCCGCCGGGCGAGCCGGTGCGTGCGCGGCAGCAGGACGTACGGCGGCAACGTGTACAGCGAGGTGACCTCCACCCGCGGATCGGCGGTGATGTCGTACCCGACCGCGATCTCGAACCGGCCGCTCGCCACCCCCTCGACCAGCTCGGCCAGGTCGACCTCGCTCGTGTTCACCGCCAGACCGGGCAGCCGCTCGGCAGCCTCCGCGAGCAGCTCCGGGAGCAGATAGGGCGCCAGTACGCCGAAGCAGGCGAGGTGCAGCGTCCCGCCCACCTCGTCGCCGAGGCCGCGCGCCTCGTCCGCGAGCTCCGCCGCCTGCCGCAGTAGCAGCCGGCTCGCCGCCAGCAGTTGCTCGCCCGCCGACGTCAGCGTGACCCCGCGCGCGTGGTGCCGCAGCAGCAGCTGCACGTTGAGCGCCCGCTCCAGCTCGACCAGTGCCGTGGACAGCGCGGACTGCGACAGGTGGATCGACTGCGCAGCGGCGGTCACGCTGCCCGCCTCCGCCACGGCAACGAAGTACTCCAGCTGCCTGAGGGTGTACTGGGCCATGACCCAGTTTAGATCTTGCATCGATCGAGCGGAACTAGAACGCCAGGAAGATCTGTTGGACACGGGGATTGCCGGACGCTGAGGATTCAAGGGCGAACGATGCTGTCTCGGACTGGAGGTTGGGATGTCGAACCTGGAGGTGGAGGTCGTCGTCGTGGGCGCGGGCCAAGCCGGCGTCGCGATGAGCGAGCACCTGGGCAACCTCGGCGTACCGCATCTGGTCCTGGAACGGGACCGGGTCGCCGAACGCTGGCGGACCGCGCGCTGGGACTCCCTGGTCGCGAACGGGCCCGCCTGGCACGATCGGTTCCCCGGGCTGGAGTTCTTCGACCTGGACCCCGACGGCTTCGCCGGGAAGGACGAGGTCGCCGACTACTTCGTCGCGTACGCCGAGAAGATCTCCGCGCCGATCCGGACCGGTGTCGAGGTCACGTCGGTCCGCAGGCACGACGGCCGTCCCGGTTTCCGCGTGGAGACCTCGGACGGCACCGTCGACACCCGCTTCGTCGTCGCCGCGACCGGGCCGTTCCAGCGGCCGGTCATTCCCCCGATCGTCCCGGCCAACGCAGGCCCGGTGCAGCTGCATTCCAACGCGTACCGCAATCCCGGCGAGCTGCCCGCGGGCGCCGTACTCGTGGTCGGAGCCGGTTCGTCCGGCGTCCAGATCGCCGACGAGCTCCGCCGGTCCGGGCGGCAGGTGTACCTCTCGGTCGGCCCGCACGACCGGCCGCCGCGCAGCTACCGCGGCCGCGACTTCTGCTGGTGGCTCGGGGTCCTCGGCCTCTGGGACCTGGAGACACCACCGGCCGGCGCCGAGCACGTCACGATCGCGGTCAGCGGCGCGAACGGCGGCCACACCGTCGACTTCCGCGCGTTGGCCGCCTCGGGCATCCAGCTGGCCGGCATGACCGCGTCGTACGACAACGGCGTACTGCGGTTCGCGAACGACCTCGGCGAGAACATCGCCCGCGGCGACGCGAACTACCTTGCCCTGCTCGACCAGGCCGACGCGTACGTCGAACGCAACGGCCTGGACCTCCCCGAGGAACCCGCGGCCCGCGCCCTCGGCCCCGACCCCGAGTCCGTCACCGACCCGCTCCTCGAACTCGACCTGGGCGGCATCAGCTGCATCCTCTGGGCCACCGGCTACGCCACCGACTACACGTGGCTCCAGGTCGACGCCTTCGACGAATCGGGCCGCCCCCGCCAGCGCCGCGGCGTCTCCACCGAACCCGGCGTCTACTTCGTCGGCCTCCCCTGGCTCTCCCGCCGCGGCTCCAGCTTCATCTGGGGCGTCTGGCACGACGCCAAGTACATCGCCGACCACATCGCAACCCAGCGGAATTACCTCACCTACAAAACCCGCTGGAACAGCTAGCGTCCTGGCCCCGGGGCATTGCTGTCCGGCGGCGTCGGGCTGACCAGGACCCGGCTTTGAGAACCCACCAACCACATCGCGTGGGTAAAAGTGGTTGGTGGGTTCTCAAGGTTGCCCGGGGCCGCAGGGACGCTCGTCAGGTAGCGTCGGCGCATGGGTGCTGGCGGTTCTGGGGACGTTCTGGTGGTGACCGGTATGCCGCTGTCCGCCGGTGCCAGAGCCGAGCTGAGTGAACTGCTCGGCGAGGGGTACGTCGTGGTGGACATCAGGACGGCGCCGTCGACCGCGAACATCCTGCTCACGCCGGTGGTGAGTGGGCAGTTGCTCGGGAGCCTGCGGCAGAAGTTTCCGCAGGCCCGGATCCTCTTCACCGAGTTGCACGACGACGGGCACGGGATCAGCTTCCCGGGGCCGCTGGCCCGGATCATGTCGCACGGGCCGGACGGGTACTACGTCGCCCATGCGCTGGACGCACTCGCGCCGGCCATCCAGACCGAGTCCAGGCTCCAGCTGTCCGGGAGCTCGAGACAGAATCCGCCACGTTTCGCTCTCCCCGCGCACAACGACGATCCACCTGCACCTGAAGCCGTGGACAACACGATCATCTGGGTCGACCGCACACCAGGCTCCACCCCACCCTCAGGCCGCTGGCTGGATCCGGAGCCGATCGACGGCGTGATCACCGAACTGCTGGGCATTCCGAACCCGCGCGACGACATCCTCTGGGCAGCCTTGACTGCCGAGTGTGCCATCAGACTGCTCACCGTCACCGGCGAAACCGTACTGGTCGACGTCGGAAACCTCGGCCCCGCGGTGGCCGCCGAACTCCAGATCCGAGTCACCAGCGAAGGCATCAACCACCTCTCATGGCCGCCGTGACCTACGAGCCGCACCACCAGCCAGGGTGAAGGCCTCTACCGAGAGATCTTCACTTGGTGAGGAACGAGCGAATGTGGTCGAGGGCCATGTCGAGGGCGGTTTCCATCGGTGTGATGTCGTGCTGGGTCTCGGCGAGGAGGTAGCCGCCCTGCAGTGCGGCCATCAGGCCGACGGCCAGTTTGCCGGGGTCGGCGGATTCGCTGAGGGCGCCGCTGGTCTGCATTCGGCGAAGGCCGGCGGCGATCAGGCCGGTCCACTCCGCGAAGGTCTCGGCCAGTGTCGCGCGGGCTTCGTCGTCCTGGTCGGACAGCTCGCTTGCCATGGAGCCGAGGGCGCAGCCGTACGCACCGTTCTGCAGGGCGTTACGTTGGACCAAAGCGTCCCGCCAGCGCAGCAGTCCGCGGAACGAACGCAGCCGCTCCAGGTAGCCCTGCTCGCGTTCGAGGACCTGACCGGCCCGCAGTGAGACGACCGCTCGGACTAATTGGTCCTTGTCGGCGAAGTGCTGGTAGAGCTGGGACTTGCTGGTACCGCTCGCCGCGCGGACATCGTCGAGGGTGGTGGCGTTGACGCCGCGGACGTACATCAGGTCCGCGGCCGCGCCGACGATGCGCGCCCGGGTCGCGATGCCGCGCGACGTCAGGCGGCGAGGCTGGGCGTCCGCCGCGGTTCCTCGAGTCACGACGCCAACGGTACCGCCCCCGGCGGTTGCCGACCGTACGACGCCGTAATACTCTGGACGAAATAGTCCAATCTTGGGAGGTTCCTGATGAAGGCGATCGTGGTGACGGACCAGGCTGCGGGAACGGCCGGGATGACGCTGGCCGAGCGCCCTGAGCCGCCGGCGGCGATCAACGACGTCATCGTGGAGGTTCATGCGTCGGGGTACGTCCCGACCGAGTTGGAGTGGCCGTCGACCTGGACCGATCGCGCCGACCGGGACCGGGCGCCGTCGATCCCCGGCCACGAACTGGCCGGAGTGGTCACCGCCCTCGGCTACGGCACGACTGGGCTCGCGGTGGGCCAGCGGGTGTTCGGGCTGACCGACTGGCATCGGGACGGCACGCTGGCCGAGTACGTGGCCGTCGAGGCCCGTAACCTCGCGCCACTGCCGGGCGACGTCGACTTCACGGTGGGCGCGAGCCTGCCGATCTCAGGGCTGACCGCATGGCAAGGGCTGTTCGACCTAGGGCGTCTGCGCGGGGGGCAGACCGTGCTCGCGCACGGCGCGGCCGGGGCGGTCGGGACGATGGTGACGCAGCTCGCCCGCGAGGCCGGCGCCTACGTCATCGGCACCGGACGCGCCGCCGATCGGCAGCAGGCGCTCGACTTCGGCGCGCAGGAGTTCGTTGACCTCGGCAACGACGTACTGGAGGACGTCGGCGGCGTCGACCTGGTGTTCGACGTCATCGGCGGCGACATCCAGAAGCGGTCCGCGGCACTGATCCGCCCCGGCGGAATCCTGATCTCCGTCGTCGGCCCGGTCGAGGCACGCCCCGCCGACGGCCTCGCGATCGACTTCGTCGTCGAGGCCGACCGCACCCAACTGACCGAACTCGCCCAACGCATCCGCGACGGCCGCCTGCGCACCAACATCGGCACGCTGGCGACCCTCGACGACGCCGTCGCCACCTTCAACTCAACCGAACGCACCAAGGGAAAGACGATCATCCGCGTTCGCTCATGAGGACGGCAACTCAATCGCGCACACCAGCAGAGAACCCCCACCACCGGTGGATAACCCCTCAGATCGCCGGTGGTTCGGCACCCTTGGCACCCTTGGCCACCTGGGCGGCCGACCTTCCACGGATCTGAGCTTGGACTGCAGAGGTGGGCCCGCCTCAGCCGCCCAGCCGGCCGAATCGCCGTAATCCAAGGGGTTGACCTCTCACATCGTTCCTTCGCCCACCGCATGCCAGGGGCGAAGGAACCATCTCAGAGGCCAACCCCTGAGATGGTGCCCACATGAAGTGGAACCGGACCACTCACTTCACCGCCAAGGTCCTACCATCCACGGATTCAGGCTGACTCTCTCTTCTTTCCCGGCTCTTTCCTACTCTTTCTCAGGCGAGTGGGAGGAGTGCCCGGTGGGATCGGAGGATCAGGTGCAGGGAGCTGTGGAGGGCGAGCCCGCCGAGCGAGCCCAACGCACGGAAGCGCAGCGTGACGTCGACAACCGTCGGTACGTCGAACCGCACCCGGAGGCTGCCGTCCTGAGTCGGCTGGCCGGTGAGCTCGTGCACCGGCAGGTCCAGCTCGACGCCCGGGACCGGGTCGCTCTCGATCACCAGCTGACCGGTCACGTACCCGGTGTTGACGATCGGGAACTCGATCGTGTGCCACTCACCGGCGGCCAGGCTCGGCACCCGGTTGCCGGTCCGGGCGACGTTCACCCGGGCCTCCGGATTGATCACCACCGAGATCGCCGCGGTCGTCTCGACCGGATCGCAGCAGCCCGCCATCAGTCCACCTCGCATTCGTCGCGCCGGGTCAGGTAGGCGGCCTGGGCCTCGTCGTACGCCGACCGTGCCGCGTCGCGTTCGCCGTCGCGGATGAAGCCCGACTTCGCCTTCCACAGCGCGTCGACCGAGTCGTGCAACCACTGCGCGCTGCGCCGCGACGCCCGGATCGGCTGCCCGGCGATCTCGACGAAGACCGGCTGGGTGTGGACGCTGCGCAGGATCCGCACCGCGACCCAGGACGACCGCTCCAGGTCCAGGTCGAACTCCAGCGGCTGCTCGTTGCCGTCAGCAACGAGCTCCCGGGAGTCGACCGGTACGCCGTTCACCAGCACCTCGACGAGAACGTTGCGGGTCTGCCCGATCCGCGACCGCTCGAGGTGCCAGCCGACCGGCGCGGAGTACACCGGCTGACCCGCAGCCGGTGGCGCCGGCGGCAGTTCCGGCAGCCAGGCCGCGACCGTGGCCGTCACCTTCACCGGTCCCGGGGCCTCGACGCCGACCTCACGCCCAGCGGAGCCGTTGACCGCGAAGTCGTAGACATGGCTGCGGCCGTCCCCGAAGTACGACGCCCTGTCCTTCAACCCGCCGAGCCACGTCTCCAGGGCCTGCGGGCCTTGCGGCGGCTCGGGGAGTTGGACGTACGTGCGCCCGACGCCCGGGCCGTCGTCGTAGATGCACGGGTAGTCGGTCTCGCCGAGCATCAACGTGCGGTAGCCGACGTTCAGCAGGTGGTACCAGATGTTCAGCTCGGCCGCCGGCGCGAACTCGGCCCCGCACTGGAAGTCGGCCGCCCCCAGCGGCACGTCGACGACGATCTCGTTGGACCCGATCGACTGGAACCCCGGTACGACGTAGTTCGGCAGCTCGTCGGTGTCGACCGCGAGCCCGAGGCCGCAGTGCGCGTATCCGACCAGCGCGTTCTGCGCGTGCCCCCAACGCATCACCGGGAGGTTCCACGACGGCCAGTCCTCGATCAGCTTGGTCCCCGGGTAGTCCTGGTCGGTGAGCCCGAGCAGGATGACGTGCCCCGAGTGGCTGGACGGGAACCCCGACACCTCGAGGTCGTACCGCAGCAGGCTCTGGCCGTCGCGGTCGGTGTCCTGCGGGTCCCACGTCATCCCCTGCGCCTGCTGCATCGCCGGGTACTCGAGCTCGGCGCGCGGGCTGATCGACGAGCCGCTGAAGAACTGCTTCTGGTGGTAGTAGCACGGTCCCCAGGTGAGCACGCTGCCCATCCACAGACCCTCGCCGCGGACGTGCCGGATCATCGTCTCCGGTGTGACACCCTCGGACGGGACGTTGTAGTGCGAGCAGCCGCCGGCGTGGATGTGCGGGTCGCCCGAGTAGTACCCATGCGCGGCCGGATCGGCCCAGCGGTCGAGCTCGATCGTCAGCGACTCGGTGTCCGCCGCCACGTCGACCTCGACGTACACCTCGCGGTACTCCGGGCCGCGCCGCGCGGCGATCTCGTACCGCCCGGCCGGGAGCGTGAGCACCTCGCCGGTCGCCCGGTACACGTGATCGTGGAAGAACATGTCCGGCGCCAGCCGCATCGCCTTCGACGGGTACGCGCGGCGCTGGGCGTCGCGGACGGTCAGCGCCGCCACGCTGCTGCTGCCGTCGGGCTCTCGGACGTCGAGGCGGAGGTCGCGGGCGGGCGCGCACTCGAAGTCGTACTTCGCGGCGTACGGGCGGGTCTCGAACCCCATCCGCTGCCAGGCCTTCTGTATCGGCGGACGGGTGATGCTGTCGAACGCCTCCTCGACGGCCAGCACGAACGAGAGCTGACCGCCGTGCGTGCCACCGTCGCGGCTGTACAGGCTGATCACCTTGTACTCGACGTCCACGCCGGACACATCCGTCGGACCGGCGAGTTTCACCTCCAGCCGGCTGTTCTCGATCCGCGGTACGACGGTCAGCGTGTCCGGCATCGCGACCCGCGCCGAATGGCTGTGGAAATCGACGTTCCCGAGCACGTGGTTCGACGGCGCGGACAGGTCGCCGAGCAGCCCGTGCGGGTTCGCGACCCGGACCAGGAAGCTCCGCCAGCCGTGCTGCACGAGCCGCGGCGGCGCGGCCCCCGGCGTACTGGCGGTCAGTCCTTGCTCGTCGATCTCGGTCTCGACAATCACGTACGGGCGGAGCAGTTCGTCGACCTGTGCGGCGTCGGTCGCGGCGGCCAGCCGGCCGGTCAGGTCGTCGGGTAGTGGTTCACCGATGTCACGAAGTTTCTCAACGGCTCGAGTCGCGGATGCCAGCAACGGCTGGAACACAGGGCCTCCTCGTCGTGGACCAACCATCGAGACTAGCCGCCGCGGCGGCACCTGGCTTCCGGATTTCGGCGATGCTTGACCTTGACACCGTGTCAAGGTCTTGACTGTGGGCAGGAGGTGGTTCGTGTGAACCCGAAGTACGACCTGCGCCTGCTGGAGGCGGCGGACACGTCTACGCGACTGCGGGCGGCGATGGCGGTCGGCGCCGAGGCCGATCCGGAGCTGGTGCGGGTGCTGGTGGCGCGCTGCGGGGTGGAGCCGGACTTCTTCGTGCGCGACATGCTCACCTGGGCGCTGATCCAGCTGCCGCGCGACGTGACGGTGCCGCTGGTGGTCGCGGAGCTGGACTCCGCGAACGCCCAGGCCCGGAGCCAGGCGCTGCACACGCTGTCGAAGCTCAAGGACCCGGCGACCTGGCCGGCGATCACCCGGCAACTGCTGCACGACCCGAACGACGAGGTCAGGCGGACCGCTTGGCGTACGGCGGCCGGGCTGGTTCCGGTCGGCGAAGAGCAGCAGCTCGCGGCGGAGCTGGTGACGGAGCTCGGGCGCGGCGACCGCGACGTACAGCTGAGTCTCAGCCGGGCGCTGGTCGAGCTGGGCGACGCGGCCGAGGCTGCGCTGGCGAGCGGTCTGTCGAGCCCGAAGCCGAAGGTGCAGGCGCACGCCCGTGCCACCGAGCGGCTGCTGCACGACCCGGACGCGAACTTCGGCGCATTGCTCGACGAGGCGAAACGAGCCGTTGCCCTCGGCCCCCAACAGGTCCGGGAGCAGCATGCTCATCGGTGAGGTGGCCCGCCGGTCCGGGGTGAGCTCGCGAATGCTCAGGCATTACGAGTCCCTCGGGCTGGTGCGGCCCACCGGCCGGACGGTCGGTGGGTACCGGGAGTACGCCGACGACGACATCCGGCGGATCTTCCACGTCGAGGCGTTGCGCTCGCTCGGCCTGTCGTTGCGCGAGATCGGCCGCGCGCTGGAGGACCCCGGATTCGCGGCGCCCGCGCTGCTGGGCGACCTGATCCGGCGTACCGAGGAACGCCTGCACCGCGAACAGGAACTCCTCGACCGGCTGCGCGCCATCGAGGGCGCGACCCCCGGCGACTGGCCCGACGTACTGCGTGTCGTCGAGCTGCTGCACAGCCTCAACTCCCCGAGCGCCGCCCGCCGGCAGCAGGCGGTACTGGCTCCTTCGGACGACGAGCTGCCGACGGAGATCCTCGCCGCCGCCCTCCTCACCGAGTCCGACCCCAACGTCGCCGGCGCCCTGCGCTGGGCGTTGGCCCGGTCCACGGACGACGTACTGGCCGCCCTGACGCCCGCCCTCCGCTCGGCGGACGTCACCATCCGCCGCCGAGCCGTCGTCGCGATCGCCGAGGTCACCACGCCTGACGCGGTCCCCGTACTCACGGGCGCGCTGAAGGACCCGGACCTCGCCGTACGCAAGCACGCCGCCTTGTCCCTCGGCACCCGCGGTGAGCGTTCCGCCGTACCCGCCCTGGTTGCCCTCGTCATCGAAGGCGCCAACGACGTCGACGCCGCCGAGGCCCTCGGTGCCCTGTCCGCGACCCCCGGGACCGCCGCGCACATCCTCACCACCCTGGCCCACAAACTCGCTGCCCCGAACACCGCCCCAGAGGCCCGCCTCCGCCTGGTCCAGGCCCTCGGCGAACTCCCGCCGCCGATCACCCACGACATACTCGAGTCCCTCACCCACGACCCCCAAACCCCCGTAGCCCTCACCGCCAAGGCCCTCCTGAAACGGGCCTAACGCAATTCGGTTGCCGCCGCCCGGGTGACAGGATGGGGTAATGGATCCTGCGCTTGTTCCGGAGTTGCTTGTCGGGTCGGTTGCTGTGAGCACCGAGTTCTGGTGTGGGGTGTGCGGGTTCGAGATCCGGTACGAGCGGCCCGAGGAGGGGTTCGCGTACGTCGTACTCGGCGGGGCGCATGTGATGCTCGAGGAGGTCGGGGCCGGGCGGAACTGGGTGACCGCGGCGCTGGAGCGGCCGTTGGGGCGGGGCGTCAATCTGCAGGTCGCCGTACCGTCGATCGCGCCGATCGTGGAGTCGCTGCGCCGGGCCGGACGGCCGTTGTTCATGGAGCCCGAGATCAAGTGGTACCGGACCGACCACGGTGACGTCGGTGTCGAGCAGTTCCTCGTCACCGATCCGGACGGGTACCTGATCCGCTTCCAGGCATCCGTCAGCCGGACGCTGGAGGTCGACGGCGAACGGTTCGAGGTGTCCACCCGCGAGGGTCACCCGGGCACGTTCGACTACACCTGGCTGACCGGGCCCAACCCCGGCTACGGCTTCACCGAGTCCGGATCCTCCGACCACACCAGAACCGACGCCGACCACCACCGCGCCATCGGCGACTTCCTCTCCGGCATCAACCCGGCAACCGGCTACCTCGACTGAGCGGCGAGGACGCAGTCGCCGCAGAGGGGGCCGTTGTGGTCGCGGGCCGCGCGGTAGATGAGGCAGCAGCTGCGGCGGCGGAACGGGTTGGTGGTGTGGGCGTCGCGGAGGGGTGGGGTGGCGAGGAGCTGGGCTGCGAGGGTACGGGCGGGGTCGGCGAGGGTCGGGTCGGCGTTCGCCATGGCGGTGGCTGCGCCGTTGACGGCTGAGGCCACGTTGCCGGTGAGGATGTGGTCCGAGAGCTGGAAGGCTTGCGCGATCGCGGGGATGGGGCCGTCGAAGAGTTCCCGGTACAGATCTCCACCAGCTGGAGGGATCGGCGGCAAGGAGAGCGGGAACGCTCCGCCGAGGATCGGCTGCCAGTGGAGC
Source organism: Kribbella aluminosa (assembly GCF_017876295.1). Taxonomy (NCBI): domain Bacteria; kingdom Bacillati; phylum Actinomycetota; class Actinomycetes; order Propionibacteriales; family Kribbellaceae; genus Kribbella; species Kribbella aluminosa. The sequence continues at coordinate 2,672,702 of NZ_JAGINT010000002.1, read as the reverse complement.
TGGTCGAGGGCGAGGATCGGGACGCGGCGCTCCAGTACGGCGGATGCCAGCGCCGGTGAGATCAGGCGGGCGACCAGGCCGAGGTGGGTTACCGATGCGGCCACGCGTACTTCGATCGCCTCGGTTTCCTGGCCGCTCACCGCGCCCAGGTAGGCCCGCGTCTGGGCGACGCGGTCCTCCAGGACCGACGGATCGTCCACGATCTCGGACATGCGGCGCCAGGGCGGCTCCGGCGACGGGTCGGTGTGTTGCGCGACTCCGAAGAACGGTCCCAGGCCGGCGATCCGGTCGAGGAGTGTCACACCGTACTCGCCACCGGGGTGGCCGTCCGCGGCCGGAGCAGGCGGTCGGCGAGTAGGCCGAACACCAGGCCGATCACGCCCCAGAGCAGGACCTGCGCGCCGACGGAGTACAACCGGAACGCGTACAGCCGGTCCGCGTCGAAGCCCGGGTACACGATCGTGCCCTTGTCGTCGGTCAGCGGCAGCGGGGTCTCCGTCGCGTGCCGGCCGTACTCCTGCACGTTGGCCGCGAGCTGCCCGAGCGACGGCAGGACGGCCATCAGGACACCGATCACCACGACGTACGCCGCAATCGCCAGCAGAGTCGCGTTCCAGTTGCCGAGGCGCGGCGTCAGGCGCTTGCCCAGGGCAACGGCACCGACCAGGAGGACCAGCGAGCAGAACACCATCAGCAGGTAGAGGTTGCCGCGGTCGTGGATGGTCTCCTCGTGGCCGATCGCCGGCGGGTTCGCCGGGTACTTCAGGAACGGTACGAAGTAGATCCCGAGGAAACCGCCGACCGCGACCAGCATCGCCAGCGTCCGCGGCCGGAGCTTGCCGACCCGGCCGAGGCAGATCGTGTACGCGACCGCGAACAGCGCGCCCATCGCGATCCCGAACAGGATCATGCCGAGGCCGATTCCGACGTTCGCCTGCAGCGTCCGGCTGAACAGGTCCGGCTCGGCCGCCTCGACCGGCAGTCCGGCCGCCTTGTCCAGGGTCTGCTGGGCGGCGGACCGGCCGCTCTCGTAGTCGATCGCGGCCTGGATCTGCGGCTCGGCGAAGATCCGCGCGAACACGAACGCGACCAGGCCACCGGCTCCGCCGGCCAGCAGGCCGCGGAGGATCAGTTGCCGTTCCATATCAGTGGCAGTCAGTGGCAGGGAAAGCCGAGGAAGTGCCGCGCGTCGTGCACGAACTCGTGGATGTGCATGTCCTTGCCGAAGATCGAGTACGCACCCTGGTCGACGCCGATGAAGTAGTACGCCAGGAGCGCCAGGACCGCGGTACCGACCAGCCAGAGCACGGCCTTCGACACCGGAAGAACGATCGTGGTCGACGTGGTCGTCGGTACAGTCGTCTGGGCAGACAGATTACTCACGTGAAGCCTCCTTCAGGGGATCCTGCGTCCCGCTACCAGTGGAGCGTCGCGACGGCGAAGTATCTGACTCGCCGGCACCCGAAGGCGACCGGCTCACAGTGGCGCGACCGTGCCGAATTCCCATCGGCTTCCTTGCGCCGTCACTGTCTGGGAGCGTACGGATCCCGCCCCGGCACGTCAACCGAACCGCTCAGCGACCGAACCGCTCAGCCGACGAACGTGCGGAGTTCCTTGACCAGGTTGATGCTTGCGTCGTTCTCGATCCGGCGGGTGGAGACGCTTTCGACGTTGAAGCCGAAGGGGAGGTCGCGGTCGCGGCAGTACGTCGAGAGGGTGCGGGCGATCGTGACGCAGTGGGCGTACGAGTCGGCGACCGGGTCGGTGGCGTGGACGAGTTCGTTGCGGAGCCAGCGGGGGACGCGGACGCCGAGCCAGGCGAGGAACTCCAGGGTCTTCACCGAGCCGCAGATCGAGAGCGTGAACACGATCGGGACCGGCTCGACGTTCCGTTCGCGGCAGAGGTACAGGTAGTCGGAGGCCAGGTCCATCGCGGCGCTGACGTCGTAGATGACCTGGGTGACGAAGAACGAGCATCCACTGTGCTGCTTCCGGAGCAGCCGGTGGTGCTCGTCCTGGCGGGACGAGTGCCGCTCGGGGATCGTCACACCGCCGAGCGGCAGCGCCGACCCGGACCGCTGCCACAGGTCGTACGCGGCGGGCAGCGTCGTTCGTACGTCGGCGGAGCTCGTCGGTGCGCCGACCATCACCGTGCCGAGCTGGTCCGAGGGACGCCGTACCCACGAGTCCAGCTCGGCCTCGCTGTACTTGCCGACCGAGCGGTACACGATCGTCGGCCGGTCCCACCAGGACAGGTGGTCGGCCAGGAAGTCCGCCGGGTCCATCGTCGGGCTGAACGGGAACGGCCGCTCGTCCGGCGTCCGCTGTGCCTCGTCGTCGATGTCGTAGAGGATCAGCGCATCGATGTCGAGCTGCTCGAGCCGGGTCCGCGTCACCGCGGTGAAGCGTTCGAGCGCGTCCGGGGCGATCGACTGCCGGGGCGGCGTCATCCCGTACAGCAGCAACTCCGTGCCGCGCCCGCTCCGGAGCAACGCCGACAGATCGGACCGATGATTCACCGAGCCAGCTTAGAGGGCGCCAGGCGGCACAAGACGTAGATGGTGAACGAGATCGTGGTGATGTACGGGCTGATCGGCACCGAACTGCCTGCGGACAGGAGGATTCCGCCCACGGACGCGGTGACGGCGAACGCGATGCTGAGCAGCGGGACGACGACCGGTGACGACGAGACCCGGAGGGCTGCGGCGGCCGGGGTGACGAGGAGCGAGAGGACGAGCAGCGCTCCGACGATCTGTACCGAGACCGCGACCGCGAGGCCGAGCAGGATCATGAAGACGATCGACAGTACGCCGACCGGGACACCGCGCGCGGCGGCGACGTCGGCGTCGGTGCTTGCGAAGAGCAACGGTCTCCAGACCAGGACCAGTCCGACGGCGACCACGACGGAGATCGCGATCAGCGACTTGATCTGCGGGTCGTCGATCGCCACGATCTGCCCGGTGAGCAGGCCGAACTTGTTCGCCGCGCGCCCGTGGTACAGGCCGAGGCACAGGATGCCGAGCCCGAGGCCAAACGGCATCAGCACCGCGGTGACCGAGTTGCGGTCCCGCGCACGAGCACCCAGTACGCCGATCAGCAGCGCCGCGACCAGCGATCCGACGAGCGCCCCGGTGACGACGCTGACGCCGAACAGCAGCCCGGCCGCCGCGCCGGCGAACGACAGCTCGCTGACGCCGTGCACCGCGAACGCCATGTCGCGCATCATCACGAACACCCCGATCAGCCCGCCGACGACGCCGAGCACGACGCACGCGATGATCGAGTTCCTCAGCAACGGCAGCAGTTCCCCGTACCCGGAGAAGTTGAAGATCTGCGACCAGATGCTGTCCAGGGCGATCATCGCGCACCGGCCTGTTCGGGATGGTGGTACGGGTCGTGGTCCGGCACGCCCGCGACCAGGATCCGCCCGTTGTGCCGGATGACCTCGACCGGTGCGTCGTACAGCTCACTCAGTACTTCGGTGGTCAGCACCTCGTCCGGCGTACCGATCCGGAACCGGTGGTTGGCGATGTAGAGCAGCCGGTCCACCTTGTCCAGGATCGGGTTGATGTCGTGGGTGACGAACAGTACGCCGAGGTCGAGCCGCCGGCGGGCGTCGTCGACGAGATCGCTGACCAGCCGTTGATGCGGCAGGTCCAGCGACAGCAACGGCTCGTCGCACAGCAGCAGCCGCGGCTCGGCCGCCAGCGCCTGCGCGATCCGCAGCCGTTGCTGCTCACCGCCCGACAACGACGACAACGGGGTGGACGCGTACGCCTCGGCCCCGACGGACGAGAGCAGCTGATTCACCCGCTGCCGACGTCGCCGCGACGGGATCGGCACGCCCCACCGGTGCCCGTCCACGCCGAGCGCGACGAGGTCCCGGCCACGCAGCGGTGCGCCGTCCTCCGCGAGCCGTTGCTGCGGGATGTACCCGATCCGCCGGTCACCCCGACGTACCGGCGTACCGAGGAGCGTCGCGGAACCGGACCGGAGCCGGGTCTGTCCGAGGATCACCTTGAGCAGACTGGACTTGCCGGACCCGTTGGCGCCCAGTACGGCGATCAGCTCGCCGCTGTGCACCTGCAGGTCGAGGCCGTCCCAGAGGGTGCGGGACCCGAAGCCGAGCGCGGCCTGCTCCAGGGTGAGGACGACGCTCATCGCCCGAGCGCGGCGCCGACCGCGTCGAGGTTGGCGGTCATCCAGGCGATGTAGTCCTTGCCGCTCGGGAGCGTCTCGGTGACGGGCACCACCGGGATGTTGTTCTGCTTGGCGGCGTTGAGCAGCCTCTCGGTCTGCGGGCCGCTGGTCTGCTCGTTGTACGCGAGCAGCTTCACCTCGTGCTTGCTGTACAGCTGCAGCGTCGCGTTCAGGACCTTGACCGGTACGTCGCTGCCCTCCTCGATCGCCTTGCTGAACTCGGCGGGCGTCTTGTTCTGCAGGCCGACCGCGTCGAGCAGGTACAGCGGTACGGGCTCGGTGATGGCGACCGGCTGCCCGGCGTACTTCGCCTTGAGCGTCGCCTCCTGCTTCACCAGGCCGTCGATCTTCTGCTTCAGCGCGGTGGCGTTCTGCTGGAACGTCGACGCGTCCGCCGGCGCGGCCTTCGCGTACGCCTGCTGGAGCTGGTCGACGACCTTCGCGACCGTCGGGAAGTCGTACCAGACGTGCTCGTTGAGCGCCTCGCCCGCGGCCGCCTTCTTGCCGGAGATGGTGACCGCGTTCAGCAGGGTCGCCGACGAGTTCTTCGCGGTCTTCAGCATCCGGTCCATGAAGTCGTCGTACCCGCCGCCGTTCTCGATCACCACCGCGGCACCGGCCAGGGCCGCCTGGTTCCGGGTATTGGCCTCGAACTCGTGCGGGTCGGCTCCCGGGCTGTTGATGATCGAGGTCACCTCGACCTTGCCGCCGCCGACGCCGGCGGCCAGGTCACCCCAGACATCGGTGGACGCCACCACCTTGATCTTCCCGGCGGCCGCCGGAGCGGCGTCCCCCGACGAGCAGGCACTGACCCCGAGGGCCACAGCGGCGACAACAGCAGGCAGAACGAGCAGTCTGCGATTCACGGTACGACCAACCTTCGAGCGGAGTGAAATGACAACCGTTATCATTATCGCATGCCACTCCGGAAACGCCGGCCGGCCCCGGTGCAAAGCTTCGGTCAAGGTGCTCCCGGGACGCGCCGGACACTGGGGCAGTGACGCCTGGCCGGAGTAGGGTTTTGCTGCCGGGTGTCACGGTGAGTTGTGCGCCGGTTACGATGACTTTCAGTTCTGGACCGCACCGCGAATGGGATGTTCATGGCCGAATCGCACGACGCCGAACCGGGGATGTACGACCAGCTGAACCTTGACCGGCCGCACCCGGCCCGGGTGTACGACTACTTCCTCGGCGGGAAGGACAACTTCGCCGCCGACCGGCAGGCCGCGGAACACCTGCTCCAGGCGTTCCCGGGGTTCCGGACCGCCGCCCAGTCGAACCGGATGTGGATGCACCGGGCCGCGAAGTACGCCGCGGAGCAGGGCATCACGCAGTTCCTCGACATCGGCACCGGCATCCCGACCGAGCCGAACCTGCACGAGGTGGTCCAGGAGATCATCCCGTCGGCGCACGTGGTGTACGCCGACAACGACCCGATCGTGCTGGCCCACTCGCGCGCGCTGCTGGTCAGCAAGCCGGAGGGGAAGACGGCGTACCTCGAGGCCGACGTCACCGACCCGCAGGCGATCCTGAAGTCCGGCGAGGTCAAGGACCTGATCGACTTCGGCAAGCCGGTCGCGCTCAGCATCGTCGGCGTCTTCCACTACCTGCCGGACCACCTGAAGCCGTACGACCTGGTCCATCAGCTGGTCGAGCCGCTCGCGCCGGGCTCGCTGCTGATCTTCTCGCACTGCACGCCGGACTTCGCGCCGGAGCTGTGGGAGCGGGCGATGGTCGTCTACAAGGCCGACGGCGGCGAGGCACAGGTCCGCAGCAAGGAAGAGGTGACCCGCTTCTTCGAGGGCACCGAGCTGGTCGAGCCCGGCGTCGTGTCCCCGTTCCGCTGGTTCCCGGACGACGAAACCCAGCAGTACGTCGACCGCGGCGAGTTCACCGACATCATGTGCAGCCTCTGGGTCGGCGTCGGCCGCAAGCCCTGACCACGACGCCAGGTCCGTCACGTCCCGGCAGGAATTCCTGAGACCCTGGCCGAATGGCGTCTCTGCTGCTCGTTCTGGATCTGGCCGGAATGCTCGTGTTCGCGATCTCCGGCGCCTTGCTGGCCGTACGCCGGCGACTCGACATCGTCGGACTGCTGGCGCTGGCGGCCCTGACCGCGCTGGGCGGCGGATGGATCCGTGACGTCCTGATCGGCGCGACGCCTCCCGCCGCCCTCGCCGACTGGCGCTACCTTCTCGTCCCGGTGGTCGCCACCCTCGCCACCTTCTGGTTCCACCCGGCCGTCGCCCGCCGGGAACGAACCGTCGACGTCCTCGACGCGTTCGGCCTCGGGCTGTTCTGTGTCGCCGGCGCCCTCAAGGCCCTCGAGTACGGCCTCGGGCCGCTGCCCGCGATCGCCCTCGGCATCGTCACCGCGGTCGGCGGCGGCGTACTCCGCGACGTCGTCGCCCTCCGCGTCCCCACCGTTTTCGGCCCGGGCGAGCTCTACGCGATCCCCGCCGCAGCCGGCGCCACCCTCGCCGTCATCGGCCACCAACTCCCGCTCCCCTCCCCCGCCGTCGCCACGGTCGGCGCCGCCGTCGCGATCACCTGGCGCCTACTCGCGATCGCCCGCGGCTGGCACGCCCCAGTTCCCAGCAGCTAGTCGCGGCGGCCGCCCCGGCGGACATCGCCTGCTGGGCCGGGGCGGACGCCGCACGAACCTGTCAGGGGCGGAACGCCTCGGCGAGTTCGGTCATCGAGAAGCCGCCGTGGAACATGTCGTAGAAGCGGTGCCCGGGTGTCAGCTCCGCGCGGTGCACCCGGGTGCCGGTGATCGCCGACGCGTACAGCGCGGTGACGAACTCCATCGTCGGCCGCGTACTGGCCAGCGACGTGCTGTGGGTACGCCCGGCCAGCAGGTCGTCGACCAGGCGGCTGATCTGTGCCTCGTGGTTGCTCGGCACATCGACACCCGCCGACGCGGTCCACGGGTCGGTAGCGGCCACGGACCCGCCGGCCTCGGCCTTGCGGACACCGGGGTCCAGGCCGAGGGTCGCCGCCTTCGCCGCGTCCGGCGCGGGGTGGAACGTCCAGTCCTTGTCGGAGTACCCGTAGACATGGTTCACCTCGAGCGTGCCGCCGGCCGTGTCGATCCGGATCCGGCTCAGCTCCCGCGGCGACAGCAGGCTGTTGATCACGGTCGCCACCGCGCCGCTCTCGAACACCACCGACGCCATCGACACGTCCTCGAACTCGACCGGCCGGTCCAGCCGTACGGCGGTGGCGTCGATCGTCTTCCACGGCCCGAGCAGATGCAGCAGCAGGTCGATCTGGTGGATGCCGTGCCCGAGCGTCGGGCCGCCGCCCTCGCCGATCCAGGTACCGCGCCACTCCAGGTCGAAGTAGCTGGTCGGCCGGAACCACAACGTCTCGCAGACCGCGACCAGCGGCCGGCCGAGCGCACCGCGGGCGAGCAGGTCGTGCGCCCGGATCGCCCCGGAACCGTGCCGGTGCTGGAACACCACGGACGCCGAGCCCGCGCTGATCCCCTCGACCTTGGCGACCAGGTCCAGCTCCTCCAGGCTCAGCACGGGCGGCTTCTCCAGCAGCACCGAGATGTCGGCCGCCAGCGCCTCGACCGCGAGCTCGCCGTGGCTCTCCGGCGGGGTCGCGATCGAGACCAGGTCCGGCTGCTCGGCCGCCAGCAGCTCGGTCAGGCTGCCGTACGGGCGTCCGCCGAACCGCTCGGCCAGCGTCCGTGCCTTCTCCTCGTCGAGGTCCGCCGTACCGACGAGCTCCGTCCGGCCGGTGCTCGCGTAGGCCTCGGCGTGCCTGCGGCTGATGTTGCCGCACCCGACGATCGCGACCTTGAGGACATCGCCCGTCATCGGGCGGCTCCGCGCAGCACTGCGTTCTCCTGGGCCGTCAACGCCAGCCGCATGGTCTCGAACGTGTGCTCCTGCGGCGCGGCCGTGGTGGTCCGCTGCTGGACGTCGTGGATCAGATCCGGGTAGTAGGAGGTCTCGACGTCCGAGCAGTCGATGTACTGCGTACCCTCCTGGTTCGCCAGGAACAGGTGGTTACCGCCTTCGCGACCCTCGATGTCGATGTACTTGCGCAGCTCGATGTAGCCGTCGGTGCCGAGGATCAGCAGCCGCCCGTCACCCCAGGTCGGCAGGCCGGCTGGGGTGTACCAGTCGACCCGGATGTAGCCCTGGGCGTTCTCGCTGCGGAGCAGCATCTCGCCGAAGTCCTGCAGGCCCGGGTCGTCCGGGTTGGCGAAGTTCCCGACCGAGCTGCTGACCACCTCGGCGGTCTTCGCGCCGGTGAACCAGAGGAACTGGTCCACCTGGTGGGAGGCGATGTCGGCCAGGATGCCGCCGTACCGCGCCTTGTCGTAGAACCAGTCTGGACGGCCCGCGCCGCCGGCCAGGTGCGCGCGGTCGCCGATCCGGTGCGGCCCGAGACCGAGCGTCTGGACGACGGTGCCGATCCTGCCCTCGCGGACCAGTTCGCCGGCCTTGATCGCGCTCGGCACCTCGAACCGCTCGGAGAACGTCACCGACCAGAACCGGCCGGTCTCGGCGACCGCCCGCTCGATCTCGGCGAGCTGGTCGAGTGTGACGCAGCCGGGCTTGTCGGCGACCACGTCCTTGCCGGCCCGCAGCGCTGCGACCGCGATCGGCCCGCGCCGGTCCGGCACGGCCGCGGTCACGATCACGTCGATCCCGTCCCGGGCGATCAGCTCGTCCGGGTCGTCGGCGAAGGGTACGTCGGGGTAGCGCTCGCGCAGCTGCACCGCGACCGCGGCGGCCGGGTCGTCGGTGGCCATCCCGACGAACTCGGCACCGGCCCGGATCAGGCCGGCGACCTGACCGAAGATGTGGGAATGGTCAAGCCCGACGGCGGCGAACCTGACGTGCTGACTGGAGGTCAAGGTGTTCCTTCCGTAAAAGGTGGTTCCGGTTCGGACGGTCAGCGCGAGGACTTGAGCGCCTGAGCGAGTTCCTCGGCGATCTTGTCCCCACCGTCACTCTTCCATTTCTTCACCGCGGGTGCCCAGGCCGATACCGGCTTGCGGCCCTGCACGATGTCGTCGGTGACCTGCCCGATCGCGTCGTTCAGCTGCTTGTTCTTGCGGTTGCCGGTCTCGGAGTACAGACCGGCCGCCGGGTTGTCGAGGGCGGTCGGGACGACCCCCTTCATCGCGTTGAACTGGTTCTCGGCGCTGCCCACGTGCTCGGGCAGGAAGATCGTCCACGGCGCGTCCGCCTGGTACATCAGACCCAGCTGGACCTCGCTGAAGCCCTTCGCGTTCAGCACCGGGTTGCCGTTCACCAGCCTGTGGTGCACGCCGGCCAGGCCGAACTTGCGGAACAGGTACTCCTGGGTGCCGAACGGCGTCGCCAGGAAGTTCAGGTACCCGAGCAGCGCCTCGACCCGGCTCTCGGCCTTCTTGCTGACCGCGGTGACGCCGATCGCCGGCGCGCCCAGCCAGATCGTGCCCTTCCCGGACCCGTCGTGCTTCGGCGGCGCGATGATCGCGATCTCCGCCTTCGGGTCGGTCATCGTCTGCAGGTACGTCGGCCAGCCGCTGAAGGTGTCCTGGACGAGCGGGCTGGAGCCGTTCGCGAACCGGGTCTTCATGTCCAGGTTCTGCCCGGAGTACGCGTCCGGGTGGATGTAGCCCGACTTCCAGAGCTGCTGCAGGATGCCGAGCACCTCCTCCTGCGCCTCGTGCTCGAGCGAGCTGACCAGCTTGTCGCCGTCCTTGCTCCAGGTGTTCGGGACGTCGAACATGTTCCGCACGAACTGGGTCGGTGCGGTGGCCAGTGCGAACCGGTTCAGCTTCTTGTTCGTCAGCGCCTTGCAGAGCTCGAGGAAGTCGTCCGAGCTCTTCACCTCCGCCTTCAGACCCTGTGCCGCGAGGATGTCGCCGCGGCTGTACATCACCTGCGAGCTGATCGCGCCGCGCGGAACCGGGACGCCGTAGATCTTGCCGTCGAAGATGCCCGAGTTCCAGGCGAGCTCGGGCAGGTTCGCCAGGTACGGGTACTTCTTGACGTTGTCGCCGGACAGGTGCGCGGTCAGGTCGACGGCCTTCGCGGCCAGCATCTGCGGCGTCTGCGGCACCGCGCCGACCGTGAAGATGTCGCCCAACTGGTCACCGGCGACCACGGTGGCGAACTTCTTGTCGTAGTCCACCGACGGCGTCAGGTTCACCTGGACCGGCGACCCGACCCGCTTGTTGAACTCCTGCCAGAACGTGTTCTGCTCGAGCTTCGGCGGGATCGGCGTGTTCGTGTACGTCGTGACCGTGATCGGCTTGCCGTCGCCCGGCGCCTGGGTGATCGCCTGGACCGGGTCGGCCGGGTACTTGTTGAACGCGTCCGGGATCTTGTACTCGGCACCGGCAAGGTCCGGCTTGACCCCGTCGTACCGCTCGTACGCCGGCCGGATCCTGGTCTTGCTCGCCTCGTCGTTACCCGCTGACGACGCACCGCGGCCGTTGTTGGAGCAGCCGACCGTGCCGGCCAGCCCGAGCGCCGCACCACCGGCGAGGACGGCCCGGCGGCCGAGCCGCGCATCGTAGACACTCATGGATGTTCCTCTCTGAGAAGACTTTCGGGGTCAGCCCTTGACGGCGCCGGTGAGGACGCCCTTCGCGAAGTGGCGCTGGATGAACGGGTAGACGCAGAGGATCGGGACCACCGAGATCATCAGGATCGCCATCTGGATCGAGGTCTGCGGCGGTGCCGCCTCACCCGAGAGCCCGAGGTCCTGGCCGCCGAGCTCGACGCCGTTCACGACGTACGTCCGGAGCACCAGCTGCAGCGGCCACTTGGCGCTGTCGTTGAGGTAGAGCATCGCGTTGAAGAAGCTGTTCCAGTAGCCGACGCCGTAGAACAGGCCGATCACCGCGATCACCGCCTTGGACAGCGGCAGGCCGATGTAGCGGAACAGCTTCCATTCCGACGCGCCGTCGATCCGCGCGGCGTCGATGATCTCGTTGGGCAGGCCAACGAAGAACGAGCGCACGACGATCACGTTGAACGCGCTGACGCTGACCGGCACGATCACTGCCCAGAGGCTGTTCAGCAGACCGAACTGCTGGACCACCAGGTACGACGGGATCAGCCCCGGGTTGAACAGCAGGCTGATCAGCACCAGCAGGAGCAGCGCCCGGTTGCCGACCGTGCCGCGGCGGCTCAGCGCCCACCCGAGGGTGCAGGTCAGCGCGACCGCGATCGTCGTACCGACGACGGTGACGAAGCCGCTGACCAGCAGCGCCTGCGTCACGGTCCCGCCGGACAGGATCGAACGGTACGCCGTGAAGTCGATCCCGCGCGTCGGGAACATCACGAACCCGCCGGCCTTGGTGACTTCCTCGGCCGGAGCGAGGCTGGTCGAGATCACGCCGACGAACGGGAGCACGACGATCGCGCAGATAATGGTCAGGAACACCGCCTTGACGGCGCGCTCGGTGACGCCCGGCATCGGCATGCCGCCGACCATGGTGCGGGACTGTCGTTGCGATGTGGTCTTCATCCGCGGTACACGCCTTCCTCGCCGAGGCGGTGGGCGATCTTGTTGGCGGACAGCACCAGGGCCAGGGCGACGGCACTCTTCACCAGGCCGACCGCCGCTGCCACCCCCCAGTTGCCGCCGAGGATGCCGTTGTTGTAGACGTACGTGTCGAGTACGTCGCTGGCGTCGACGCCGACCGCCTGCTGCTGCAGGATGATCTGCTCGAACCCGACGGTCAGCGAATCCCCGAGCTTCAGGATCAGCAGCAGGATGATGATCGGTTTCAGCCCGGGCAGCGTGACGTGCCAGGTCTGCCGCCAGCGCCCCGCGCCGTCCACCGCCGACGCCTCGTACAGCGAGCGGTCGATCTGGGACAGCACCGCCAGGAACAGGATCGTCGCCCAGCCGGTGTCCTTCCACAGCACCTGCGAGGTGAGCAGCGCCCGGAACGCCTCCACGTTGCCGATGATGTGCATCGGGCTGTACCCGTGGCTGCGCAGCCAGTTGTTGATCATCCCGGTGCCGCCGAGCACCTGCTGGAAGATCGCGACCACGATCACCCAGGACATGAAGTGCGGCAGGTAGATGATCGTCTGCACGAACTGCCGGAGCTTGTTCGACAGCAGGCTGTGCAGGACCAGCGCCACCACGATCGGCGCCGGGAACACGATGACGCTCTGAATCAGCGTCAGAATCAGCGTGTTCTTGACCGCGTTCAGGAATTCCGGATCACCACTGAAGATCACCGAGAAATTCTGGAAACCGGACCACAGACTCTTACCGACACCCAGGTACGGCTGATAGTCCTGGAACGAGATGATATTTCCCCAGAGCGGATAATACTGGAACGCCAGTATTATCAGCAGACCCGGGACGGCCAGCAGCAACACGGGGTAATCACGCCTCAAACGCGTTGCCAGCGAGCGCTTTTCACCCACAGACTCTCCTCTGGTCGGCGGTCCGAATAAAAAGTGATCGATCCACTTCTGAGCCGGTAGCTAACCGCAGCATTGTTTGGGTGTCAAGACCTCGGTGATAGGCTGCGGGGCCTCGGATGATCCCGGGGAGAAGGAGGGGGTTCGTGGCAGAGTCGACATCCAGACGGCCGGCGACCATTCACGAGGTGGCCAGCCTGGCCGGTGTCTCGCACACCACGGTGTCCCGCTACCTGCAGGACAAGGACAGCCTCAAACCGAAGACCCGGGTGAAGGTGGAGTTCGCGGTCAAGACCCTCGACTACCGGCCGAATCTGGTGGCCCGGTCGATGCGCACCCGGCACACCAACCGGCTCGCGATCGTGCTTGCCTACGGCATGCACTTCCCCGGCCGGCTGCTCGCCGCGGCCTCCCGGACCGCGCACGAGGCCGGCTACCAGGTCGAGATCGTCAGCGTCGAGGGCGGGCCCGCGGCGCGGTCGGCCCGGATCGACGAGCTGGCCAGATCCGGTCAGGTCGAGGGCATCCTGGCGTTCTCCCCGATCACCCTCAAGGGCAAGAAGACGAACCGGGTGCCGATCGTCGAGAGCGGTGCGTACGACGACAAACTGCACAGCCTGGCCGAGCTGGCGGACGCGACCCCGGTCCGGGAGATCATCGAGTACCTGGCCGGCCTCGGGCACCGGACCTTCCTGCACGTCTCCGGCGACATCGAGAACTTCGCCTCGGCGCGGAACCGGAAGCGCGTCTACCTGGAGACCGTCGAGCGCCTCGGGCTGCGGTCGGCCGGCGTCGTCGACGGCGACTGGTCCGCGCAGCGCGGGTTCGACGCGATCACGGCACTGCCGGACGGCACCGACGTGACCGCGGTGGTGGCGGGCAACGACGTGGTCGCGATGGGCGTGGTGCGCGGCGCGCTCGCCCGCGGGTGGAGCGTGCCCGGCGACCTCAGCGTGTTCGGCTGGGACGACGAGGAGATCGGCCGGTTCGCCACCCCGTCGCTGTCGACCGTCGCCGTCGACCGTGAGGCCCAGGGCCGGGCCGCGATCCAGCGGCTACTGGCCGAGATCCGCGGCGAGCCGGCCCCCGACGCTGCCGGAACAGAAGATCAACCGCCTCATATTCCGCGAGTCGACCGCACCCCCACCGAGCCGCTGACCGGCCTGCCACCCTCAGCACGACCGTCCACCCGCACCGCAACCGCCCCAAGCTGCATCACACCTCGAGGTAGAGCACGCTCGCGGCGTACCGCTAAGCCGGCGCACAGCTACGGGCCGGTAGTTTGCTTTGGTGGCGATAGTTGCGGTGTGTGAGGACGATCGTGCGTTGCGTGGCGTGCTGCGGCGGGCGCTGGAAGGTGACGGGCACTCGGTCGTTGCCGCTGCCAGCGGCCGGGAGCTGCTGGCGCAGCTGGAGCCGGCGCCGAACGTCGTGGTCCTCGATCTGGGGCTTCCGGACGCGGACGGGCGGGACGTGTGCCTGGCGTTGCGGGCGCACGGCGTGGATGCGCCGGTGCTGATGCTGACCGCGCTGAGTGGGCTGCATCACAAGGTGAGCGGGTTCGAGGCGGGCGCCGACGACTACCTGACCAAGCCGTTCGACGTACCGGAGCTGCTGCTGCGGGTCCGGGCGCTGCTCAGGCGGACGACGGTGAACGTCACGGTCGACGAGGTGATGCTGGATCCGACGAGTCACGAGGTACGGCGGGGCGATGACGGGGAGTCGTTGACGCCGACCGAGTTCCGGCTGCTCGGGCGGCTGATCTCGGTTCCCGGTGAGGTGGTACGGCGGCACGCCCTGGTCGCGGCGGGCTGGCCGCACGGGGCGTACGTCAGCGAGAACACGCTCGACTCGTACCTGCGCCGGGTGCGGGTCAAGCTCGACCGACTCGGGATCGCGGAGCGGGTCGCGACCGTCCGCGGGGTCGGCTACCGATGGGACTGACCGGTTTCCGCGGACGGATCGTCTCCCTCGCGGTACTGACCGCGACGCTCGTCGTCGCCGTGCTCGTGGTGCTCAGTCACGTCCTGCTGACCCGTGCGACCGACGCCGACACGCGGACACTCGCACGCACCCGCGCCGAGGCGGTCGCCGCGACGGTCGAGGTGGTCGGCGGGAAGCTCCGCCTGGTCGAGGGCGCCGGCGACGCGTTCGACACGGTCACCTGGGTGTACGCCGACGGCCACCTGATCGACGGCACCCTGCACCCGTCGACCTCCGACGACGTACAGCGCCTCGGCGGGTCCGGCCAGAGCGAGTTCGTGACCACCCCGCAGTACCTGCTGTACGGCGTCCCGCTCCCGATCCAGGGGCAGCACGTGACCGTGGTCGTGATGGTGGACCTCACGCCGTACGAGAGCTCCGAGCAGCGCAGCCTGGTGATGTCGCTGATCCTCGGGGCGTTCGCGATCGCGCTCGCCGCCGTGATCGCGTACGTCGGCGTCAGCCGCTCGCTGCACGTCGTCCGCCGGATGTCCGCGCTGGCCGACGAGTGGGGCGACCACGACCCGGACCGGCGGTTCCGGCTGGGGCCGCCGCGGGACGAGTTCGGCGAGCTCGCGCAGACCTTCGACCGGCTGCTCGACCGGGTCTCGGACACGATCGCCGACGAACGCCGGCTGACCGACGAGATCGCCCACGAGCTACGGACCCCGATGTCCGTACTGCGCGGCGAGGCGCAACTGGCGGAGCTGTCCGGCGCCCAGGTCGACCCGCAACTGGTCCTCACCGAGACGGACCGGCTGAGTACGGCGGTCAGCGCGATCCTCGACGCCGCCCGCTCCCGGATGCCCCGCGAGGCGAGCTGCCGGCTGGCATCGGTCCTGGAACAGGTCGTGGAAGGCCGGGTCGTGGACCTCGACCTGCCGCCCGACCTCGAGGTGGCGGTCCCCGCCGACGTGGTGGTGGCCGTCCTCGCGCCGCTGCTCGACAACGCCGCCCGGCACGCCCGGAGCAGCACGGCGCTGACCGCGGAGACGTACGACGACCACGTCGTCGTCCACGTCCTCGACGACGGCCCCGGCTTCCGGGAGGACGAACTCGAGCGGGTCTTCACGCCCGGCCACAGCCGTACCCGGGGCCATGGGCTCGGGCTGGCGGTGGTCCGCCGGATCGCCACCGCGACCGGGCTCACGGTCCGCGCGGTCGCCGACGGCCGCGGCCACGTCGAAGTGCGGTTCCCGAGGCGCTAGTCAGGTTGTCTGCAGGTTGCGCGCGCGAGGGTGGGGAGCATGACTACCAACACCGCAACCCGCACAGCGACACCTCGTGTGTTGCTGAACAAGGTGCCCGAAGTCACAATCTGGTTCTGGCTGATCAAAATTCTCTGCACGACCGTCGGCGAAAGTTTCGCGGACTGGATTAATATGCAGCTCGGCGTCGGGCTGGGCATGACCGCGGTGATCTTCACCGTGGTGTTCGCGGCCGTCCTGATCTGGCAGTTCAGCACGTCCCGTTACAAGCCGGCCGCCTACTGGTCGACCGTCGTGGTCGTCAGCGTCACCGGCACGCTGTACACCGACATCCTCACCGACCAGCTCGGCGTACCGCTGTGGATCAGCACCTCGGTGTTCGCCGTCGCGCTCGCGGTGGTGTTCGGGATCTGGTGGGGGCGCGAACGCACGCTGTCGATCCACAGCATCGTCAGCAAGCCCCGTGAGGCCTTCTACTGGCTGGCGGTGCTGGTCACCTTCGCGCTCGGTACGGCGGCGGGCGACTGGACGCTCGAGCTGACCGGCTGGAGCCCGGGTGTGTCCGTGCTCCTGCCGCTGGCGCTGATCGCGATCATCGTCGGCTGCTGGCGGATGGGCGCGAACCCGGTGCTGGCGTTCTGGCTCGCGTACATCCTGACCCGCCCGCTGGGCGCGAACCTGGGCGACTGGCTCGCCTCCCCGAAGGTTCCGGACAAGGGCCTCGGCCTCGGCACGCTGGTCACCAGCCTGATCTTCCTGGCCGCGATCCTGGCCACTGTCGTGTACCTGACGATGACCAAGTCCGACGTGATCGAGGGCCACGAGCACCGCGAGCGGACGCCGAAGTACCACCGCAAGCACCTCGAGTGGCCGATGGTCGGCGTGATGACCGCGGCCGCCGTCGCCGCCGGTTTCGTGCTGAACTGGGCCTCCGCGCAACCGCACGCCAACGCCGCCGCCGAGGGCGAGGGCCCGAACCCGGCGTCGAACCTGCACCTGAGCTCGAAGCAGGCACTGGCGCACTTCCCCGCCGCCGACGTGGCGAGCTTCCGCACCATCGTGGCGGGCATGAACACGGCCCTCGCGAAGGGCGACCAGGCCGCGCTGAACCAGGGCGTCGACGCCTACGAGAAGGCCTGGGACGACGACCAGCCCAAGCTCCAGCCGCTCGACGGCAAGGCCTGGAGCTTCATCGACAGCCAGAACGACGGGCTGTTCACGTCGGTCCGCGAGAAGAAGGACCCGACCGCCGAGAAGGTCGCGGTCGCGGCCCTGCTGAAGACCTTCGGCTGATCGAGCGACAGGGCGCCGTCCCCCCAAGTGCGGCGCCCTGTCCCGGCCGGGTCAGAGGCTGTCGGTGACCGCGACGGTCAGGGTGCCGTCGGGCGTGCGATGGACGGACCCGGCGACCTGATAGACGTCGCGCAGCATCTCCGGCGTGATGACCTCGGCGGGCGGCCCGGACGAATGCACGACGCCGTTCGCGAGGACGACGACGTGATCGGCGACCCAGGCCGCCAGCGCCAGGTCGTGCACCACGGTGAGTACGGCGGTCTGCTGGGTCGTCGCGATGTCGCGGACCAGCCGGAAGACCTGGAGCTGGTTCCTCAGGTCCAGGTTGCTGGTCGGCTCGTCGAGCAACAGGACCCCCGGCCGCCTGGCCATCGCCTGGGCGAGGCCGACGAGCTGCCGTTGGCCGCCGGACAGGTCGGCCAACCGCCTGGTGGCGAACGTGTTCAGGCCGAGCGCCGTCAACGTCGTCGCCACCTGCAACTCGTAGCTGCGCTGCGGACCGGAGTACCGTCCGATGCGCAGGGCGAGCATGACGGCCTCGAATACCGTGATCGAACTCGGCGGCGGCGGGTCCTGGGGCAGGTACAGGATGTCTCCCGAGCCCGCGCCGCCGCTCACGGCGACCTTGCCCTGGACCCGGTGGAAGCCGGCGATGCAGCGCAGCAGCGTCGACTTGCCGGAGCCGTTCGGCCCGATCACCGCGGTCACCTCGGCCGATCGGACCGCCGGCAACGTCACCCCGCGCAGGATCGGCGTACGGCCGTAGCCGAAGGCGAGCTCGTGCACCTCCAAGGTCAGGCCCACAGCTGCCGCCGTCTGGAGAGGATGAGACCCAGGAAGACCGGTACGCCGACGATCGAGGTGATGATCCCGACCGGGATGATGACGCCCGGTACCAGGAGCTTGCTGACCAGCGACGACGCGACCAGCAGCAACGCACCGCCGAACATCGAGGCGGGCACGAAATGCCGGTGGTTCTCACCGACCAGCATCCGGGCGACGTGCGGCCCGACCAGGCCGACGAACGCGATGCTGCCGGCGATCGCGACTCCGGTCGCCGCGACCAGCGAGATCCCGGCCAGCACCACGATCCGCACCTTCGCGACGTTGACGCCGAGCGCACGGGCCCGGTCGTCGCCCAGGCGCATCGCCGTCAGCTGCCAGGAGGCGCGCAGCAGCAGCGGTACGGCGATCGCGAGCACCACCGCCATCATCGCGACCTGCTGCCAGCTGGCCCGGCTCAGACTGCCCAGCGTCCAGAACACCACCTGCTGCAGCTGCGCGTCCGAGGCGACGTACTGCAGCAGGCTGAGCAGGGCGGTGAACAGGAACACCATCGCGATCCCCAGCAGCACCATCGTCTCCGTGTGCGGACCCCGAATGATGCTGAAGGCAATGATCACCGCGCTGGCCAGCATCGCGAACACCCACGCCATCCCGGCCGTGCCCAGCAGGCTGCCGAGCGGCAGCGCGGACAGCCCGGCCACGAGGCTCAGCGCGGCGCCGAAGCTCGCGGCGGCGGACACCCCGAGCGTGTACGGCTCGGCCAGCGGGTTGTTCAGGATCGTCTGCATCTCGGCCCCGGCCAGCGCCAGCGCGGCACCGACCAGCACTCCGGTCGCGGTCATCGGCATCCGGATGTTCCAGACGATCTGCTCGTCGATCGTCGGCGCATGCCACGGCGTGAAGAGCGCCCGTACGGTATCGGCCAGTCGCAGCCCCTCGCCACCGACCATGACATCGCCGACGACGGCCACCAGCAGCAGGAGTCCCAGACCGGCGACCGTCAGCCGCCGGCGACGCTGCTGGATCCCATGATCGCGGACGACTTCGGCCGCGATCGCCTCCGGCCCGGCCTCGATCACCGAGGTCACTGCGGTCACCGACGTCACCGCGGAAGCTCTGACCAGAACGTCCCCCGGTACGGCAACGGCAGGAACTTCTCGTGCAGCTCCCTGATGGCGACGTCCGGGTCGATGTCCTTGAACAGGTCCGGGTGCAGCCATTTCGCGAACCACTGGATGGCCAGGAAGTTGTACGGCGAGTCGTAGAAGTGGTGCCACACGACGTACGTCCGCTGCGCCCGGACCGCCTTCAGCTGATCGAATCCGGCCTGCTTGTGGACGATCGAGGCCAGCTGCGCACTCGCCTTGGCCGGGGTCTCGTCGTACCCGAGCGGTACGAACGTCCCGGGCTTGGCCGGAGTACCCGGCACCCAGTTGGCGCCGGTCGCGATGATCACGTCGGGATTGCGGGTCAGCACCGTCTCCGGGCTGATCGTGCCCTGCGGCGTCTTGAGGATCTCGTCGGCGAGGTTCTTGCCGCCGGCGAACGTGACCAGCTCGGCCAGGTTCGACTTCGAGAAGCTCGAGCAGCAGTCGAAGTACCCCGGAGCGCGCCAGAGCAGGGTCGGGGTGGGCGGCTGCTTGGCGGCGTCGAGCCGCGACCGGACGGTGCCGACGGCCGACTCGTAGTACGTCGCGAACGCCTCGGCCTCGGTCGTCTTGCCCAGCACCGTCCCCATCAGGCGGACACTCGGCACGGTGTTCTTGAGCGGATCGTCGAAGTAGTCCACGGCCACGGTCGGTACGCCGACCTTCTGCAGCCGGTCGACGATCCCGGCGTCCATCGCCGCCTGGTAGCTCGACGCGCTCAGGAAGAACACGTCCGGCCGGAGCTTGAGCACGGCCTCCAGCGAGAACGAGCCGTCCCAGACGTCGCCGATCCGCTGGATCTTGTCGATGTCGGGGAACTTCTTCCGGAACTCGTTCAGGGTGTCCGGGTCGTTCTGCTCGAGGTCGGCGGGCATTCCGACGATGTGCTCCAGCGGGTTCGCCTTGTTCAGCAGCGACGTCGTGTAGAGCAGGCGCCCACCGTCGAGCAGCACCCGCTGGGCCGGGACCGGGACCTCGACCTTGCGGCCGAGTACGTCGGTCACGGTCTCCTTGCCGGATCCTGTGCCGGATCCTGTGCCGAAACCTGGGCCGGATCCGGACGGTTCGGCTCCCGAGGACGACCCGCCACAGGCAGCGAGTGCGACGGTCGCGAGGACCGCCAGCAGACCCCAGACCGGGCGCCGCCGGGCGGGGCGAAGTCGATCGTGAAACTTAGGCATGCCTTACCTTAACCACAACAACGACCACGGTCGACACCGGACCTCGGGCCCGACGTAGTACCGCGGTACGACGGGCCGTCCGAAGATCGGGCCGCGGTACTACGGTTCCCACCGTCGGTGGTCCCTAGGTTGGCTCCATGATCGAAGCGAGGCAGCTGACGAAGCGGTACGGCGAGACGACGGCGGTCGACGGGCTGGAGTTCACGGTCCGGCCGGGCGCCGTCACGGGGTTCCTGGGGCCGAACGGCGCCGGGAAGTCGACGACGATGCGAATGATCCTCGGACTGGACGCGCCCACCAGCGGGTCGGTGACGGTGAACGGCAAGCACTACCGGGACCATTCGTCGCCGTTGCAGGAGGTCGGTGCGCTGCTCGAGGCGAAGTCGGTGCATCCCGGCCGGTCCGCCTTCAACCACCTGCTCACCCAGGCGCAGACGCACGGCATCCCGCGCCGCCGGGTGGACGAGGTGATCGAGCTGACCGGCCTGCAGTCGGTCGCGAAGAAGCGGGCAGGTCAGTTCTCGCTCGGCATGGGTCAGCGGCTCGGCATCGCCAGCGCGCTGCTCGGGGATCCGGCGACCGTGATGCTGGACGAGCCGGTCAACGGGCTGGACCCGGAAGGCGTGCTGTGGATCCGCAACCTGCTCACCCGGCTCGCCTCCGAGGGGCGGACGGTGTTCGTCTCCTCGCACCTGATGAGCGAGATGGCGCTGGTCGCGGACCGGTTGATCGTCGTCGGACGGGGCCGGCTGCTCGCCGACACGACCGTCGACGAACTGGTCCAGCAGGCGGGCGGTGACGCCGTCCGGGTGGCGACCGCGAACCCGGCGAAGCTGCGGGACGCGCTGGCCGGTCCGGGGGTGCAGATCGTCGGCCAGGCCGGGTCCGAAGAGCTGGAGATCACCGGTCTGCCGGCCCGCTCCATCGGCACGAGGGCCGCCGAGCACGGGATCGCGCTGTACGAGCTGACCACCGTGAAGGTGTCGCTCGAGCAGGCGTTCATGGACCTCACCCGCGACGACGTGGTGTACCACGGCACGACCGATCTCGAGGAGCGTGCCGCATGACCGCGATCGCACACAAGGAACCCGTAGCCGCCACGAAACCGGCGTACCGGGTCACCGGTTCGCATGTCCTGCAGTCGGAGTCGACCAAGCTGTGGTCGTTGCGGTCCACCTGGATCACGCTCGGACTGGCGATGCTGTTCCTGGTTGCCTTCGGCATCATTGCCGCCTGGCGCTACCACCACTCCTTCACCTCGGGCCGGCCGATGGACCCGGACTTCGCGGACGCGACCGCGTTGAGCCTGTCGCTGTTCGGCGTACCGATCTCGCAGCTGGCCCTCGGGGTGCTCGGCGTCCTGGTGTCCGCGGGCGAGTACTCGACCGGGGCGATCCGCTCCACGCTCGCCGCGGTCCCGCGCCGGTTGCCGGTGTTGTGGTCGAAGGCAACGGTGTACGGCGTGGTGGCGCTGGTCCTCGCACTGGTCGGGTCGTTCGTTGCCTTCTTCGTGGACAGCGGGATCCTGCACAGCACACCGGCGGCGCTGACGATCTCGAGCAGCGGGGTGCTGCGGAGCCTGCTCGGGGCAACCGTGTACCTCGCACTGATCGGCGTCATCGGGGTCGCCCTCGGCGCACTGCTGCGGTCGGTCGCCGGCGCGATCTCCGTGCTGGTCGGGGCCCTGATGCTGATCCCGGGCCTGATCTCGCTGCTGCCGACGTCCTGGCACAACGCGATCCAGCCGTACCTGCCGAGTGTCGCGGGCGAGTCGATGTTCTCGCTGCAGCACGGGCCGCACACGCTGTCGGCCGGTCCGGGTTTCCTGGTGTTCGTGGCCTGGACGGCGCTGGCGCTGGCCGGTGCGGCCTGGCGGCTGTCCCACAGCGACGCCTGAGCGGCAGCTGAGAACCGTCCACTGCCATGGACATCGACGGTCACAATGGAGTCGTGACGACGGCGCTTGGTGGACAGATGCCGCCGGTCGACCCTGATCCGCTGTGGCGCCACCCCTGGGTGGTCAGCCTCAGCCAGGTCGCCCGGCGGCTCCGCCGCGCCGATCGCGCACGCCCGTGGGTTCTCGACACGCTCGTGGTGGTCGGTGCTGTGCTGCTGTTCTGCGTCCCGGACCAGTTCCGCGGCGGCGATCCCCGGGAAGTGGCAGGTGTCTTCACGGAGCTGCCCCGCTGGGGCATGATCGCGCTCCAGGCCGGCCTGATGCTGCCGCTGTTCGTACGGCGGCGCGCACCGATGACCGCGTTCGTCCTGACGGCGGCCGCCTTCGTCGTGCAGTGGTCGCTGCTGGTGTTCCTCCGGGCGGACGTCGCGGTGCTGATCGCGCTCTACAGCCTCACGCTGCACAGCTCGCTGCGCCGGCTGCTCTGGGCGTCGGCGATCACGATCGCGGCGTTCACGTTCGCGGTGATCCGGATCGCGGGGATCGTGTCGGTCGCCGAGATCGCGTTCTTCCTGGTGATGGCGATGACCGCCGCGATCGCGCTCGGCCTGGTGGTCCGGATCCGGCGCTCACAGCTCGCCGCGCTCCGGGACCGGGCCGCCCGGCTGGAGATCGAACGCGACCAGCGCACGCTGCTCGCGGTCGCCGGCGAACGGGCCCGGGTGGCCCGCGAGATGCACGACATCCTCGGCCACAACCTGTCGGTGATCATCCGGCTCGCGGACGGCGGCGCGTACGCGGTCCGGGTGCATCCGGAGCGCACCGCGCAGGCGCTGACGCTGATCGGCGAGACCGGTCGCGAGGCGCTCAACGACCTCCGGCGGACGCTCGGTGCGCTGCGCGACGAGACTGCCGTACCGGAGCTCAGCCCGCAGCCCGGGATCGCGGACGTCGACGCGCTCTGCGAACGGTTCCGGGCCGCCGGTCCGCGGGTCAGCTACCGGACCGCGGGCGAGTTCCCGGCCGACCGCGGTCTCCAGCTGGCGGCGTACCGGATCGTCCAGGAAGCGCTCACGAACACGCTCAAACACGCCGGCCCGGACACCGATGCGCGGGTGTCCCTCGAGGTCGTGCAGCAGCGGCTCCGGATCCAGGTCGAGGACACCGGGCCTGTCGACGTACCGCTGACCCCTGAAACGACTGCTGAGTCCGCTCCTGGGCAAGGTCTGATCGGCATGCGGGAGCGGGCGGCGCTGTACGGCGGTGTCGTGCGCACCGGCCGGACCCCGGCCGGCGGCTGGCGCGTGCAGACCGAGCTCGACCTCGCCCCGCAAAGGACACCATGACCACGGTCCTGATCGTCGACGACCAGCCGCTGCAGCGCCTCGGCCTCCGGATCCTGCTCGAGTCCGTCCCGGAGACGCAGGTCGCGGGCGAGGCCGGGAGCGGTTCGGAAGCGGTCCGGCGGACCGCCGAGCTGCACCCGGACGTGGTGCTGATGGACATCCGGATGCCCGGCATGGACGGTATCGAGGCCACCCGCCGGATCGTTGCCAGCGGCAATCGCTCGCGGATCCTGGTGCTGACCACGTTCGACCTCGACGAGTACGCGCACGCGGCGCTCCGGGCCGGGGCGAGCGGGTTCCTGCTGAAGGACGCGCGGCCCGAGGAGCTGCTCGGCGGTATCCGCGCGGTCGCGGCCGGCGACGCGATCATCGCGCCCGCACTGACCCGGCGGCTGCTCGACACGTACGCGTACCAGCTGCCCGGCGCGGCCCCGGACGGCGGGCGGCTCCGGACACTGACGGACCGCGAGCGCGAGATCCTGATCGCGATCGGCCGCGGCTGGACCAACCCGGAGATCGCCGCCCGGCTGCACCTGTCCGAGTCGACGGTGAAGACCCACGTCGGCCGCGTACTCGCGAAGATCGGCGCCCGGGACCGGGTTCAGGCAGTCATATTCGCGTACGACGCGGGTCTTGCGTCGCCGAATCCCGCATAGCGTGCACGAGCAGCGGAAGCGCCACGGCACAACAGATCCCGAGCACGATGACGCCCGAGTCGTTGGCCGCCATCCCGACCACGGCGGTCACCAGGCAGGCCGCGATACACGGCCGGAGGACCGGTTCGGTGTTGAGGACTTGAGCCGCCCGAAGTCGTTCCGGGCGGATCACCAGCACGGCGGTGAGCAGGACCACGAGTGCGACCAGTACGGCGAGCCACGGCCGGCCGGCGAACGACTGCACGTTGGCGTCGACCTTGCGGTGCAGGGTGCTGCCGGCAGTTCCGTCGAACACCTGCTGCACGAAGTTGCCGAGGTGCGAACGGCGGCCTGATCCTCGCGACCAGTCGAGCAGCGCGATGCCCACGACGGCCGCGACCGCTCCCGCGCCGATGATCAGCACCCACCGGGCGCGGACCCGAATCCCGGCGACCGCCACGACCAGGACGGCGACGCCTGGTACGAGCGCCAGCACTCCCCCGAAGTCCGCGCCGTACGACGGCCATCCGTCCGCCACCACCGCGGCCAATCCGATTCCGGCGACGCACAACACCGCCCAGCGCCG
This sequence comes from Kribbella aluminosa, assembly GCF_017876295.1. Lineage (NCBI taxonomy): Bacteria > Bacillati > Actinomycetota > Actinomycetes > Propionibacteriales > Kribbellaceae > Kribbella > Kribbella aluminosa. The sequence continues at coordinate 2,648,034 of NZ_JAGINT010000002.1, read as the reverse complement.
GGGTAGCACGCTTGCGACCCACGCACCGCTGATCAGAACGGCCATCGCCAAGGCACCGAAGGCGACGTTCCCGACCCCGTAGAACCGTCCCGCGTCCAGCGGCGAGAGCCCCCACAGACTGGACAGCTGCAACCGCGACCCGGTCACCACGTCGGCCGCCAGAACCACCGCCGTCACCGCGGCCACGAACCCTGCCGACCCGAGCCGCTGCCGCCGCCACGGACCGAACCTGGCCACCGTGCCGACGATGACTGCCCAGCCGATCACGCCGATCCACAGCACCAGCGAGGCGGCGGAGAATCGCCACCACTGCAGGAGATTCGCCAGGAACGATGCTACGGGCAACGAGGCGCTGACGAGGAGCAGCCAGCGCGACCGCCCGAACGCGATCAGCAGACCGCTGGCAACCAGCGCACCAACACCGGCGAGCCAGTAGAACGCCGTGACGTTGCGATCAATCGTCTGCGCCGCACGATCGAACTGCCCGAGCTGTTGGACCAGCGCCTGCGGATCACGCGGCGCCCCGGACTCGGTCCGCAGTACCGAACCGACGGCTCGATCAGGCGAGGCGACCCCCAGCGCCGAGAGCACGGTCGGCGTCAGATCGGTGAGTTGTACCAGTCCGCGGTGGCGGGTCGAGTTCGCATCGAGCAGACCATTCCCACCCCCATGGACCAGCAACGCCTGCAGATGCGGCGCCGTTCCGTCAGGCAGACCTACGATCACTAGCTCAGCCGACGGCACGGCGGCGCGCACCTTGCCGATCTCCGCGTCCACGGCAGCCAACGGACCGCCGCCCAGATCGACGACCGTCAGCGGACAGGCGTTCAGATCAGCACCCTGCAACTGTGCTGTGTAGTGCGCGACCTGGCCGCGGGCATCAGCGAGCGCAAGACCCGCCCCCGGGCCGACCGCCGTCGCGCACCCGCGCTGGGCGGCCCCCGCGGCCAGCAGTCCGAATTCCGGGTCGTACGACGACTGCGTCCCCAGCATCTCGATGTCGGACCACCGCGACACACTCCCCCGCGCGACCAACCCGCCCGGAGCAACGCAGCCACCGCTCTCACCCCGCGGCGCCGCCGTCCGTACGCCGGTGTTCAACGTCAGCCAGGCATCCGCAGCACAACCGACCACATCCACCGTCCGCACCGACACGGCCGCCACCGCCGACTCCCCGACCAGCCGCCAGAGATTCGGCGTCCCACTAGCCGACACATCGGACCACTTGAGCCCATCCACCCCAACCAGCACGACCTGCGCCGAGCCGGAGGTGGCGTGCACCGGACCAGAAGTGGCGGACGCCTGCGCCGCCGCGCCAAGGGACAGGAACCCGAGCAGCATTGCCCCCACGCCACGCACAAGCCGCCTCATGGCGGCGACGCTACTGGCGGTTGCCTGAAAAGAAACTGAGCGAACTGGTACGTGTCGCGTAGTACGCAGCGTGTACTATGGCCGTCATGCGGAGACATCGGTGGTTGCGACGGGTACTGATCGGGATCGGCAGCGTGATGGTGCTGCTGGCCTGGTACATGCTGGCGATGGCGGCGTTCGGTGCGCGGCAGGTGGTGCTGCCCGAGCTGACCGGGAAGTACCAGGTCGGCCGGACGAGTTTCGAGTGGGTCGATGCCGGGCGCGCCGATCCGCTCGACCCGCACCACGGACCGCGCCGGCTGTCCGTCTGGCTGTGGTACCCGGCGCCGGCGGACGCGCAGGGCGCGCATCCGGCGTACACCCCGGGGCTCTGGTCGAAGCTCGCGTTCGGCGCGCCGGCCGGCTGGTTCGAGACCGACTTCGGCAAGATCCGGGTGCGCTCGATCGACGGCGCCGCGGTGGCCGGCGGGCGATTCCCGGTCGTCGTTCTCGAGCCGGGCCTCGGGTTCGCCGCACCGCAGTACAGCGCGCTGGCCGAGAGCCTCGCGAGTCACGGGTACGTCGTCGCCGGGCTCACGCCGACGTACAGCGCGAACCTGACCGTGCTCGGCGGGCAGGCCGTCACGAGCAACTCCCAGGGCAATCCCCCGGATGCCGGCGGGCACACCGGGGAGAGCCAGCGGACCGGCGACCGGCTGGCGACCGAGTGGGCGACGGACGCGCGGTTCGTCGCCGGGCAGGTGGTCGCGCTCGGGGGGACCGGGCAGTTCGGCGGGAAGATCGAGCCGAAGGTGGCGTACGTCGGGCACTCGTTCGGCGGAGCGTCATCACTCGAGGCATGCCGGGTGGACCCGCGCTGCGCCGGCGCGGTCGACCTCGACGGCACGCAGTTCGGCCAGGTCGTCGGCACCGGGCTCGCGAAGCCGTTCATGATCCTCGGCGCCGAGGACTCCTGCACCACCGGCACCTGCGGCTCCAAGGCCACCGACCAGGGCGGCGAACAGGCGACCGCCACACAGTTGCTGAAGGCAAGCACGAGCCCGCACTGGCTGGTCGTGGTCTCCGGCGCCCACCACCTGAACTTCACCGACTACGACCTGTACTTCCTGGGCCGGCCGTTGCGCAGCCTGATCGGCCTCGGCAGCATCGACGGCCGCCGGGCGCTGACGATCCAGAACGACTACGTCACGACGTTCCTCGACCACGCCGTACGCAACGCCCCGCCGGCCACCATCGACACCCTACGCACCACGTACCCGGACGCCACGCTGACCGCGCCACGCTGACCGCCCGGACCGAGGTCGATCACCTGGCCGGCCCCCGGATCCCCAGGCCATCACAACTGCGCGACCGCAGCACTCCTGAGCGTGCCACGATCCACCCGACGCCAACTGTGATGGCCTGGCGATCCGCCACCCCCACGATCCACAGGTCCCACCCACCACGACCCGTCTCACGACCCCGAACCGGGACAACCACCCGCACATCGAGCAGAAGAGCCCCCCACTTCAGGGGTTCACCTCGCACGTTGCCCGTTCACCCGCCGCATGCCGTTGGTGAAGGGGCAAGGTGGTGGGTGAACCTCTTGAATGGTGTCCGCGACACCGGGGGTGGAGCCGCTTGCCGCGCTGGTGCTGCTGGACCTGAAGTGGTCCTCGATCCGGCAGGCTCCATATGGTGGGTTAACCTGCGAGTTGGCCCGTTCGCTGGTGGTATGCAAGCGGCGAACGGACAAGCTCAGGGGTGAACCGCTGGAATCGCGGGCACTTCCACGGATCCAGGCTTAGACGGTTCGGACCTCGGCGAGGTCGCGGACCGTGCCGTTCACGGCGGCGGCGAGTGCGAGGACAGTGCAACCGCCGAGCACGCCGGCGAGGTCGCCGGTGCCGGCCAGCGCAGGCATCAGGATGGTCAGGCCGCTTCCCGCGAGGCCCGCGGCGGTCGTCCACAGGCCGAGGCGGAGGCGGCGTGGGCTCGGTACCGCGACCGCCGCGAGATCGACGTCCGCGACGGTGCGGATCACCTGGCCGGCGATCAGCATCAACGCCAGCCACCAGGCGGCGACGACCGCGAGCTTCACCACGGCCGGTACGGCGAGATCCCGGTGCACTGCGACCACCACGCCCGCGCCGAGTGCGACCGGCACGGCGATCCGCCGGGCCGCGAGGACCGCCAACTGAACGATCGAGCGCAGCCGGGGAATCGGCAGCGCGAGCAGGAACCCGAGGAACGTCATCGTGTCGCAGACCGTGAGGATCCACGAGTGCGCCAGCGCCCGCGGCACCGCGCCGGTCAGCTCCAGCACGGCGTGTGCCGTCAACCACCCAGCCGCCGTGACGACGACCGTGAGCGCGGCGACCCGGCGCCGGCGTTCGACCATCGAGTCGGCCGGCCAGATCGCCGGATGCAGCCACATCCCCACAATCGCCCAAACGAGCTGCGGCATCCCCCGCCACCCCGCCCGATCCACCTCACCCGTCAGATCCGCCCCCCACCGCTCCCGAAACGGCCGAGGATAAAACCGCACCAACAACCACCCAGGACCCCACCGAACCCGTCGCACCCCGACCCCCGGCCCGGTCCCATCCGCGTTCGACGACCGGACGCCGTTCGAACCACCGCCGCCACCATCACCCGCGGCTCCGTCTCCAAAACCCCGCCGCGCCCCGGTCACGTCCGCGTTCGGCGAGCCGACGGTGTTCGAATCACCGTCGGCGCCATCGCGTGCAGCTCCGGGCCCGGCGCCTCGTTGCCTGCGGTTCACGTGAGGTGCACCCCAAGGCTGCGGAGGCCGGCGGTTGCGACCCGCGCCATTGCCCGCAGTTCCTTCTCCAGGAGCTCGCGGCCCGTGGGGGTGAGTTGGACGGGTCGTTGGCGGCCCTGCTCTTCGAGGGTTTCGATCAGGCCTTTGGCCTCCAGGCGGGTGAGTGCGCCGTACAGGCTGCCGGCGCCGAGGCGTTGGCCGGTCAGCTCCTCGATGGCGTTGTTGATCGCGTAGCCGTGCTTCGGGCCGTCCGCCAGCACCGAGAGCACCAGCGTCTGGGAGTCGTTGGCCTGCATCCGACTACGGTACTACGTGGCGCGTATCAAGCGCAGTACAGCCCGACCCCGAGCAGCGCCGCCCAGCTGAGCCCGGCGACCAGCAGCACCCGGTCGCGGAAGATCTCGTGCTCGGGCTCCTCACCGCGCCCGGTCGAGACCAGGAGGGCGTACCGCAGCAGCCCGGTGAAGAACGGGAGGAACGAGATCGCGAGCAGTTCGCGGTACACGTCGTGGCCGAGATACTGGAACGCCCACATCCCGTACGACATCGCGGTCCCGAGCAGTGCGACGGTCATCACCTGGTCGAGCCAAGAGCTCGAGTACGCCGCCAGGACCGGACGGCTGACCGCGTTGCCGGCCGCGTGGTACTCGGCCTTGCGCTTGCCGGTGACGAGGAACATCGCGCCGAACAACGAGACCAGCAGGAACCAATGCGACACCGGCAGCCCGGTAGCCGTCCCACCAGCGGCCGCCCGCAGTACGAAACCCAGCGCGACGATGATCAGATCGATCACGGCGACATGCTTCAGCCCGGAGACATACAGCACCTGTGCGATCAGGTACGCCGCCGCCAGCGCGAAGGTCTGCCAGCCAAGACCGCTCACGATCGCAAGCCCCAGCAGGGCGGACGTGACGCCGAACACCGCCGCGACCAGCGGGCTCAACGCACCGGAGGCGACCGGCCGGAGCCGTTTACGCGGATGCCGCCGATCGTCGGGCGCGTCCCGGATGTCGTTGAACGCATAGATCGCCACCGCCAGCAGGATGAACCCGGCAGCTGCGATCGCAGCCCGCAGTACGATGCCGGGCGACTCCAACGCACCGGCAGCAGCCGGCGCGGCGAAGAGCATCACGGCCTTGTGCCACTGCTGCGGCCGACTCAGCCGCAGCAGGGCGCGCGCCGTACCCTCCTGCTGGACAACGGGAACTGGTGTCTGAACGCTGGTCATTTCGCCGTCACATAGAAGAAGTCACGCTGGTCGTCGACCAGGTAGCGGTTGGCCGGAGAGCTGATCGACGGCAGCAGGCGGTGCCCGGTGACCGTGCCGTTCGGCCCCGGCTGCTCGATGCCGAAACTCACGATCGCCGAGTGGATGTCGAGTTCCATGCCCTGCACGATGCCGGCCTGGTGCATCGCCGCCGCCAGCGTGGCGAGCGTGAGCTTGCTGCCGACCACGTAGATCAAGTTGCCGTTGGCATCGGTTCCGAGACCGGACCGCCAGGTGTACTGGAACTGGCTCTTGACCGTTCCCCAGCGACCGTTCGCGTTCACCGTCAGCCCGGGCACGACCTGGCCGTCGGCAATCACCGGATCGAGGTTCTGCCGGACCGCGACGACGTCCTTCGTCATCCGTACCGTCCGGTTCCAGGTACCGATCCGCGCCGAGCCGTCGCGGGAGATCACCACCGACGCGCGGCCGTCGACCAGCGGTACGGCGGCGGACTCGGTCGTCCACCAGCCGCCGTGCGAGTCGTTCATCTTGAACCCGGCGTTGAACGTCGCCACCAGGGCCGACCGGTCGGCTTGTGGCACGGAGTACCCGGTCTTGGACTGCATCCCGACGGTCGGCTCGCGGGTGCCGGGCTGCAGGTGCAGGTGGTAGGTGTTGCGCGGCATGAGCGCGGCCGCGGCCGTCACCGGCAGGTGGCCGGGGTCGACGCGGAACCAGTTCGTCCAGATCAGCGGTACGCCGGTCGTGGACTGCCTCGCCACCGACCAGGCGCCCTCGTGTGGAAGCGCGGGGATACCCGGCAGCAAGTGGACGGCCGGCAACCCGGTGGACGTCGGGCGCACCCCTGGCCGACCGGTCGTCGGAGCCGGAACGGTCGCGGGCGTGGTGACATCGATCGGTGCGCCGGTTGCGGGTGGCTGCTGGTGCGAGTACTTCCAGGTCTCGATCGCGTCGATCAGACCGCCGCCGCCGTGGTCGCGGAACCATTCGACGGTCCGCACGCTGAAGCTCGCGTTGCCCGGGTAGAGCAGCGCGCGGACGTACGAGACCGCGGGGACCACCAGCAACAGGCAGATGGCCAGTGCGATCCACCGTTTACGCAAGCGCCGCCGCTTCCGGTTCATCTTCATCGCCAGGCCGCCGGAAGGAGCTTGCGGGGCAGCAGGTTGAGCACCCGTACGGCGAGACTCATCGCGCCTGGTACCCAGACAACGGTCTTGCGCAGCTCGATCGCCGCCGCGACCCGCCGGGCCACCCGCTCGGGTGTCGTCGCCAGCGGCGGTTTCGACAGCCCGGCCGTCATCCGCGTCGTCACGAACCCAGGCCGTACGACGAGAACCCGCACGTCGGACTGCCGCCCCAGCACCAGCGCGGTCGAGTCCGCCAGTTGCTTGCCGAGCGAGTACGCCGCGATCGACGCCCGCGGCCGGACCGCAGCCGCCGAGGACAGCAGCACGACCTGCTCGGGCTTCCGCCGTACCAAGGCCTGCAGCAGCAGCGAGATCGCCGTACCGTTCACCAGCAGCCCCTCCGCGAAGGAGGTGGTCGCCATCGATCCGACTGCGACGATCGCCAGCTCCAGCGGGCGTTCCGCACAGACCTTGTCGAGCATCCCGTCCAGCTCGCCGGTGTCGAGCGCGGCGTCGTACTCCGCCGTGTCCACCGGATACCCGGCCTCACGGAGCTTCTCGGCGTTCCGCCAGAGCTCGCCGCTCGGGCGGCCGGCCAGGATCACCTGCCGCGGCGCTGGGCCGAGCAACTGCATCAGTACCGCCATCCCGATTTCGGAGGAGCCACCAACAAGTAGGACCGATCCCGCGGTCATGACAGCAGTCCGAGGCGCTCGGCCAGCCCGGACGTCCAGCGCCCGGCCGGGTCCAGCCGTTGCCGTGTACGTCGCCAGGTCGGCAACCGCGGGTACATCAACGGGATCAGCTCCGGGTCGGTGACCGCGTCCTTCGCCAGGTACACCCGGCCGCCGGCGCCCGCGATCAGCTTGTCGATCGGGTGCATGGTGCCGGGCTGCAGCCGGCGCGCCGGGAGATCGACCGCGAGCGTCCAGCCCGGGATCGGGAACGACAGCGCGCCCGCCGTACCGAAGCCGAGGTTCTTCAACGTCGCCAGCGCCGGCGTCAGCCCGTGGGTGCCGAGGTACGCGAGTACTTCGTGGATCGTGCCGATCTCTTCCGGCGGTACGGCGAACTGGTACTGCACCAGCCCGCTCCGCCCGAAGGCCGCGGGCCAGCCGTCGGCGCGATCGAGCGGGCACAACGCGGAGCGCATCGCGACGAGCTGCGAGTTCCCGGACCTGCTCAGGTGCCAGCGCGCGGCCGACGCCGCGGCGATCGTCGCGCCGGTCACCACGCCGGGACCGGGCAGCGATCGGGGGTGCCGGCTGCCGGACGACCTGTTCTCGGGGAACGGCGCGACGGCGCCCGGGAGGTCCAGCGTCGAGGCACCGTAGTACTCGTCGACGATGCCGCGGCCGAGGCTCGCGCCGTGGGTGTGCGCGTCCAGCCAGGCGACGACATGCCGCTCCGGATCGAGCTCCTGCCGGGTCTCGCCCGCTTGCATCGCCGCGACGGTCTCGTCCAGCGAACGGGTCCGGCGGCGGTTCCGGATCATCCAGCCGGTGTCCACCCGCTGCAGCTGGATGGCCGCCCGGAGGATCACGCCGGTCAGCCCCATACCGCCGATCGTGGCCCAGAACCCGTCCGCGTCCTGGCCTGCCGACAGCTGGGCGATCGTGCCGTCCGAACGCAGCAAGGCGATCCACAGCACGTGCTGGCCGAACGAACCCGCGCCCGGATGGTTCTTACCGTGGACGTCCGACGCGATCGCGCCGCCGATCGTGATCCGCTCGGTCCCGGGAACCACCGGGAGTTTCCAGCCAAGCGGGAGGGTCTGGTCGATCACGTCCTTCAGCAGCGCGCCGCCCTCGACGATCACGACACCGTCGCCCTCGTCGAACGAGACGATCCGGTCGAACGCGGTCAGGTCGAGCACGTCACCGGCATCTTCGCCCGGGAGCGCGGCGTCGCCGTAGCTCTTCCCGGCACCGCGCACGGTCAGCCGCGGCGTGTCCAGGACCGCTTCGACCAGCCCGCCGTCGAACGTCGGTCGCCGCACCTCACACCTCCGGCGTATCGTGCGGCCCCAGCCGGACAGCGTCGTGGGGCCGTGATCTTCGGATGTCACCCTTTCGACGCTAGGCACCTCGCACTGAGAGCGTGCTGAGTCGGACGTGCCGAGCTGGACGTCTCAGGAGATGCTCAGGCAGGACGGCCGACACTGGGCCAGGGGTCTCTCGGAAGGAGCTGTCAGTTTGCCGGCGATCTCCTGGCTCCGCCGAGCCACCGTGCGGAGCAGATCGACCGCGGCCGCGGTGGTCGTCGTCGCGGCAGCGATGGCGCTCGGGGCCGGCGTACTGCTGCTGCTCCTGCAACGGGGGCTGATCAGCGCGGCCTCCGATGCCGCCAACGTGCGGGTCTCCGACGTCGCGTCGCAGGTCAGCGACGAAGGTGTCGACAACCTCAGCGCGGATCTCGCCAGGACCACGAGGGCGAGCCAGATCGTGCAGGTGCTGGACAGTTCCGGGCGGGTCGTCGCGGCGTCGTCGGCGCGGGCGGACACGGTTCCGCTGACCCGGTTGCGGCCGGCCGCCGGTACGGTCCTGCGGGCCGAGGTCGGCGAAATGCCCTTGCTGGACGACGATCACGACTACCTGATCGTTGCCCGCGGCGTCGACTACGGCGGTACGACGTACACCGCGGTGGTCGCGTCGTCGGTCGAGACACAGCGGGCGACCGTTGCCACGGTCACGCAGTACCTGCTGCTCGGGTTCCCGGTTCTGCTGATCGTGGTCGGCGCGGCGAGCTGGATGCTCACCGGGCAGGCGCTGCGTCCGGTGGAACGGATCCGGTCGCGGGTGCAGGGCATCGAGTCGAGCGATCTGACCGAGCGCGTCCCGGTGCCGGAGACCGACGACGAGATCGCCCGGCTGGCGGCGACCATGAACGAGATGCTCGACCGGTTGCAGGCCGGCCAGGCGAACCAGCGCCGATTCGTCGCCGACGCCAGCCACGAGCTCAGGTCACCGCTCGCGACGGTGTCGGCCGGCCTGGACGTGATCGAACCGACATCCCGCGGGCAGGCGTGGCAAGGGCTGCACGAGCTGATGAAGGGCGAGGCCGTCCGGATGCAGCGGCTGGTGGAGAACCTGCTGCTGCTCGCGAAGGCCGACGACGCCGCACTGCCGCTGCACCGCGCCGACGTCGACCTGGACGATCTGCTCGACACCGAGGTCCGGCGGCTGCGGGCGGCTCAGCGGCTCGAGGTGCAGTCCGACGTACGGCCGGTCCGGGTCGTCGGTGATCCGCTGCGGCTCAGCCAGCTGATCCGCAACCTGGTGGACAACGCCGCCACCGCCGCGCACAGCACGGTACGACTGAGCGCGACCGAGCAGGACGGCAGCGCGGTCGTCACGGTCGAGGACGACGGCGACGGGATCCCGGAGAGCGACCGGCAGCGGGTCTTCGAGCGTTTCGTCCGGCTGGACACCAGCCGGGCGCGGGCCAGCGGCGGCTCGGGGCTCGGCCTGTCGATCGTCCAGGAGATCGCCAAAGCGCATCACGGAACCGTCACACTGGCCCCGGCAGCCTCACAGGGAACCGTCGCAACGGTCACGTTGCCGCTGCCGACACGCTGACTCAGGTTGCTCTCAGCAACCTGGCAGGACACTGGAACCATGCGGGTGCTGATTGTCGAGGACGAGGTCCCCCTGGCCGAGACGGTTCGGCACGGGCTGACCGAGGACGGGTTCGTGGTCGAGGTCGTGCACAACGGCGAGGACGCCGTCTGGGCCGCGACGGAGAACGCGTACGACGTCATCGTGCTCGACATCATGTTGCCGAAACTGAACGGCTACAAGGTGCTCGAGCAGATCCGCGAACGCGGCGTCTGGTCGCCGGTGCTGATGCTGACCGCGAAGGACGGCGACTACGACCAGACCGACGCGTTCGACCTCGGCGCCGACGACTACCTGACCAAGCCGTTCAGCTTCATCGTGCTGGTCGCCCGGCTGCGCGCGCTGATCCGGCGGGGCGCCCCCGAACGCCCGGTCGTGATGACCGCCGGCGACCTGGCCCTCGACCCGGTCCGGCGCCGCGTCGAACGCGCCGGCCAGGAGGTCGTGCTGACCCGCCGCGAGTACGGCCTGCTCGAGTTCCTGATGCGGCATCGCGGCGAGACCGTCAGCAAGGCCGAGATCCTGGACAGCGTCTGGGACCCGGCCTTCGAGGGCGATCCGAACGTCGTCGAGGTCTACATCCGGTACCTGCGCCTCAAACTCGACGCGCCCTTCGAACGCAACGCCATCCAGACGCAGCGCGGCATGGGCTACCGCCTCGACCCCGACGGCGGCTGATCTGTGCACGTGGCACCACGTACCACCGCCGGTCTGCTACTGACTGTCCTCGGCTCGCTGGCGTTCGTCGTCCAGGCGGACGCAGCGGTGGAAGGCGACGGCCTCGCCGCCTTCGACCCGCAGCTGACCACGAACTTCGTTGCCCACCGCACCGATGTGCTGAGCTTCTTCGCCCGGGCGATCACCTTCGTCGGCCAGGTCCCGGTGCTCACTGTTCTCACCGTGATCGCCGCCGGCCTGATCCGGCTTCGCACCCACCGCTGGCGACCTGCCGTCGTCCTCGCCGCCGGGATGACGGGTGCCGCGATCCTCACGTACGCCCTCAAGGTGCTGATCGGCCGGCATCGGCCGGACGCGAGCATCGTCCTCGGCACGGTCAGCAACGGGTTCTCGTTCCCGTCGGGGCACTCGCTGAGCGGCACAGTGTTCTTCCTGCTGCTCGCAGCGCTGCTCTGGTACACGGGCGTGTCCCGGGCACTGAAGATCGCCGGTACGGCGGTCGCTGTCGTGCTGAGCGTCGCGATGGGGCTCAGCCGCGTGTACCTCGGCTACCACTGGGCGACCGACGTACTGGCGGGGTGGACGGTGGCGGTGACCTGGCTGTGCCTGCTCGCCACGCTGGTGCACCTGCTCAGTGGGTGGCGGGCGGATCCAAGCGATACCCGTGGCCGCGAAGCGTCGACACCGTAGGCAGCCGCAGCGACGGTACGGCGTCGCGGGCCGACTCCAGTCGGCGACGTAGAGCCGCGATCGTCACGTCGAGGGTTTTCGTGGAGCCGTACCAGTTCTCGTCCCAGACCGTCGCCATCAGGTCCTCGCGGGAGAGCGCCGCACCGGCGTTCAGGACCAGGGTTTCCAGGAGCTCGTACTCCTTCGGCCGCAGCGGCAGCTCGGCGGCGGCGACCGTACAGCGCCGTGCTGCCGTGTCCACGGTCAGGTCCGCGATCGCCACCGGGCCTTCGACGCGCGGCGCCGGGCGACGGCGGAGGTGCGCCCGAAGCCGCGCCAGCAGCACGGTCAGGCTGAACGGCTTGACCAGGTAGTCGTCCGCCCCGGCGTCCAGACCCGACACGATGTCGATCTCCTCGCCGCGCGCGGTCAGCATCACCAGCAGGAGCCCCGGCAGCTCGGCCCGCAACCGCCGGGCGAGATCCACCCCGTCCGCGTCGGGGAGGCCGAGGTCCAGGAGGACGACCTCGGCCTGTTCCCGGCGCGCAACAGCCAGACCGGCCCGCCCGGTACGCGCCCAGAAGGACTCGTACCCGTTCCCCGTCAACGCCCGCTCGAGCAACCGCCCGATCCGGTCATCGTCCTCGACGATGACCACCGGAGTACGTTCGGCCGTGGATTTCACACCCCCGACCGTAGGACCGCCCAACTGAGGACAAGCTGAGTCACAGCTCCCGCAGCTCCTCGACCGCGGGTCTCGTCGACCCCTGCGCGCTCGCCAGCGCACCGACCGCGATCGCCGCCACCGCGACCACCAGCGTCGCCGAAAGGTACGGCCACGGCACGGCCGCCGTCGACGGTGGCGGATCGAACACGCCGGTCAGCACCTTGATCAGCATCCCGGACAGCCCCCACGCCACCAGCGCACCGCCGATCAGGCCGCCGATCGTCACCGCGAGCGCCTCGCTCAGCACCAACCCGCGCAACTGCCCGCGGCGAGCCCCGAGCACGGTCGCGATCGCAAAGGTACGACGCCGTTCGGCCAGCCCGAGGGCCAGGACCAGACCACCCGCACCGGCCGCGATCAGCACCGCGAACGCCAGCTCGAACCGGGTCAGCCCGGCCAGATCGACCGACGTCAGGCTGGACCCGACCTGCGCCCGGACCTGCGTCAGGTCCGTGACCTTCGCGGAGTCGCCGAGCTTGCTGCGTACGGCGGCCGCGACCGCCGCCTGGTTCTTGCCGCCGGTGTCCACCAGGAACGACCCGATCGCATCGTTACCGGTCGCCTTGGCGACGTACGCCGCGTTCGCGACGAAGAAGCTGTCCCGGGGCGCCGTCGGGAACTCCTTCACGATCCCGGCATAGTGGAAGGCCACGGTCCGGAAGCCCTTCGTCCGGCTGTCCTGCAGCCGCAGGCGGATCAGGTCCCCGGGCGACAGCTGGAAGTCCTTCACGGTCTCGTCGCTGACCAGGATCGAGTCCGGCCGCTGGGCCAGTTTCTGCAGCAGGGCCCGCGCCGTACCGCCGACGAAGTACGCGTCCTGCAACGCGGTCGAGCCGGCGATCGTGTCCGGCCGTACGCCGTAGAAGTCCTGCAGGTCCGACCCGACGTACGCGAGCCGGTGCTGCAGCGGTTCCACCTTGCGTACTCCGGGGATCGCGGCCAGTGCAGTACCGGCGCCCGGTCCCGCGACGACTCCTGGCGACTCGGTGACGGTGACGTCCGCGCCGTTCGTGAGTTGTGCATCGGCCTCCGCCTGCTGCCGGTACGTCGCGTTGAACGTCGCCGTCGACACCGCGAACGAGATCGCCAGCGCCAGCAGTACGACGGAACGCACCAGCGGCGTGCGCTGCCGGGACATGCTCGCGGCGGTCGTCCGCGCCAGCGGTCCGGTCAGCGGCCGTACCAGCACCGTCAACGCGCCGCGCCCGTGCGCCAGCGCCAGCGACGCGAGCCGCCACAGCAACAGTGCCCCGCCGATCCACAACAAGGCCGGCCCGAAGAACGCCCAGTAGGACACCGAGATCTGCGGTACGCCCTCGGGCGCGAGCACCAGCGAGTAGTTGTTGCCGCTCGACGCACGGAACACCAGCAGCGACACGACCAGGCAGATGAAGTCGAGCCCGAGACGCATCCACAACGGATTGCGGGCCCGGTCGACCTGACGGCGCGCGGCGACCACACTGCTGCCGCGCAGATCACGGACCGCGGGCAGCAGCACCGTCAGCCCGGCGATCACCAGACCGACGCCGAACGCGATGCCGAACCACAGCAACGTAGCCCCCGTCCCGGCGCCGAACGACGTACTGCCGAACGCCGTACGCCCGACGATCGCCGCCACGAGCACGCCCAGCAGTCCGCCGAGAACGCCGACCAGCCCGGCCTCCAGCGCGGCCAGGCCGACAACCCGGCGGATCCCGAATCCGCGGACCCGCAACAGCGCCTGTTCGCGCCGTCGCCGGACGGCTCCGGATCCGGCCACCGCAGCGGTCAGCAATGCCGCCAGCACAGCGCCCGGCAGACCGAGGCAGAGGAACAGGATCTGCGCGTACGCCGCGTCACTCCGCGCCGCGTCGAGCGCCGCCGCCAGGTTGTCCCCCACCACGGCCGATCCCGTCGACGCCGCCTCCAGGTTGTGGGCGGCCCCAACGACCGAGGTATAGGCGGCCGCCGGAGCATGCGGCAGCGCCGCGGTACGGTTCGCGTGGACCTGGGTCCTGATCGCCTGCGGGTCCACGGCGGCGACCGGGCCCATCAGCTGAGCGAAGCGGTCGGCGGGCAGCAGCAGGACGTTGTCGGGTGGCGCGGACGGTTGCGACTGCGGCGGCGCGCCCACCTTCTGGAAGAGCGAGTCGGCCTGCGGCAGGTCGATCACGCCGTCCACTGTCACCGACACGGGCGGCAGTCCTGGCCGGCCGATCCGGATCGTGTCGCCGGGCGCCGCGTGCAGGTTCGCCGCGGTCTGCTGCGCCAGCAGGACGCCGTCCGATCGCCCGGTCAGCTGCCGTACCTCGCCCGGGAACGTGGCGCGGTAGTCCTTCGGGATCCCCAGGACGACGCCCGGCCCGGTGGACTGCGTCGATCCGGCGATCGCGGCCTGGAATCCCGTCGTACGGCCGAACTGGACCGGCAGCGCCTGCGCGATCCCCGGAGCCTGCCGCACCGCGGCGAGCACCGTTGCCGGGTCACCGCCCGGCTGTACCTCGACCTGCCAGTCGACCGCGACCGTCGCCACCGCGCGAGCCGTCATCGTCGCCTTGGAGGCGGTCAGGAACGCGCCGATCGCGGCGATCAGCGCCACGGACAGACCAACACCCGCCGCAGTTGCCAGCAACCGCCACGCCCGGCGCTGAACCAGGCCGCGCAACCAGAGCGTCATCATCGGACACCTTCCCGGGCCGGCACCACGAGCCGGCCGTCATTCATCTGCCAATGCTCACCAAGGCGTCCGGCGACGGCCGGATCATGCGTCGTCACGACCAGCGCAGCGCCGGTCTCGGCGACAGCCGCCATCAGTACGTCGAGAACGTGCGCGCCGGTTTCCCCGTCGAGTTGCCCGGTCGGCTCGTCGGCGAGTACCAGCCGCGGCCGGAGGGCGATCGCGCGGGCGATGGCCACCCGCTGCGCCTGCCCACCGGACAGCGTGTCGGCGAGCTGATCGGTCAGCATGGCGACGCCGACCGTCTCCATCGCGGCGGCCGCGCGCCGATCGGCCTCGGTCTCGGAAACGCCTGTGAGTACGGCGGCCAGGCCGACGTTCTCCGCCACGGTCAACGCCGGCAACAGGCTGGGTCCTTGGAAGACGACGGCGATGTCACGCGAACGCTCCGCCGCACTGTTTCCCAGCTCCGGCCACTCGACCGCTCCACCGGTCGGGGTTTCGAGGCCGGCCAGCAGATGCAGGAGGGTCGACTTTCCGGAGCCGGACGAGCCGGTGATCGCGATCCGCGCACCCGGCTCGACCGCACAGGTGCTGCCATGCACCGCCACCACTGCCTGATCACCCTGACCGAAGGTGCGGGCGGCCTCCGTACACCGAACGAGCGTCATGCCGCGATCCTCCCGTCGGACAAGGTGATCACGCGATCCGCGATCCCGGTCACCGCCGGACTGTGTGTCACCAGCAGAACGCCGCGGCCGTCGCCGGCGCGGGCCCGGATCAGGTCCAGGACGACCTGCTCGGTCCGGCCGTCGAGCTCACCGGTCGGCTCATCGGCCAGCAGTACGTCGGGATCGTTGCTCAACGCAACCGCAAGGCCCGCGCGGGCCAGCTCTCCGCCGGACAGCTCACGGGGCAGTGCGGACGCCCGCTCCCGCAGCCCGACCTGCTCGAGCAGGTCGTCAGGCGCCGGCCGTTCGCCCTTGGCCCGGGCCTGGACCAGCTGGATGTTCGCCCGCACCGACAGATGTGTGACGAGATTTCCGTACTGCAGCAGGACGCCGAGGCGACGGCTGCGGATCCGCGCACGCTCGGCCTCCGGCCGGTGGCTGACCCGTTCACCGCCGAGCGTCACCGCGCCGCCGTCCGGTTCGTCCAGCCCTGCCAGGCAGGCGAGCAACGTCGATTTGCCGGAGCCGGACGGTCCGACCACGGCAACGACCTCGCCGCGGGCGACCCGCAGGCTGACGCCGCGCAGCGCCAGCGTCTCCTCGTCACCGGAGCGATAGAACCGGTACAGGTCGTGGCACCACAACACGTCGTCGGTCATCAGGCCCACCGGAACGAGTCGGAGACGGTCTTCCACGGGTCGACGTTGTCGGCGTTCGCCGGCCCGACCAGCGTCAGCGCGACCTGCTTGCCGCCTCGGTAGAACAGGTACCGTTCGAAGGCGTCGCGGACGACCTTGCCGGTCACCGGGTCCTGCGCCGAGTCGCCCTGGTACGTGACCAGCACGACCTTGCCCGCGGACCGGGTGATCTCGCTGACCTTGCCCATCGCGAACCGCGGCACGCTCCGGCTGAGTTCCGCGACGACCGTGGTCTGCGCCGACTGGGGCGTCGGCGCCGCGGACATGCTGGACGGCGTGGTCTCGATCCGGTTCAGCTTGTCGGTGAACGCGGTCGTCGTACCGGTCACCGTGCGTGCCCAGCCCTCCGGCACCTTCACCGCGAAGCCGGCGCCCTGGAACGCGACGTACGCCTGGTTGTCCGGGATGTCACCCGGCGGATTGGACTCCGTGGCCACCGGCTTCGAAGGCTGGGCCGACGGTGCCGGCTGGGTCGCCGGCGTCGACGGTGCGGGAGTGGAGGCTGTCGGTGTCACCGGGGGCGGCGCAGCCGATGAGCCAGCAGAGCCGCCGCCACCACAGGCGGTCAGAAGTACGGCGGCACCGAGGGAGAGCGCGAGTATCTTCATTCGTTCGAGGCTAGGAACTGGCGGGTAAGCGTCCGATCCGACCGAGGTTAGAGGACGGCAAAACCTTGCGCGGCACGGCTGACGCCCCGGCATGATGGTGACATGCGGCGTCGTGTCGTCCGGGTCGCGCTCGCGGCCGCCCTGGTCTCGCTGATCCTGGTCGCGGTACCGCTGGCGATCGGCATCCGGATCTCGTTCTTCGCCGACGAACGCGCCGAGCTCGAACGCGCCGCCCTGGCCGCCGCGGTCCAGGTCGGCCCCGACTTCGCCGCCAACGACCCGGTCGAGCTGCCGCGGCCCACGACCGACGGACAGCTCGCGGTCTACGACCGGACGCTCCGGCTGCGTGCGGGCACCGGACCACAGGTCGCCGACGACAGCACCCGAGCCGGTCTCGCCGGGCACGTCGTCCAGGGCGAAGCCGCCGGCTCGCTGGTCGTCGCCGTACCGGTCGCATCGTCCGAGGCGGTGATCGGCGTGGTCCGCGCCTCTTCGCCGGTCAGCGCGGTGTGGACCCGGATCGTGCTCGCCTGGCTCGCCGTACTCGGTGGTGCCGTCGTCGCCCTGCTGATCGGTGTCACGGTCGCGACCTGGCAGGCCAGGCGGTTGAGCGCCCCGCTCGAGTCCCTGGCCCGTACCGCCGACGCCGTCGCCGCCGGCGATCTGTCCGCCCGCGCGACCCCGACCGGCATCGCCGAGGTCGACGCCCTCGCCAACGCCCAGAACACCATGGTCGAGCGCCTGGGCCACGTGCTGGACCACGCCCGGCACTTCGCCGCCGACGCCGCTCATCAGCTGCGAACTCCGCTCGCCGGGCTCCGCCTGACCCTCGAGACCGCCCAGACCGACCCCGACGCCGACACCCGCGGCGCCGTCGACGACGCCCTGCAGCAGACCGGAGCGCTGCAGCGAACCGTTCAGGACGTGCTCGAACTGTCGCAGCTCCCCGCCGACGAACCGCACGGTCCACTGGGCACGATCGGCGAACTGTTCACCGAGACCGGGCACCGCTGGCACGGCCTGCTCGCCGAGCGCGGCCGCCGACTCGTCTTCACGATCGAGGACCAGGTCGAACTCCGCGCCGTACCGCTCGCGAACGGCCGGCAGATCCTCGACGTACTCCTCGACAATGCCCGCACCCACGGGCACGGCACGGTCCGGGTCGCGGCCCGCGACGTCCTCGACACGACCGCCGTCGACGTCCAGGACGAGGGCAGCATCGGCGCCGACGTCCCGGACATCTTCCGCCGCGGTCAGCGTTCCGGTAATGGCAGCGGATCGGGCATCGGTCTCGCGCTGGCCCGGAACCTCGCCGAGTCGATGGGCGGCCGGCTGGTCGTGGCGTCGGCCGCACCCGCCGTCTTCCGGCTGTTCCTGCCGGATCGGTACGGCGCCGGCGAGGTCGCGGGGACCGAATTACCCGGTGCGGGCCAGGCCGGCGCGGAACGCGAGGATGACGAGCTGGACACGGTCGCGGGCATCCAGCTTGGTGAGCAGGTGGGCGACGTGCGTCTTGACGGTGCCGACCTCGATGTGGAGCGACGCGGCGATCTCGGCGTTGGACAGTCCGTCCGCGATCAGTAGCAGTACCTCGCGCTCGCGGCCGGTGACCGGCGGAAGTCGCTGTCCGCCGGACGGCGCGGCCGGCTCCACGAACTTGTCGATCAGGCGGCGCGTGATCGACGGCCCGAGCAGCGCGTCGCCGGCCGCGACCACCCGGATCGCCGCCAGCAGGTCGGCGGGCGGCGTGTCCTTCAGCAGGAAGCCGCTCGCGCCACCGCGCAGGGCGGCGTACACGTAGTCGTCCAGGTCGAAGGTGGTCAGGATCAGGACGCGCGCCGGCGAGGACCGGGTGATGACCCGCGTCGCCTCGAGCCCGTCGACGCCGGGCATCCGGATGTCCATCAGCACCACGTCCGGACCGGTCGAGGCGGCGACCTCGATCGCCGCCGCACCGTCGCCGGCCTCACCGACCACCGTGAGGTCCGGGGCGGTGCCGACGATGCCTTTCAGGCCGGCGCGGACCAGCTCCTGGTCCTCCGCGATCACGACGCGAATGGTCACGACGCCTCCACCCCGAGCGGGATCCGGGCAAGGACGCGGAAGCCCTTGTCCGGAAGGGGTTCCGCGTGCAGGCTGCCGCCGTACAGCGCGACTCGCTCCCCCAGCCCGGTGAGGCCGTGGCCCGGCCGCGGACGGTCCGGGCAGCCGGCGCCGTGGTCGACGACCTCGATCGACAACGCGTCGGCGCCGCAGTCGACGGTTGCGTCGGCCGACGGCGTCGACGCGTGCTTCACGACGTTCGTCAGGGCCTCCTGGACGATCCGGTACGCCGAAAGCCCGATCCCGGCCGGGATCCCGGCCGAGCTGCCGGTGACGGTCAGGTTGACCCGGACGCCTGCCTTCGCGGTCTGGGTCACGAGTTCGTCCAGCTGCGCGAGGCCGGGCGTCGGCGCGAGCTCGAGCTGCTCGTCGGACCGGAGGACGCCGACCAGACCGCGCAGTTCGGCCAGTGTCTGCCGACCGGTCTGCTCGATGGTCGCCAGCGCGGCCCGGGCCGCGGCCGGCTGTTCGTCGATCACCAGGCTGCCGTAGCCCGCTTGGACCGTGATCACACCCATGCTGTGGGCAACGATGTCGTGGAGTTCGCGAGCGATCCGCATCCGTTCCTGCTGCCGGGCAAGTTCCTCCGACTGACGGCGGTACCGCGCGGCCATCCGCCCGACGATCCAGGCGCCCAGCACCATCGCACCGAACGGCACGATCCCACCGGACCGGCGGAAGTCCGGCAAGGCGGTCGCTACGACACCGGCCTCGGCGACGACCACCGCGACGAGCGATCGCCGACGGTCCGAGAGCCGGAACACGGCCAGACAGACCAACGGCACGGCGACGAAGCCGAGGGACGGCTCGAACGGCGACAACGCCAGCGGCACCAGACCACACCCCAACGACCACGCCGGCCGCAGACTTACCAGGGCCAACGCCACTGCCGCCGCAGCGCTCCCCACCAGAGCCGGGGCCATCGGACCTCTGTGCGCCAGCGCCCAGGCGAGGACGCCGTACAGACCAGCAGGGATCCACTCCAGGACGGCGAGCTGCAGCGGACGCATCCGGGTCAGTTGGAAGGCCATGGACACGACGGTAGGCGGGCGACGGACGCCGGTCATCATCCTCAGGACAGATATCTCCGGACAGAGGTAGCAACTCCGGGATCCGCCTCCGGCCAGATGCCCCGGCCCGGTGCCGGAATCCAGGCTGAAGTCATGATCGAACTGACCAACCTCAGCAAACGCTACCGATCGGCGCGGGCCGTCGACGACCTCAGCCTCACCGTGCGGCCCGGACGGGTGACCGCGTTCCTCGGCCCGAACGGCGCCGGGAAGTCGACGACGTTCCGCCTGCTGCTCGACCTGGACCGGCCCGACTCCGGCACGGCGCTCGTCAACGGGTCCCGGTACGCCGCACTCGGCGAACCGCTACGGGAAGTCGGCGCGCTCCTGGACGCGAACGGCCTGCACGGCGGGCGGTCGGCGTACCACCACCTGCTCTGCACCGCCCAGGCCGGACGGATCCCGCGGCGCCGGATCGCCGAGGTGCTCGGGCGTACCGGGCTGACCGACGTCGCCCGCCGCCGGGTCGGCGGGTTCTCCCTCGGAATGCGGCAACGGCTCGGGATCGCGGCGGCGCTGCTCGGTGATCCGGCCGTCCTGCTGCTCGACGAACCGATGAACGGCCTCGATCCCGAAGGCATCCGCTGGATCCGCGGACTGCTCCGCGACCTCGCCGGCGAGGGCCGGACCGTCTTCGTGTCCAGCCATCTGATGAGCGAGATGGCGCTCGTCGCCGACCACCTCGTCGTGCTCGGCCGCGGCCGGCTGATCGCGGACGGGCCGCTCGCCGAGTTCACCCGCGACGGACGGTCCCTGGAGGACGTCTACCTCGACCTCGCCGACTCCGACTTCAGGAGCAACTGATGATCCCCGTCGTCGCCTCCGAGTGGACCAAACTCCGCTCCGTCCGCTCGACGCCGTTGAGCCTGCTCGCCGCCGCGGCCGTGTCGATCGCCGGGGCGCTGTTCTCGGCGACCGGGCGGGCCGCCGGCTACGCTGCCCTCTCCCCTGCCGACAAGCTCGCCTTCGACCCGGTGAACCTCAGCTTCGACGGTCTCGCCTTCGCCCAGCTCGCCTTCGGAGTCCTCGGTGCGCTGGCGATCACCTCGGAGTACACCACCGGGCAGATCCGTACGACGTTCACCGCCGTACCGCGCCGCCTCGCCGTACTGCTGGCCAAGGCCGCGGTCACGGCGACGACCGCGATCGTTGCCGGCGGCGTGCTCGCCTTCGCCTGCTTCTTCGTCGCGCAAGCCGGTCTGCATCGAGAACACCTGGACGTCTCACTCGGTTCGCCGGGGGCACTCCGAGCGGTCCTCGGCGCCACCGCGTACCTGCTCACCCTGACCCTGCTCGGTGTCGGTCTCGGGGCGCTGATCCGGCATACCGCCGGCGCGATCAGCACGTTGTTCGCTCTCGTTTTCATCCTCCCGGTGGTGGCCGCCCGTACCTCCGACTGGGCCACGTGGCCCACGAAGTGGAACCTCTGGTCGGCGGGCAACGCCCTCATCAGCACCCCGGCACCGCCGCCCAATTCACCGAGTCTGCTCCAGGGCCTGCTCATCTGCGTGGCGTACGCCGTGCTTCCCCTCGCCCTGTCGCTGGTCCTCGTGCTGCGCCGCGACGCCTGAGCTCCCTGGCTGTCCCGGCGCGCGCCGGGACAGCCGTCGAGCCGCTGTCCGCTCAGGGCAGGGATCGCAGTTGCTGCGCGGACGCCGCGCTCTGGAAGCCGCGAAGCGGGAGGAACACGCCCTGGTTGCCGACGACGCGCTGCCCCTGCTTGCTGATGACGAACTTGATCAGCTCCTTCATCACCGGGTCCATCGCGCGGCCCGGCGCCTTGTTCAGGTTCAGGTAGACGAGCCGGCTCAGCGGGTACTGCGCCGACGCGACGTTCTCGTACGTCGGTGCGTACGCCGGATCGTTGTCGTGGTTGCTCAGCGACAGCACCTTCACCGGCTGGTCGACGTACGCCATGCCGGTGTAGGCGATGCCGTACGGGTCCTTGCCGACGTGTTCGGCCTGCTTGAAGACCGTCGTGTCCCAGGAGACCTGCGGATCGGTACCCGCGGCCCGCCACTCGCCACGGTTGCCGTTGTAGTCGAGCACCCGCTCGCGGACGAACTCCTCGAACCCGTTCCACGGCTGGATGCCGTAGATGTGGATCGGCTTGTCCTTCCACTCCCCGGTCAGCCCGAGGTCGCCCCAGGTACGGATCGGCGTACCGCCGCGGTTGTGGGTGGTGGACAGCAGCCGGTCGAGCTGGTCGAACGACAGCCGGTTGACCGGGTTCGCCGCGTTCACCACGAAGCCCATCGAGTCGAGGAAGCCGAAGTGCCGGTAGCTGCCGCCGGAGATCGGGATCGACGTCGGGCCGTAGCCGAACTTGGCCCGGAACGCCACGTCGTCGGACGGCTTGAGTTCCCGGGACACGAACACGCAGTCGAGCTTGCCGTCGATCAGCGCGAGCGCACCGAGGCTGCCGGCGTACGGCGGATCGAGGTTGATCTTCACCTTCGGGTACAGCTGGGTGAACTCCTTCACCCAGTCCTTGGACAGCGCCGCGAGCACGTCGGACGCGCCGCAGTTGTAGGTCCCGCTCAGCTTGTTCTTCCCGAGCGGTTTGTACGCGGCCAGGCTGCTGTCGAGGGTCGGCTGGAGCAACTCGGGCGTCGGCGTCGGCCGGCCGTGCGCCTGGTTGTACTTGTCCTGCTCGTCGGTCTGCTTGGTCACCGTCTGCTGCGGCGCGACGGCCCAGATCGTCAGCTCCTTCGCGTTCAGGTCGGGCACGGCCAGGGCACTGACTGCGCCGGCGGCGGTAAGAGCCGCGCACGTCACCAGGATCGTCGCGAGTCGTACCGGGCGTTGTCTCATGCTGTCCTCCTCGTTCGGTGGACCGTCACGGTAGGAAAGAGCATTGGCCCGGCCTACATTGCGCGCGTTCCCGGCGTTGAGTTCATAAAGAACACAGGCGCTCGCTGATCCGCCGGCGCGGCGTTCGCACTATGGTTCGGGCTGTGCGCCTGATCAGTGTCGCCGTGCGGAGGCCGCGGCTGCGGTTGCGCGACCAGTTGCTGCTGCTGGTCACGGCGCTGGTCGCCGCCACGCTCGTCACGTCGGTGGTGATCGCGACGTACGTCGTCCGCGCGATCGTGCAGCGGCAGTTCGAGATCCGGGCGCTGACGATCGCCCGCGGGGTCGCGCTGGACAACCGCTACGCACAGTGGCTCGGCGATGTGCCCACACCCGGCGGACCCGTGCAGCTCGAGGCCGAGCGGGTGCGGTCCGGGACCAACGCGCAGTACGTCGTCGTCGCCGACACCTCGGGCATCCGCTACAGCAGTCCGGATCCGGCGGCGGTCGGCGACCGGATCCGGACCGACCTGACCGCCGTACGCACCGGCGGTCAGCTGATGACGATCGACCAGGAGGCCTCCGGTACGTCGGCCACCGGCAGCGTCCCGTTGCGCGCCGCCGACGGGCGGATCGTCGGGACCGTGAGCGTCGGCCTGGCGATGAGCCGGGTCAACGAACGCGTGTGGACGCTCACCCGCCAACTCGTTGCCGGAGGCAGCGTTTCGCTGCTGCTCGGGATCGGCGGCGCGATCGCACTGGCCCGGCGGTTCCGGCGTACCACCCACGGCCTCGAACCCGCCGAACTGGCCGACCTGCTGCGCGGGCAGGAGGCGGTGCTGAGCGGTGTCCGCGACGGGGTCGTCGCCGTGGACCCGAGCGGCATCGTCACCGCCTGCAACAGCGAGGCCGAACGACTGCTCGGTGCTCGGCCGGCCGGCCGGCCGGTCCGGGACGCCGGGCTGCCCGAGCCGGTCGTGGCGCTGCTGACCCGCGATGACGCGCCGGTCGGCGAGACGACGGTGATCGGCGACAACACCGTACGGGCGACCCGGCTGGCCGTCGTCCGCGACGGCACCGACCTCGGGCAGGTGCTGGTACTGCGGGACCACTCGGACCTCGACAGCATCGCCCGCGAACTCGAGGCGACCCGCGCTCTCACCGACGCGCTGCGGGCCCAGGCCCACGAGCACAACAACCGGATCCACGCGGTGTCGGGCATGCTCGGGCTCGGCCACGTCGACGAGGCCCGGGACTACCTCCGGGAGCTCGGCGGGTCCACCACCGTCTGGGGCGACCGGATCGCCGATCCGTACCTGGCCGGGTTGCTGACCGCGAAGTCGGCCGCCGCCTCGGAGGCCGGAGTCCGGCTGCGGCTCGGGGACACGACCTGGGTCGACGGACGCCTGACGCAGCCGCTGGACTGCATCACGGTCGTCGGCAACCTGGTCGACAACGGCATCCGCGCCGCCGCCGGGTCCGGCGGCGCGTGGGTCGAGATCACGCTCGCCTCGGACGGGCACGCGCTGGTCGTGCACGTCGTCGACTCCGGTACCGGCGTACCGGCTGGGGCGCGGGACGAGATCTTCCAGCCGGGCTTCACCACCCGGGAGCTCGCCCGCGACGGCCACGGGCTGGGGCTCGGCCTGGCCCGCCGTACCGCCCGGCGGTACCGGGGCGACGTACTGCTCGCCGACCCGGGCGGATCCGGAACGCACGGCGCGGTCTTCTCGGCCCGCCTGGAGGACGTCGTCGCGGCCCCGACGACGGCGGTACTGCCATGAAGCTCCGGGTGCTCGTGGTCGACGACGACTTCCGGGTCGCGAAGCTGCACGCCGACGCGATCGACACGCTCGCGGACTGCGAGGCGATCGGCCAGGCCCGGAGCGCGACCGACGCGCTCCGCCTGGCGCGGGCCCAGCGCCCGGACCTGGTGCTGCTCGACGAGTACCTGCCGGACGCGCCCGGTACGACGCTGATCGGCCGGCTCGGTGCGCCGTGCATCATGATCACCTCGGCGAACGATCCCGGGACGGTCCGCCGGGCGTTCGGGGCCGGTGCCGTGAACTACATCCTGAAGCCGTTCCCGATCGAGGTCCTCGCCGACCGCGTCACGGCGTACGCACGCAGCTGGGCGACCCTCACCGGACCGCGCCCGGTCGACCAGACGCAGATCGACCACGCGTACGCCGTCCTGCACAGCGGCGACCTGTCCGCGGCCAAGGGACGCTCGCAGGAGACCACCGCCCTGGTGCGGGACATCCTGATCGCCGCCCGCGGCTCGGTCACCGCGGCCCAGGTCGCCGACGACGCCGGCATCTCCCGCGGTACGGCCCAGCGCTACCTGGCCGACCTCGCCAAAACCGGCCGCGTCACCCTGACCCTCCACTACGGCTCCACCGGCCGCCCCGAACACCACTACACCTGGCTGCACTGACCGCCGGTCCGGCGGCGCGAAAATTTCGCTGGTCGTGGTTGCTATTGCTCGGGTTCGGCCTGCCTGTGCAAGGTTTCAGAACCCTCTCAGTGGAGTTGAGGAGTCCCGAATGATTGCAGGCACCACCCGTCTGCGCTTGCGTACAACACCTCGGCAGCACCGCCTACCGCCCCAAGGAGAGAGATGATCGATCGACGCACACTGCTCAGGTCGGCCGGCGCGATGGCTGCGGCCACCGCCGGAGTCGCCGTCGTCGGCGCACCCGCGGACGCCGCTCCGGCGACCTTCACCCACCCCGGAGGACTGCACAACTGGGGTGATCTCAACCGGGCCAAGGTCCGTGTTGCCGCTGGCAACGACCCGTGGTTGTCCGGCTGGAACCGGCTGGTCGCCAACGGGCACGCCCAGTCGACCTGGCAGCCGAACCCGCAGGCGACCGTCATCCGCGGCGGCACCGGCGAGAACTACGGCATCCTCTACAACGACATCCACGCCGCCTACCAGAACGCGCTCCGCTGGCACGTCCAGGGCACCGCGGCGAACGGCGACTGCGCCCGCAACATCCTCAACGCCTGGTCGTCCACACTGACCACGGTGACTGGCAACGCAGACCGGTTCCTGGCGGCCGGCATCTACGGGTACCAGTTCGCGAACGTCGCGGAGCTGATGCGCGACTACCCGGGCTTCGACCTGGCCCGGTTCAAGACGATGATGCTCAACGTCTTCTATCCGATCAACAACGACTTCCTGAAGAACCACAACGGTGCCTGCATCACGAACTACTGGGCCAACTGGGATCTCTGCACCATGAACTCGATCCTTGCCATCGGCATCCTCTGCGACGACGCCGCGAAGTACGACCAGGCCGTCAACTACTTCAAGAACGGCGCCGGCAACGGCTCGATCGCACACGCGGTGCCGTTCGTGTACGACGACCAAGGCCTCGCCCAGTGGCAGGAGTCCGGACGGGACCAGGGGCACACGATGATGGGGATGGGCCAGCTGGGCGCGTTCTGCGAGATGGCCTGGAACCAGGGCGACGACCTCTACGGGTACGACGACAACCGCTTCATGAAGGCCGCGCAGTACGTCGCGAAGTACAACCTGGGTGAGGATGTGCCGTTCACGAAGTACACCTGGGGAACCGGGCAGAACTGCGCCTATCAGGAGCACACGGTGATCTCGAGCGCGAGCCGCGGGCAGTCGCGGCCGGTGTGGGAGATCCTGCACTTCCACTACACGCGCCGCAGGAACCTCTCGGTGCCGTACATCTCGGCGATGGCCGCACAGGTCCGGCCCGAGGGTGGCGGCGGTGACTACGGCTCGACGAGCGGCGGGTTCGACCAGACGGGCTTCGGAACGCTCGCATACGCCAAGTAGACCCGCCAAGTAGAACCAACAGTGGCCCGGCCGTGACGGCCGGGCCACTGTTGTGCTCAGGACAGGGTCACGTTGTCGAAGACGGCAGTGGCAAGGACGAACGGGTCGCCGGAGACGACCGCGAGGCCGGCGTAGTACGGCGCTGCCCCGAAGGACGCGATCTCGCCCGGTACGCCGATCGCGGTCCAGTTCTCGCCGTCGGCGGAGACGTCGGCCGCGAAGACGTTTCCGGTACGCCGGATGCGCAGCCAGGCGGGCGTACCGGTGCCGGTCGCGGTGCCGCTCGCGGTGACGAGGCCGGTCGCGACGCGCAGTCGCTGGACGAACTGTGGTGTGCCGCGGTCGAGAACCACGCCCGACAGCTGGTCGAAGGGAGACAGCCGGGTACCACACCCTGCGAAACGACTCCTCACACCGCCGGACAGCGTCCGGCGCCCACCCGTCGTACCCGCTGTGCCGCAGGATCTCCGAAGCGTTCACGAACTTGAACACCTGCAACCCGGCACCGAGCTGACCGTCCGCGCCGGTGATCGCCGTCAGACTGCTCGACCACGCGTCCAGGATGTCCCGCGACTTGTCGGCGTACCGGACATCACGGGTCGCCGACCACATCAACGCGTTCTGGTACGCCGCCCCCGAATCGCTCACCGCCTCGTTCATGTGGTTCGCGGGCCCACGCCCCCACGAGGTGATCTGCCCGATGTTGCGGATCACATAGTCGTACGACGACCTGGCGTTCGCCGCCATCGCCCGGAATCCGTCGTACGCCGGACTCGCCTGGTCCGCCACACACCGCCGCATCCGCTGCAGGTCGTCGGCGTCGTGCAGCAGTCCTGGATGCCTGAACGCCGCAGCCGCAGCGGAGCCGGTGGATGCCGCGGGCGCCGCTGCGGCGGATCCGAGCTGAGCCGCCAGAACCGAGCCGCTGGAAGCGATGAGCAACGAGCGACGACTCATGGTCGACAACGAGGCGACATCGGATTTCGGCATCTGCACTCCTCCTCGAAAAACCGCTGATTGAGCGGCCAAGGTAATGAGAGGAACCCACAGCCGGTCAACGGCCCGGCCGCGTCCTACCCACACTGAAACTTTCGCTGCTGCCAGCATGTGCACGCGGCTCGGGGAGGGAGGTCAGCCAGCTTTCCAGTAGGGCGACGAACTGGTGCGGGCGTTCGTGGTGGAGGAAGTGGCCGCAGCCGGTCCACAGTGCGATTCGGGATCCGTACGGTAGCGACAGCCCGACGTCCCAGGCCGCCATCGACGGGACGGATCGCAGAGTCAGCAGCGGTTGCCCCAGGCCGGACAACCGAGCGCGGGCTGCCGGGCGTGCGCCGAATGCGTCCGGGTCCGTGTACATCCCCGCATAACTGTCGGCGAGCACGTGGCCCGGCGTCGCGAGCAACTGGTCGCGGACAGCACCGGCAGGCAGCCCGAGCTGCCGGACCGCTGCGGCGGCACCGTCCTTCCGCAGCGCAGCAAGACGGTCCGCGAACGTCGCCGCCTCGGCCTCGTCCGCACCGTACGCCGGATCCACCGCCACCACCGCACGCACCAGCTCCTGGTACTCAAGAGCGAGCTGGGCGACGATCTGTCCGCCCATCGAGTGGCCGACGGCAACGACCGGGCCGAGGTCCAGCCGCTCGACTACGCCCGCGAGATCACGCGCGTAGTCCGTCGGCCGGTATCCGTTCCGCAGTACCGGAGAGTGCCCGTGGCCCCGGAGATCCACCGTGACGACCTGGCGCCGGCCGAAGTCCAGGCCGCTCCAGGCGCGGGCGTCGCCGCCCCAGCCGTGGACCAGTAGCAGCGGATCACCGGCGCCGGTGTCGCCAGTCGACCGCGGTGGCCGGCCCGCGGCATGGAACCGGAGCGGTACCCCGGCTTCGACAATCGCCGTCATGAATGGCAGCATAGTTAACGTTTTCTACGCGGTGCAGGGGCAGAAATTTTCGAGCGGAACAGGAGTTCCCGCGTGGCCAGAGCGATCGCCGGAGGCCGTCCGACGGTGAAGGACGTCGCGGTGGCCGCGGGGGTCAGCGCGACGACGGTGTCGCGGGTGCTCGCCGGCAACTATCCGGTCAGCGCCTCGACCCGCAAGCGCGTGCTCCGGGCGGTGCAGGACCTGGACTTCGTGATCAACGCCCAGGCCCGTGCGCTCGTCGGCGGTTCGACGCGGACCGTCGCGTTCATCGTCCGCGACCTGGTCGGCCCGCTGTTCGCGTACATCGGGCAGGGCGTCGAGCAGCAGGCCACCGCCGAGGGCAGGGTCTGCCTGGTCTGTACGCATCACGGCGACGCCGACCGCGAGCTCGAGCTGATCGAACTGATGCGCGAGCAGCAGGCCGAGGCGGTCGTCCTGGTCGGTGGTGGATTGCGTACGCCGGAGCACCTCGAGCGGATGGCGCAGATCGCCCGTTCGCTGGAGCGGGTCGGCTCCCGGCTGGTGCTCTGCGGCCGCCCACCGATCGGCCCGGACGCCCCGTCGACCGTCGTCGAGTACGACAACGAGGGCGGCGCGTTCGCCGTGACGAACTACCTGATCTCGCTGGGCCATCGGCGGATCGCGTTCGTCGGCGCCGCGGAGCCGAACCACACCACCACCAGCGCACGCTTCGAGGGCTACACCCGGGCACACCGGGCGCACGGCCTGACCGTCGACGACAGCTTGGTGGTCGGCGGGACGTTCGACCGCGAGTCCGGCTACCGGCAGACCAAGGCGTTGCTGGCCCGCGACACGGGAACTGAGCCTGCGATGACCGCGATCCTCGGAATCACCGACATGGTCGCGAGCGGGATCCTCGCCGCGCTCCGCGAGGCGGGTCTGCGGGTCCCCGAGGACATCTCGGTCGCCGGGTACGACGACATCCCGCTGAGCGCGGACCTCAGCCCGGCACTGACCACGGTGCACATCCCCCACGAGGAGCTCGGACGCGCCGCCGTACGGCTGGCACTGCACCGTGACGAGTACGCGCTGGACCAGCATCTGCTGCTCGGGACGCACGTCGTGATCAGGGACTCGGCCGCTCCGCCCCGGGAGAACAATGCCCGCTAAGCGCAAGACCACCAACTCGCCGACGCTGGCCGATGTCGCCGCGCACGCGGGCGTCTCGCCGGCCACCGTGTCGCGCGTGCTGGCCGGCAACTACCCGGTCTCCCGCTCGGCGAACCAGCGCGTACTGCGGTCGATCCGCGAGCTCAACTACGCCGCCAACACGCATGCCAGAGCACTCGCCGGGGTGCAGTCGAAGACCATCGCGTTCATCCTCGCCGACGTCCGCGGGCAGTCGTTCGCGGACGCCGCGCACGGTGTCGAGCAGGAGGCCTCCCGCCGCGGCTGGCTGAGCCTGATCGGGACCAGCCAGGGCGACTCGGCACGGGAACTCGCACTCGTCCAGCTGATGCGGGAGCAGCGGGCGGGTGCGGTCATCCTGATCGGTGGCGTGACCAACGAGTCGGCCGACGATCGCGCGCGGATGACCGAGCTGGCGCGCTCGCTGCACGCCGCCGGTTCGCTGCTGGTGCTGTGCGGCCGGCCGGCGCTCGGCGACGACGTACCGACGGCCGTGATCGAGTACGACAACGAGCAGGGCGCGTACGCGATGACCAGCCACCTGTTGTCGCAGGGGCACCGCCAGATCCTGTTCCTCGGCGGTCCCGAGCGGCAGAGCACAAGCATGCAGCGCCTGGCGGGCCATCGCCGGGCGCTCCGCGACTTCGGCGTACCGGACGACGGGACGCTGGTCGAGCACGGGGTCTTCACCCGGACTTCCGGCTATCAGCTGGCCAGGAACCGGCTGGTCGTGGGCCAGGACTTCACCGCCGTCTTCGCAGCCACCGACGTCGTCGCCGCAGGTGTGTACGCCGCCGCGGCCGAGTTCGGCCTCACCGTCCCCGACGACCTCTCGGTGGTCGGGTACGACGACGTCGAACTGGCTCAGGACCTCCGCCCCAGGTTGACCACCGTGCACGTCCCGTACGAGGAACTCGGCCGGACCGCGGCGCAGATCGCGCTGGACCCCCGGCACCAGCAGCCGGACTGGACCGGCGACCACCGGCTCTTCACGACCCACGTCGTGGTCCGCAGCTCGGTCAGCCGGCTCGGCTGAGGTACTTGCCATCCAGGACGGCCGCCAGCACCTCGGGAATCGACGCTCGGGAATCCACCGCCACACAGGGGATCTCATAGGCCGCGAGGTAGGCCAACTGGGTGTCGGTGAACTCCACATCCAGACCGACCACCCCACGCGTACCACGGGCGAACAGCCGTTCCAGCCACAGCCGGGGCACCGGCTCTCCCCCGTTCACCGTCGTGACGACCAGCGCGAGCCCCGGCTCCCGGGCGGCGTCGGCCAGGCCGGCGAGTACTTCGCCGGCCCGGCCGCTGCTCTGGCTGGCGACCACCACGTCGACCAGTACGGACTCCTCGCGACGGTTGCCCGAGGCATCGGAATCCACCGGGTAGCCGGCCCGCCGCAGTACCTCACGTACCCGGGTCCGGGTCGCCGGCGCGACGTCCGGGTAGGCGCGCAGTACCTTCGACACCGTCGAGATCGACACACCTGCCTCGCGGGCGACCACCGCGAGCTTCCTCCGTGGGGCGGACACCGAGGTCACTGACCCTTGAGGTACGCGTTCGCCTGCTTCTCCATTTCCCCCTGCAGGTCGGCCAGCCCGGCCTTCTCGACCGCCTTCTTCAGCGTGTCGAGCCCCTTGTCGACGTCGACCGCGCCGATCCACAACGGGTTGCCGTACTGCGTCATCGCGGCGACGACCTGGCTGTCCTGCCGCTTCACCGGCGTCACGTCCGGGACGAACGACGCGTACGGATCGAAGGTGAAGTTGCCGTAGCTCTGCGCCCACTCGAACCAGGCGTTCTCGGTCGGCGTGATGTCCTTGATCTTCAGCTCGAGCTTCTGCCGCCAGCACAGCGCGAACCCCGGGAAGCCGTACTGCGTGAGCTGCTCGAACTTGTCGGTGCCGACCGGCTTCCAGTCCTTGCCCTCGACGCCGTAGCTGATCAGGTCGTGGTTCTCCTTGATCGAGACCCAGTCCTCGAGCTGCATCGCGCGTTCGCTGCTCTGGCCCTTGACGTTCAGCACGACGAAGTTGTCCGCCTGGAACGTCTGGTTCGGCTTCGCGGCCTTCCCGCCACGCAGCGGTACGACGTTCGCGATCTGCGCGGCCGGTACCGCCTTGCGCAGCGGCGCCAGCGACTGCGAGGAGAGACCGTCCGTCATCGCCCACCGGGTCGCGATCCGGCCGGCCTCGAACTGCGACCCGATCGTGCTCGAGTCGACGTTCAGCGCGTCCTTGTTGATGATGCCGTCGAGGTAGTACTGGCGGACCTTGCGGAGCGCGTCGACGACGCCGGGCGCCTCCCAGAACGGGATCGGGTGCGCCGACCCGGTGCTCTTGCCGTCCTGCGCGAGGAAGAACGGGAACGAGCCGCCGCTGAAGGTCTGCACGCTGACATGCGGGTTCTCCCAGTCGTGCTGGTTCAGCCAGCCGACCGGCGCGAACGCGACCAGCAGCTTCGGCATGTTCGAGGAGATCCCGACCGGGGTGATCTTCGCCTTCTGCTTGACGTCGTACCAGTACTTCTCCAGCTGGTCGAACGTCGTGATGTCGCCGATCCCGAGCTTGTCGGCGAGGTCCTGGCGGACGGTGAAGTGCTGGAACCGGGCGGCCGAGTTCACCTGCGGGATCCCGTACAGCTTGCCGGACCACTTGTTCTGGTCGAGCAGCTGGGGATCCAGGTGCTTGCTCAGGTTCGGGTACTTCGGGATCAGGTCGCCGACCGGGACCAGCGACTTGCTCGCGACCAGCTGGATCATGTTCAGCCAGCGGGCCTGCAGCGCGGTGTCGAACGTCTCGCCGGCGGTGAACTTGAGCAGCGTCTGCTGCTGGTAGTTCGACCACGCGGTGAACTGCGGCGCGATCGTGAAGCCGAGGTCCTTCCCGAGCTTCTCGTTGACCTTGGCAAGTACTGCGTCCCAGCCGGCCGGAGCATCACCGGGGAGCAGCAGCGCGAGGGTGTCCGCGGACTTGCCGGAACCGGACGAGGGCGAACCTCCGCAGCCGCTCAGACCGAGCGCGGCCGCGAGGGAAAGGCCGCCGCCGGCGGCCAGGAAGCCGCGCCTGCTGAGGCCGGCGGGAGATGTGGCGGGCACAATTCCTCCTGAAGAGTGGTGGAGCCGTCAGCCTTTGGTGGCTCCCAAGGTGATGCCTTTGACGAAGTAGCGCTGCGCGAACGGGTACGCGAGCAGGATCGGGCCGATGGTGACGACCGTGAGCGCGAGCCGGAGCTGGTAGACCGGCGTCGTCTGTTGCGCCGCTGCCGGCAGCATCTGCGAGAAGGAGACGTTCGAGATCAGGTTCTGCAACAGCAGCGGGAGCGGGTACTTGTGGACGTCGGACATGAACAGCAGCGCGGTAAACCACTCGTTCCAGTAGTGCACCGCGTAGAACAGCCCGACGACGGCCAGGATCGGCTTCGACAGCGGCAGCCCGATCCGGAAGAAGATCTGCAGCTCCCCCGCGCCGTCGACGCGGGCGGAGTCGAGGATCTCCTCGGGCAGCTGGCGGAACGCCGACACCTGGATGAACACCAGGAAGGGTGCCACCAGCAACGGCAGGATCACCGCGAAGTAGCTGTTCTGGAGTTTCAGGTACTGCGTGACCAGCAGGTAGAGCGGGACCAGTCCGCCGCTGAACAGCATCGGGATGTACGCGAAGATCGCGAGCGGCCGGCTGACGTACGGCAGCCGGCGGGCGATCACCCAGCTGAGGCCGGACGTGAAGCTGAGCGCGAGCGCCGTACCGACGAGCGTGATGAACACGCTGGCGACGTAGGCGCTGACCAGCGTCGGGCCGGTGAAGATCAGCTTGTACGCGGCCAGGGAGAACGGGTGCGGGAGCAGGCTGTAGCCCTTGCCGGCCAGGGTCTGCTCGTCGGTGAACGAACCCGAGAGGATCACCCAGAACGGGATCAGGCAGGCGATCATGAACAGTGCGACGCCGGCGATGCTGATCAGCGTGAACGGCTCCAGGCCACCGGCCCTTCGCGCCGTGGTCCGGGCTGTCGTCTTCGCGACGCTCGAGGTCACAGATGGCATGGTGGTCACAGCAGACTCGTCTCCTTGGAGTACCGGCGCTGGATCAGCACCGCGGTCGACACCAGCACGAAACCGACCACCGACTGGAACAGGCCGATCGCGGCGGTGGTGCCGAAGTCGCCGATCTGGCGCAGCGACCGGAACACGTAGGTGTCGATCACGTCGGTGGTCGGGAACAGCGTCCCGTTGTCGCCGACGATCGCGTAGATCGTGCCGAAGTCGCCGTAGAAGATCCGGCCGACGCCGAGCACCAGCAGCACCGCGGCGGTCGGCTTCAGCAGTGGAAGGGTGATCCGGAGCGCCATCTGCGCGCGGCTCGCGCCGTCGATCTGGCCGGCCTCGTAGACGTCCTCCGGGATCGAGGTGATCGCGGCCAGGAAGATCACGCTCATGTAGCCGCCGAGCTGCCAGACCTTGACGAACGTCAGGATCCACGGCCACGGCCCCGGCTCGGTGTACCAGCCGACCTCAGGCAGTCCGAGCCCGGTGAGCGCGTCGTTGACGACACCTCCGGAGCCGTTCGGCCCGGACAGCAGCACCTGCAGCATGATCGCGATCACGACCGGCGAGACGAAGTACGGGAAGAAGATCGTCGACTGCGCCGCACGCTTGAAGAACCGGCCGCGGATCTCGTTCAGCATGATCGCCAGCGTCACGCCGGCCGCCAGGGTCGCGGCCAGGAACAGCACGTTCAGCACGATCGTGTTCAGCAGGATCCGCTGCGCGTCGCCGGAGCTGAAGAAGTACCGGAAGTTCGCGAGACCGTTCCAGGGGCTGCCGAAGATGCCCTTGCTGATGTCGAACTCCTTGAACGCCACCACCAGACCGGCCAGCGGCGCGTAGCTGAACACCAGGAAGAACGCGACCGCCGGCAGCGCCAGCAATCCCAGCCGGAGGCTGGTGCGCAGTGGGGTTCGGGTGGTCATCTCCGGAGCTCCTTCGGCAGCTGATCTAGAAAGCGCTTTCCATCTGCCGATGAAGGTAGCGCCGTGGGTTTGTGACGTCAAGACCGTGAATCTGGATGGCAAACGTTGTCTTTGTCGTCAGGCGGCGCGGTCAAGGTCTGTCGCGCTGATGCCGAAGTGCAGCGGCTCGCCGGCCAGGAAGCGCTCGAGTTCTGCGGTCACGCAGCCGCCGAGCCGGGCGAGTTCGTTGCCGTGCGAGCCGGCGATGTGCGGCGTGACGAAGGCGTTCGGCAGCGTGAAGAGCACCGAGTCGGACGGCAGCGGTTCGGGCTCGGTGACGTCCAGTACGGCGCTGATCCGGCCGGAGATCAACTCTCCGATCAGCGCGTCGGTGTCGACGACCTGCCCGCGTGCGGTGTTGATCAACGTCGTACCGTCCCGGAGCAGGGCGAGTTCGGCAGAGCCCAGCAACTGCTGGGTTTCCGCGGTCAGCGGGGCGTGCACGCTGACGATGTCGCTGGTACGCAGCAGCGTGCTCAGGTCGACCAGCGGTACGTCGAGGTCGGCGGCGTACGGGTCGTGGACCTGGACCCGGAACCCGAACGGCCGCAGCAGTTCGAGGACCTGACGGCCGACCCGCGAGGCACCGATCAGCCCGACCGTCCGCCCGTGGTTGCCGATGCCGGGGTGGATGTGGCCGAGCTCGAACGTCCGCTCCCGCCGGTACCGCTCGCGCAGGTCGAAGGCGCCCTTGCCGGCCAGCAGGATCGCGCCGAGCGTGAACTCCGCGACCGGTACGGCGTTCGCGTCCACGGCGGACGAGACCACGATGCCGCGCTCCCACACCTCGCGGCTCAGGTGCCCCTTCACGCTCCCGGCGGCGTGCAGTACCGCCCGCAGTTTGGGTGCCGCCTCCAGGACGTGACGGTCGACGGCGGGGCAGCCCCACCCGGTGATCAGGACCTCCACCTCGGCCAGCCGATCCAGGTCGAAGCGGTCGACCGGTCCTTCCAGGCGCACCAACCGGTCGAGCCGGCGGCGGAGGTCCGGCGGGAACAGCGGCGGCCAGTGCTCGGCGGAGAGGGCGACCAGCGCCGGCGGTTTCGCGGGTACGGGAGACATGCGGTCAGATTGGCATAGAAAACGTTAACTATCAGCGGAGCAAAAATTTCGGGCGTTGCCGGGCGCTGGCGGTGGGTGGGTGCCGGTGCGAGGCTCCGACGCGCCTGTCACCACCCCGTCACACCCGCTGGAGAGTGTTCGATGGCTTGTCTCAGATCGATCGCACTGGCCGTCCTGGCCGTGCTCCTCGCTGTCGTCGGCGTCGTACCGGTCGCCGCCGCTGCACCCGCCGCTGATCCGCTGCCGGTACTCACCCCCGTGCGGTCGAGTGCCGGCTTCGTCCACCCAGGGCTGGCGGTGAGCGCGTCGTCGCTCGAACTGGCCCGCAAGCAGACCCGCGCGGGAGTCGAGCCGTGGGCGTCGTACTACGCCGCGATGACCGCCACGACGTACGCCTCGACGACGTTCAGCTCCCGCAACCAGGGCTCCGTCGTGGACCGGCCGGGGACCGCCGCCTTCAACTCGCAGGGCGTCGAGTCGAAGTTCATCGACGACGCGTTCCGCGCGTACACACAGGCGATCCTGTACTTCCTCAACGGCAACCCGGTCTACCGCGAGAACAGTCTGAAGCTGATCCGGATCTGGGCGCACATGGATCCGAACGGCTACGTCTACTACCCGGACGCGCACATCCACAGCGGCGCACCGCTGCTGCGGATGCTGGCGGCTGCCGAGATCCTGCGCTATTCGTCGGTCACCGCGCCGGCCGCCGACGGCTACGACCTGAAGTGGAGCGACGGCGACACCGCGGACCTCACCGGGAATCTGATCGTGCCGCTGACAAGTGCGTTCCTGTACCGGAACCGCAACTTCATGGGCCAGCACAGCTACTCGCTGATCGGCGCGATCGCCGGCTACGTATTCACCGACAACCTGCCGCGCTACCGCGAGGCAGTCGAGTGGTTCTCGGTGAACTCGGCGAACCCCGACGACGACACCAACGGCGCGCTCAGCAAGGTGATGCCGGTGATCTCCAAGCACGACCCGCGGAACCCGTACCACAGGACGTTCGTCCAGCTGCAGGAGATGGGCCGCGACCAGGCACACGCCTGGGACGACGTGACGATGCTGACCCAACTCGCCCGTGTCATCGACATCCAGGGCACCAGGCTGGACCCGGTCCGCGGCACCGTGTCGGCCCGGCCGGACGCGGTGTCGGTGTACGCCTTCGGCGGCGATCGGCTACTCCGCGGGGCCGAGCAGTTCTTCGCGTTCATGATCGGCAAGACCATCCCGTGGATCGATACCACCCAGCGCGGCGGCGTGCTGTCGCAGGCGTACCGCGGGCGGATCTTCGATCCGACGAACGAGCTCTACACGATCTACCGGCAGAAGCTCGGGCCGGCGATCTCCGCGGTCGCGCCGAGTATCACCGAGGTCGCCACCAGGCAGGACTCGGGCGCCCAGTTCTACTGGGGTACGTCGTCGTACAACTTCTGGAACAGCAACCCCGACTTCAACCCGGACTCGTGGCTGTCCTTCCCGGCCTCGGTCGCCGGTTCGGCGCCTCCGGTGCAGCGTGACGCGTTGGTGCAGGCGGAGACGCGGAGTACGCCGCTCACCCCGGGTACGTCGGTGCGCGACGGGTACGTGCGCATGCGGCCCCTGCGCGGCGGTACGACGATCGCCGTACGGACGATGCTGTACGACAACCGGAACGGGTACAGCCCGGTCGGCGTCCGGATCCGTACGAACGGTACGGCGACGCTGCAACTCCGGAAGGAGCAGGGGCTCGCTCCGTACTACACGCTGACGTTGCCGGACACGCACGGCGCCTGGCGGTACGTCACGTACGACATGGACACGAGCAAGCTCCGCGGGAACGCCGGCGGCGATTCGCTCGCGTACTACACGGTCACCGGGTCGCCCGCGATCACCGTCGACGTCGACGCGATCAACCTGCAGGCGAAGGACCAGCTCACGCCGCCGCAGTTCGCCCAGGGATCCGACGTACAGCTGCTCGCGGTGGCCGGCGAGCTCTTCTCCACAACACTGTCCGCCACCAACGCCCTGTCCTACAGTGCGGCTCTTCCCGCGGGGGCGTCGCTCGACCCGGCGACCGGTGCGTTGACCTGGCAGCCGAACCCTGGCCAGGTCGGTGACCACGACACGTTCGTCGTCGCCTCCAACGCGACCACGGATTCAGTACTGCGGGTGCGCCTGTCGGTCAGCGCGACTCGTCAGGACGCCGTCAACTCGGCGCTCACGGGCTACGACGCGGGAACGACGTACGTCCGGTCCACTCGTACTGCGGTCGAGTCGGCCAAGGCCGCGGCCGAGGCAGGAGTTGGGGCGGAACCGGCGACCTTCGCCGCGGATCTGGTCGCGCTGCAGACCGCGGTCGCGCACCTCGAGAAGCTGACCCCGACGCTGAGCGACGACGGCTCGTTCGACTACTGGGGACGGGCGACGTCGGCGTCGCTGTCACAGGTTGCCCTGGGCAACATGCTCGACGGCGACTTCAACACCTACTCCGGGGACCTGCGGGCGCCCGCGGTCATCGACTTCGGTGCCGTCTTCCGGGTCACCGCGGACGCCTTCGGGCTGCAGGCGCGGTACAACTTCGGTAACCGGACGCAGGGCGCGAACGTGTACGGCTCGAACGACGGCCGGACCTGGACGGTGCTGACGTCGCGGGAGACCACCGACACCTCGGGTCAAGGGTTCGCGCTGGAGAAGATCGCGGTCCGGGACGAGGTCAAGGGCCTCGGCTTCCGGTTCCTGAAGCTGCAGGTGGATCATCCCGGCCCGCCCACGGATCCGGCGTACCCAGGAATCTCCAGCTTCAGCGAGTTCCGGATCTACGGGCAGCGGGCGGAGGTCAGTACGGCGCTGAACGCGGTGTCGCTGTCGTCGTCGGACAGCGATCCGAAGCTGGCGCAGAACGGTGACAGGGTGACGCTGACGATGGCGGCCGCCGAGCCGCTGAGCCACCTGGAGGCGTCGATCGAGGGTCTCGCGGCGCAGGTCAGCCACACCGACGACCAGCACTGGACGGCGACTGTCACGCTGCCCGACGACGTCGCTTATGGTCGGGCGCTGCAGTTCACCGTCGACTACACGACCGCGGCCGGGCAGACCGGTGCGACGATCGTCTACACCACGGACGGTACGTCGCTCGCGCTCTGGAACACGCACGTCCGCACGGTGCCGATCCAGCAGAGCTGGGTGGTCGCGTCGAGCCCGGCGTACCCCGGCGTCGGCACCCCCGAGGCCAACGGCTGGCGAATGTTCGACGGCGACCTGACCACGTTCACCGACACCACGACCAGCACCGGCTGGGTCTCCGTCACTCCGCCGCCCGGTACAACCCTGACCTTCGACACGGTCCGCGTCCACCCACGCAGCAACCTCCCCGACCGCGCCAACGGTGACCTGGTCCAGGCCTCGACCGACGGCGGCACAACCTGGACAACCCTCACCACCATCACCGGCATCACCTCCGGCGACCAGTGGTACACCTACCCCCTGGCAACCCAAGCGACGTACCCAGCGATCCGAATCACCGACCCCCACGGCGGCTTCACCAACCTGGCAGAGATCCAACTACTAGCCGGCTGAGCTGTTCCGGCACGTCGCCCTGGGAGTCGGTACTAGCCGACCTTGAGCTGCTCGTCGCCGAAGTCGGCCACCAGGTGGAGCGTGCCACCGAGGGCGGCGACGTAGCGGTCGAGAACGTCTCGGGTGGAGACGTCACCCTTCTCGATCTGCGAGACGCGGGAAACGGAGATCCCCATCCGGTGTGCCACCTCTGCCTGGGTCAGGCGACGACGCTTGCGCAGCTCGGCAAGCCGCCAGCCACGGGCCCCGTCTCGCATTCGTTGCACTTCGCGGTTGAACTCGTCCGGGCCACCGGCCGTCTCGACGGCGCGCTCGAGGTGGTCGGTATCTCGCCACTTGCGGTACCCGCCCATCGCCCGATCTCCTTCCGGCGCTCCTTCAAACATCGCGTACGACTGCTCGGCCTGCGGTATCGCTTCCCGGTACCAGCGTTGCCACTGGCCGGCCTTGTCACCGGCGATCAGCAGGATCGCGGACCGCTACGGATCGAACACGAACAGAATGCGAACCTCACTCTTACCCATCGACCCCGGCCGCAGCTCCTTCATGTTCGGGATCGACGACGCAGTAATGGTGTCCACCAGCGGGCGGCCTTCAGCTGGACCGTTGCGCTCCAGCACAAGTATCGCCTGGTTGACCAGCTTGTGCGGTGGCCCGATCGCCCTCATACAGCGCTTCGAGGAACTGCTCCACCGCATCGGTCACGAGGATCTCCCAGGCTTCCACCGCAGCCCAAAGGGAGTCCTCTGAAGTTGGCCGAACGTGCGCGGACGGCTGCTTCTTTCGGTTGAGCTTGTGATTGACATCGCGACGGTGGGCGACCGGGGGTGTCACCCCGTGCTGCACTTCGCGTCGTTCCTACGTTGGCGTTGGGCACGAGTTCGGCGGCAGCGCGGGAAGGTGCTGGTGCTGACCGGTACGGCGACGCTGCTGCGGGTCGGCGTACTGCGAGAAGTCGTCCGGGCGCGCGCCGACGGCCGGGACCGTCGGCCGGCCGGACCAGTTGTGCACCGCGAGGCTGGCGCCGCGGCTCAGCAGCTTGCTGGCGAGTGCATTGCCGTCCTGTACGGCGGCCACCTGCCGCCGGTAGCTCAGCGCGGCAAGCTCGACGGCGGGGTCCGCCTTGACCTTCGCCCCGGCTCGGCCGCCGACCCCGACGATCCGGTCAACGCGACCAACGAACCAGCCACCAACGCCGCCGGCAGCCCCCACCGCAGCAGCTGAACAGGACGAACCGACACAACGCCCCCAGGTCCGAGAGTTACGAACGCGGGGAGTACGTCAGCGGTCTGCTCCGGAAGCCCCCTCACCCGAATGTCAATACGTGCAATTCGACACGCCCAGGGGTGGCGCGGGCGGCTCGATCAGCCGACTCTGTTCACGTAAACATTCCTGGTGGCAACCGAGGAGCAGATGTGCACAGGACTCGGATGGTGATTGGTGTGCTGCTGGCCGCGCTCGGCCTCAGCTTGTGGGTGGTGCCGACGAGTACGGCGGCGCCGAACGGCTCGTTCCGGCCGGGGCAGCCGTGGCTGGACACGGGCGGGAAGGTGATCCAGGCGCACGGTGGACAGGTCGTCGCCGCGAAGGACGAGGACGGGCGGCGGGTCTATTACTGGTACGGCGAGGACCGCAGCAACGGGTACTACAACAGCCCCGGCGTGCACCTGTACTCGTCGTACGACCTCTACAACTGGAAGGACGAGGGGCTCGCGCTGCGGGCGATGAGCTCGGTCGACCAGTTCGACAACGACAAGTACTTCGCGAAGCTCTACAAGCACTACACGCCCGCGCAGAAGGAGACCGTCTGGCGGGATCTGTCGACGAACAACGTGCGCACCGACGGCTGGGCGACCTCGTCGATCCTCGAGCGGCCGAAGGTCGTCTACAACAGGTCCACCGGCAAGTGGGTGATGTGGGTGCACTCCGACGGGCCGTCGTCGCCGACCAGTACGTCGAACTACGCGCGCGCCGAGGCCGGCGTGGCGATCGCGGACTCGCCGAAAGGCCCGTTCCGCTGGATCGACTCGTACCGCCTCGACCACGTGCCGAGCGACTCGGTCCCGTGGTGCGGCAGCGGATCGTCGTTCGACCCGGCCGGCGGGATGGCGCGGGACATGAACCTGTTCGTGGACGACGACGGTACCGCGTACATCATCTACTCGTCCGAGGAGAACCGGACGATGTACATCTCCAAGCTGAACAAGTCCTACACGTATCTGTCCGCGTCGCCCGACCGGGCCGTGCAGGGCAAGGACTTCACCCGGACGCTGGTCTGCAACCAGCGCGAAGCGCCTGCGATGTTCAAGTCCGAGGGCACGTACTACCTGCTGACGTCCGGCGCGACGGGATGGGACCCGAATCCGCTGCACTACGCGACCTCGCCGAACATCCTCGGTCAGTTCACCGATCGCGGCGTCCCGATCAGCGGATCCGGCGCGGCGACGACGTACGGGTCGCAGAGCACCAACGTGATCACGATCGACCAGAAGCAGAACAAGTTCCTGTTCATGGGCGACCGCTGGACGCCGAGCGATCTCGCGAACGCGCCGTACGTGTGGATGCCGATGACCTTCGGTGAAGGCGGTTCGCTGACCGTCGGCCCGGACACCGAGTGGTCGTTGAGCCACCTCACGCCGTACACGCGCTGGACCGTGACGAGCACGATCCCGGACCACGTCTGGCTCAACGACACCAGCAACCTGCCGTCTGCGGTCACGGTGACTACCGCGCGCGGCGCGCAACAGGTCGCCGTCACCTGGGACCCGGCGAGCGTCACGCAACCCGGACCCGGGAACCTGCGCGGCACGCTGGCCGACGGCCGGACCTTCACCCGCTCGGTCGTTGTGGTCCCCCACAATCTCCGGTACGCCGTGAACGCCGGCGGCACGGCCACGCCCGACTGGACCACGCTCGCCGCGCAGCAGCCGCTGCTCAACTCGGCACCCGAGCAACCGCTCGGCACCGACCCCAGCACCGGCACCACCTGGGGCTACACCGGATCCAGCGCCCCGTCCGGCACCGGCGACCTCTACACGACCCTCCGCTACGCCAAGAACCACGAGCCGCTCGTCTACACCTTCGGCGGCCTCGCCCCCGGCATCTACACGGTCCACGCCGGCTACTACGACCCCTGGCCGTGGGCGAACCGCGCGGCCCAGATAACAATCAACAACCGGATTGTCGACAATCAACGCCTCTTCACCGCAACCGGCACCGCCGCGTCCTACGCCGGCATCCAGGTCGGCGCCGACGGCAACATCACGGTCACAATCACCCCCACCCGCTCCCCCGACATCCAGCTCAGCTGGCTGCTGATCTCCCGCGACAACTGAGAACACTCCCTATATTGATCCCATGTCGAACCAGCCCAAGCCGTCGCGTCGCGGAGTCAAGGGGCATCCGAAGTCGGGGCCCTCGATCGGTGACGTGGCGCGCTTGGCCGGGGTCTCTGCGCAGACCGTCTCCCGGGTCTCCACCGGCGCGGAGCCGGTCCGCCCGGAGACGAAGGAACGCGTCCTCGAAGCCATGCGGCAGCTCGGCTACGCACCGAACCACGCCGCCCGCGCACTCCGCCGCGGGAACTTCCGCTCGATCGGGCTGATCGCGCACCAGGTGATCCGCACCGGCGAGTCGAAAACCATCGAGGCGGTCATCGAGGCCGCCCGCCGCGAGGGGTACTCGGTCAGCCTGGTCGACGTCGAGACGCCGTCGTCGAGCGACGTCAGCGACGCCGTGCAGCAGCTCAACCACCAGGCGATCGACGGGCTGATCATCATCCGCGCCGAGACCGCCACACCGACCACCCTCGCGCTGCCCCCGACTCTGCCGGTAGCAGTCTCGGACTCCCGGTTCATCGGCCACCACCCCGCGATCGGCGCCGACCAGGTCGGCGGCAGCAAGGCCGCCGTACAGCATCTGCTCGACCTCGGGCACAAGACCGTCCACCACCTCGCGGGGCCGGACGACTCCGGGCCGGCCGATCTGCGCGCGACCGCCTGGCGACAGACGCTCGAGGAGGCCGGCCGCAGGGTGCCGGCGATCCTCCGCGGCGGCTGGTCCGCGGACTCCGGGTACGAGCTGGGCAAGGTGCTCGCGAAGCGCAAGGACGTCACGGCCGTGTTCGCGGCGAACGACGAGATGGCGTGCGGGCTGATCCACGCACTGCACGAGGCCGGCCGCGGCGTACCGCAGGACGTGAGCGTCGTCGGCTTCGACGACATCGACCTGGCCGAACACTTCTGGCCGCCGCTGACCACCGTCCGGCAGCAGTTCCAGCAGATCGGCAACGAACTGGTCGAGCTGATCCTCCGGCAGCTCCGGCAGGGCGCCCCGCTGACCGACTTCCACGGCACGGTGGCCGCACCGCTGATCATCCGTGAGAGCACCGCCGCACCGCGTAAGCGCCGCTGATCGTCCGAGCACCGCCGCACCGCCGCACCGCGCAGGCCCCGCTGATTCCTACGTCACACATCGCTGGACATGTTCACGTAAACAGGCTAGCGTCCGGCTCAGATGTTTGCGTAAACAGAAACAAACAGAAACGGAGGTCGACGGACATGGCGGAGTCCGTGGCCCAGCGGGTGGTGGTACGGCCCGCGACCCGGCGGAAGCGGGCGTCGAAGGACGGTAAGGGGTGGCTGTTCGT
Source organism: Kribbella aluminosa (assembly GCF_017876295.1). Taxonomy (NCBI): domain Bacteria; kingdom Bacillati; phylum Actinomycetota; class Actinomycetes; order Propionibacteriales; family Kribbellaceae; genus Kribbella; species Kribbella aluminosa. Next base: position 2,604,080 of record NZ_JAGINT010000002.1, on the reverse strand, counting down.
CGGCCCGTTCCTGGCCGTCTTCGCGGTCACCTTCCTGGCCCCGATCGGGTACGCGATCTATCTCAGCCTGTTCCGTGAGCAGGCGTTCTTCGGCGGCCGCGCGTTCGTTGGCCTGAGCAACTACACCGAGGCGCTGCAGGACCCGAAGTTCTGGGAGTCCTTCGGCCGGGTGGCGATCTTCCTGGTCGTGCAGGTGCCGGTGATGCTGGCGCTGGCGCTGCTCGCGGCGCTCGCGATCGACAGCGCGCGGCTGCACGCGGCCGGCTTCTTCCGGATCGTGATCTTCCTGCCGTACGCCGTACCGGGCGTGGTCGCCGTACTGATGTGGGGCTACATCTACGGCGACAACTTCGGCCTCGCGGCGAACCTCAACGACCTGCTCGGTACGGCGCTGAAGCCGTTGAGCGGCGGCTGGATGCTGCCGTCGATCGCGAACATCGTCACCTGGGAGTTCGTCGGCTACAACATGCTGATCTTCTTCTCGGCGCTGCGGACGGTCCCCGGCGAGCTCTACGAGGCGGCCGCGATCGACGGCGCCAACACGTTCCGGACCATCCTCGCGGTGAAGCTGCCGGCGCTCCGCGGGGCGATCGTGATCGCGACGATCTTCTCGATCATCGGCAGCTTCCAGCTCTTCAACGAGCCGAACATCCTGCGCACGCTGGCGCCGAACGTGATCAACACGTACTACACGCCGAACATGTACGCCTACAACCTCTCGTTCGCCGGCCAGCAGTTCAACTACTCCGCCACCGTCGCGATCGTGATGGGCATCATCACCGCGATCATCGCGTACGTCGTGCAACTCCGCGGATCCAGGGAGGCCCTGTGAGTGTCATGACGTCGCCCCTGCGCCCGAAGCGCTCCAAGGTACTCACCGGCGTGATGGTGCTGTACCTGCTCTACACGATCGTCCCGCTCGTCTGGTTGTTGCTCAGCGCAACGAAAACCCAGGACGACCTGCTGTCCACGCCCGGCCTGTGGTTCGGCAAGAGCTTCGCGTTCTTCGCCAACATCAAGGACACCCTGACGTACGACAACGGGATCTTCCTGCGCTGGCTCGGCAACACGCTCCTGTACGTCGTGGTCGGCGCCGGCGGGGCGACACTCCTCGCGACGGCCGCCGGCTACGGGTTGGCGAAGTACAAGTTCGCCGGCCGCCGCGCGGTGTTCGCCGTACTGCTCGGCGCGGTCGCCGTACCCGGGACGGCGCTCGCCGTACCGACGTTCCTGATGTTCTCCAACCTCGGGCTGACCAACACCGTGTGGGCGATCATCATCCCGTCGCTGGTCAGCCCGTTCGGCCTCTACCTGATGTGGGTCTACTCCGCCGACGCGGTCCCACCGGAGCTGCTCGAGGCGGCCCGGATCGACGGCGCCGGGGAGGTCCGGACGTTCTTCACGGTGGCGCTGCGGCTGCTCAGCCCGGGCATCGTGACCACCTTGCTGTTCGCGATGGTCTCGACCTGGAACAACTACTTCCTGCCGCTGATCATGCTCAGCAAGCCGAATCTGTACCCGCTCACCGTCGGGCTCACCCAGTGGAGCAACCAGGCGACCGGAGTGGGCGCCCGTCCCATCTACAACCTGGTGATCACCGGATCGTTGCTGACCATCGTTCCGCTGGTGATCGCCTTCCTCCTTCTCCAGCGCTTCTGGCAATCAGGCCTGAGCGCCGGCAGTGTGAAGTGAAAGGAAACAGCATGAAGTCACACCTTCGTGGCCTCCGGCAGCTGGTGGTTGCCGGGGCCGCACTGACGGCGCTGGCCGTCGTCGCGGCGTGCGGCGGCGGATCGTCCAACAACAGTGCCAGCGGCGGCACGACCACAGGCTCTGCTGACGCGGTCGACGCCGCGTTGAAGGCGGGCGGCGAGCTCACGTACTGGAGCTGGACGCCGTCGGCGCAGGCGCAGGTCGACGCGTTCATGAAGCAGTACCCGAACGTCAAGGTGAACCTGGTCAACGCCGGCACCGGCAACGACCAGTACACCAAGCTGCAGAACGTGATCAAGGCCGGCTCGGGCGCTCCCGACGTCGCACAGGTCGAATACCAGGCACTCCCCCAGTTCGCACTGCCGGGTTCGCTGGTCGACCTGAACCAGTACGGGTTCTCGCAGTACGAGTCGTCGTACACGGCCTCCACCTGGGCCTCGGTCCACGCGGGCAGCGGGCTGTACGGGCTGCCGCAGGACTCCGGGCCGATGGCGCTGTTCTACAACAAGGAGGTCTTCGCCAAGTACGGCATCGCCGTACCGAAGACCTGGGACGAGTACGTCGCCGCCGCGAAGAAGCTGCACGCCGCGAACCCGAAGGCGTACATCAGCAACGACTCCGGCGACGCCGGGTTCACCACCAGCATGATCTGGCAGGCCGGCGGTACGCCGTTCAAGACCGACGGCAAGAACGTCACGATCAACCTGCAGGACGACGGCTCGAAGAAGTGGACCGCGACCTGGAACCAGCTCGTCACGGGCGGCCTGGTGTCGAGCATCCCCGGCTGGACCGACGAGTGGTACAAGGCGCTCGGCGACGGCACGATCGCGACGCTGCCGACCGGTGCCTGGATGCCCGGCGTGATGGAGTCCTCGGTGAAGGCCGGCGCCGGCAAGTGGGCGGTCGCGCCGATGCCGACGTACGACGGCCAACCGGCCACCGCGGAGAACGGCGGCAGCACCGAGTCCGTCCTCAAGCAGAGCAAGAATCCGGCCCTCGCGGCGGCGTTCGTCCGCTGGCTGAACCACGACGAGGGCGTCAAGACGTTCCTCGCCAGCGGCGGCTTCCCGGCCACCACGGCCGACCTGAAGGACCCGGCGTTCGTCGGCAAGGGCAGCGCGTACTTCGGCGGCCAGAAGATCAACGAAGTACTGACCGGTGCCGCCGACTCCGTGGTCAAGGGCTGGACCTACCTGCCGTACGAGCTCTACGCGAACAGCATCTACGGCGACACCGTCGGCAAGTCGTACCAGTCCAAGTCCGACCTGAACACCGGCCTGAAATCCTGGCAGGACGCGCTGGTTTCGTATGGTAACCAGCAGGGCTTCCAGGTCAACGGCTGACCGCCCCTACCGAAACGAGAACACGTGCCCGACTTCACGATCGGTCCATCCGACTTCCTGCTGGATGGCCGCCCGTTCCAGATCATCTCCGGTGCGCTGCACTACTTCCGGGTGCATCCGGACTACTGGGCCGACCGCATCGAGAAGGCACGGCAGATGGGGCTCAACACCATCGAGACCTACGTCCCGTGGAACCTGCACAGCCCACGGCCCGGTGAGTTCGACACCACCGGGATCCTCGACCTCGGCCGCTTCCTGCGCGAAGTGGCCGCGGCGGGGATGTACGCGATCGTCCGGCCCGGCCCGTACATCTGCGCCGAGCTGGACAACGGAGGCCTACCTCCGTGGCTGCTGCGTACGGCGGGTCTCGGCGTACGGCGGCTCGAGCCGCAGTTCATGACGGCGGTGACTCGGTATCTCCAGGACGTGCTGGAGATCGTCGGGCCGCTGCAGATCGACCAGGGCGGGCCGGTCCTCCTCGTACAGGTGGAGAACGAGTACGGCGCCTTCGGGGACGACCAGACGTATCTGAAGGCGCTCGCCGAGGTGATCCGTACCGCCGGTACGACGGTTCCGCTCGTCACGGTCGACCAGCCGACCGACGAGATGCTCACCGCGGGCGGGCTGGACGGCGTACTGCGGACCGGGTCGTTCGGGTCCCGGGTCGAGGCGCGGCTGGAGACCCTGCGCAAGCACCAGCCGACCGGGCCGTTGATGTGCATGGAGTTCTGGGACGGGTGGTTCGACTACTGGGGCGGCCGGCACCACACGACCTCGGCGGCCGACGCGGCTTCTGAGCTCGACGCGTTGCTCGCCGCGGGCGCCTCCGTGAACATCTACATGTTCCACGGCGGGACGAACTTCGGGCTCACCAGCGGCGCCAACGACAAGGGCGTGTACCGCGCAACCGTGACCTCCTACGACTACGACGCCCCCCTCGACGAGGCAGGCAACCCAACCGCAAAGTACTTCGCCTTCCGCGAAGCGATCTCCCGACACGCCCCGACACCGTCGTCGGTGCCTCCACCCGCGCCCTCGTCGGCGGCTGCGCCCTCGTCGGTGCCCTCGTCGGTGTCCTCGCCTGCGCCCTCATCGTCGCTCTCGCCAGCGGCGGCTGCGCCTGAGTTCAACGTTGCATTGGCGGACCCGATCGGGCTTCTCGCCTGTCCGGGCGGGAGCTGGTCGGAGCACCACGACGTACCGACCCTGGACGAGCTCGACGCCCGGCTGGCGATCTTCCGCACCGAACTGCGCCACGGCGGGCCGGCAGCACTGACCTTCGGCGAGGTCCGCGACCGGGTGCAGGTGTTCCTGGACGGCGCACCGGTCGGCGTACTGGAACGCGAACGACACGAGCGCACAATCATGCTCCCGCACACCCGCGGCCGGCTCGAACTCGTCGTCGAGGACATGGGACGTGTCAACTACGGCGCACGAATCGGCGAGCCGAAGGGCCTGATCGCCCCGCTCCTCCTCGGCACCACCGAGCTGTCCGACTGGTCCGTCTGCCCGATCGACCTCGACCACCTCCCCCGCCTGTGGCATTCGGCCGGCCCAACGCCGACCACCATCGGCACCGGCCCGACCGCCTGGCGAGCAACGTTCGAGGCGGACGCCCAGTCCGACCTGTTCCTCCGAACCGATGCCTGGGGCAAGGGTTTCGCCTGGATCAACGGCTTCTGCCTAGGCCGCTACTGGCGCCGCGGCCCCCAGCACACCCTGTACGTCCCGGCCCCCCTACTCGTTGCCGGCACCAACAACCTCGCCATCCTCGAACTAGAAACCCCAGACTCCCCAACCGCCACCTTCACCACCCACCCATGGCTCGGCCACACCGACCTGTAGTGAACCCACCAAGAAGAACAGAAAAGAAGAATACGGAGTGACGTCCTGCTTCGGCGCTCGACTGAGGGTTTCTAACCTACTGAAAGAAGAGAAGATCAAGGGAAAGAACAGAAACGTAGAGATATAGAACGGTGATTGTCTTCAATGTTCGGCTGACGTCCGCGCCGTCCCGTCCAGGTTCGACCCATCGTCCCCACCCTGGCCTCGAGCGAAGCTATCCCGCGGTCTTGTCCGGACTCCCGAGTCGCTGTGAGCGTTGCGCTGCCAACCGGGCCCGTGCCGCTTCCAACCGGGTCCGATCCCTCTCATCCAATTCGGCCAGGGTCGCGGCATCGATCGCGAACGGCGGCTGCGCCAACCGGTCGGCAATGTCCAAGTAGAGCAGCGGCCCGATGGGGAGTTCGATCCCGCCCTGGCCTTCCCAGAACTCACCACCACGCTCGAAGACCTGCACCATCGGCTCGTATGGATCATCCAACTCGGGGAACCGCTCCTTGGGTCGGTCGCCCAGGGACACCCAGCGGAAGATGTCGGTCACGACCTTGCGAACCAACGGCTGCAACTCACGCCCGATCGCGGACTCCAGTCGCTCCAGCCACACCGAGTCGGTTGCCACCGCCGGATCGAAGGCCACAGCGATGTCGGAGAACGGCCAACGGTCCGTCACACCCAGCGCGTTCGCCCAGGCTGCCTTACGCCGGAAGAACTCGTTCGCCAACCGCCCGCGCGAGAGGTAGTTCAGTTCCTCCGCCTCTTCGTCGTCCCACTTCGCCGCCACCAGCCGCGCCAACAGTCGCTCAGAGGCCGCCGTATCAGTCACAATCCCAAACCTTTCCTAGCGACCCGTACCACTTCGTCCAGGTTCGACAAATCCTCCGCCACCCGCAGATCACCTCTCGGGATGTCCAGCCTCGTGTCCCATAGTCGCAAGAGATCCTTCCTGGCTGACTGCAGGCTCAGCGGCGCCACGGTGTGCGCGGTCGGGTACTCCCGTTCAACCTTCGGTCTGCCGTCCTCGTCCCAGGCGTCCGGTTCGGCCATCAGGTACGGCACTCCGGCCGCCATCAGTTTCGCCTCGACGTACTCGTGTGCCACCAGCGACCAGAACTCGGTTCGCTGCCGATCCGTCAGCTCGGCTCCCGAAGCGACGCGCTCCCACAACGGTCCGATCCCCTGCAGCGGCGTGAAGTTGCCGTGCTTGACCTCCCCGGGCTTCACCACCACGTCGTGCTGGCGGATGAAGAGGTTGTCCTTCGCCACCTCGACGACCTCGCGTGGGTATCCACTGTTGGTCGCGACCGCGTCGAGGTCGTCAGCCTCGCGGATTCGGCGGTAGGTGTCCATGTCGCGCGGATCGTCGGGCGTTTCGATGAACTCGTGCTCGGGCGTGTCCGTGCCTTCGACGTGCGGGTCCGCTTCGAACTCGGAGGCGGTCAGGTCGTCTGCTTGATCTGACCCGTCGCCGCCGGCGTTCAGGGGTGCCGTGAGCGGTTGATCGGCGGCCGGTCGGCGGCTCGCTTCGGCGGACGTCGTGCGCGCGTCGTCGGTTGGGTCCACGAACGGCGGACGTGGTCCGCTGCCGCCGCGCGGGTCCACGGACGGCGGATGTGGTTCCCTGTCGGCGGGCGGGTCCACGGATTGCGGGTGGGGTTCGGTGGCGTTGGGGGGTGGGCGATGGTCTTGTACGGCGGGGGCGGGCCGGTCGGTCGGGGTTGTTGGATGGTCGGTGATCGCGTCGAGTCGCGGTGGTTGTGGAGGGTTGTTGTGCGGTGGCTTCTGCTCGGTCGGTTGCGGTGTCGCCGGTTGTTCGAGCGTGGGGGACGGCCTCGCCGGGGCCCGATTGGAGTCGTCTGTGGCACTCGGGCGCGGTTGGTTCTGGGGGGAATCTGGGTCATCCCGGGCCCAGCCGGCGCGGGTGAAGACCGGGTCGTTCGCCATCTGGTCACGGAGCTTTGCCGGTAGGTGTAGCAGGTGGTCGATCGAAGGTTCGCGCACGGGCTCGGCGGCGTCGTGCTCGACGCGCGGCAGCGGGTCCTGGTCGGCGTTCTCGATCGCTGATGGTTCGGTCGGGGCGCGGGGTGAGATGTGGTGCAGCCTGGCGATGGTGTCGTCGGTGGCGAGTTGGCGGCGTACTTCGAGTGGGTAGCGGTCCGCCCAGTCCGGAAGCGGCTCTTCCGGTTCAGGATCAGGCCGGTCGGGCCGTGGGTCCGGGATCTGCTCGGGCCGGCTGGGTTCGCGGTCGCCGGCCCTCCCGCGCAGTTCGCTCACGACCACCGCCCCTCCAAACAGACCGGACCAGTCAGCACCGTACTTCATAACGTGACGGCGTGACCACGATCCGTTGGTTCAGGAGTCCGTCGGGAGGGTGTTGCCGCGTTCGTCGGGGGCTGCGGCGAAGACGGACGGCTTGTCCTTCACGAGGGCGCGCCAGCGGTTGAAGAAGAGGTTGAGCAGTACGGCGGTGACGGCCGCGGCGCTGATGCCCGAGTCCAGCACGACGCCGACGCCGGACGGGAACTTGTCCCAGAAGTGCGGGCGGGCGATCGGCACCAGGCCCATCGCGATCGCCACGGCGACCACCACCAGGTTCAGGTTGTCGGCGTACTCGACCCGGGACAGCGTCCGGATGCCGCTCGCCGCGACCGAGCCGAACAGCACGATGCCGGCGCCGCCGAGCACCGGAGCGGGAATCGCCGCGACCATACGGCCGAAGATCGGTACCAGCCCGAGCAGTACGAGTACGCCGCCGCCGACCGCGACCGTGAACCGGGACTTGATCCCGGTGATCGCCACCAGCCCGACGTTCTGCGCGAACGCGCTCGCCGGGAACGCGCCGAAGACCGGCGCGACGGTGCTCGACAGCATGTCCGCGCGCAGCCCGTTCGCCACCCGCTTGTGATCGACAGGCGTCTCGACGATCTGCCCGATCGCGATGATGTCGGCCATCGTCTCGGTCATGATCACGAAGATCACGACCGTCATCGCGACGATCGCGCCGGCGTCGAACACCGGCGTACCGAGCCCGAAGATCGGCGGGAACGAGACGGCCTTCCCGTGCGGTACGGCGGAGAAGTCGGCCTTGCCCCACGGTACGGCGACCAGTGTGCCGACGATCATCCCGATCAGGATCGACAGCCGGGACACGAACCCCTGGAAGACCCGGCTGATCACCAGGATCACCAGCAGCGTCAGGCCCGCGAGCGCGATGTTGCTCGGGTTCCCGTACCCCAACGCGGCGACCCCGCCGAGCGCCCAGTCGAACGCGACCGGCAGCAGCGACACCCCGATCACCGTGATGATCGAACCGGTGACGACCGGCGGGAACAGTTTCACCAGGTGGGCGAAGAACGACGACGCGATCACGCCGACCAGGCCCGCCACCAGGATCGCGCCGAACACCGGCCGGACGCCGCCGTGCGAGGCGATCGACACCATCGTCGACACGCTGGCGAACGAGATCCCTTGCACGATGGGCAATCGGGCCCCGAACGGTCCCAGTCCCAACGACTGCAGCAGCGTCGCGAGACCGCTGATGAAGATGCCGGCCGTGACCAGCAACCCGATGTCCTGCGCGGACAGCCCGGCCGCACTGCCGACGATCAGCGGCGGTGCGATCAGCCCGCCGTACATCGTCAGGATGTGCTGGGTGCCGTAGACGACGAGTTGCGCGAACGGCAGCCGTTCGTCTTCGGGGCGGGCGGGTGCAGGGGTGGTGGATGCCATGACTGCCTCCAACGCTTTCCGCTCTACGGAAAGAAGATTCCGAACAGCGACAGAGTGGCACACGGGTCGTACGCCGTCAACGGTTTGTTGAAGTGCAATGTCCCAGGTTTGCCCGCCTGAGGACGCGGGCGCAACCACCTCTGATGAGCGATCGTTTCGCGGTCTGTCGTACGCCGTCGCGTACCGGCTGCCCGGCAGCGCCACCACCAAGCTCGCGATCGACCGGCTGCGCGATGCGACGGTACGGCGGGAGTCGTACGTCGGCCCGTGGCGCCCGGAGTCCACGCTCACCACCCGAAAGGCCGTCGTCGCTCGCCGGCGGCGGTACGACACCGATCGCGCCATCCAGCAGCAGGTCACCGAACGCTTCCTCGCCGCCTGCGAGAACGGCGATGTCGAAGCGCTGATGGCGGTCCCCTCGCCGCCCGGCCGGTTCGCGGTACGCGATCGAGGACCTCAACGGTGCGCCCGCGCTGCGCACTAGTAGGCGCGTACCGCAGAACGGGCAGTGGTGCTGCGCGTGTGCCTGCTTCAGGCGGTCGCCACGCTGGGGCGACCGCTGGGATCGCCAGTACTGCCCGTCCTTCGGTACGCGGCGGTCCTATGCTGGGGCGATCATGGTGGCGGACGGCGGGGATCCATCGCGGTTGCGGCGGCTCAACGAGCGTGCGGTGCTCGCCGCTGTGCGGTCGGGTGGGACGCTGCGGGTAGCGCAGATCGTCGACGAGAGTGGGCTCGGGCGTACTGCGGTCGAAGAGGTGCTGGCGAGTCTGGTCGAGCGGCGCTGGCTGGTGGAGGAGAGCCCGGCGATCCGCGGGCGCGGGCGGCCGGCGCGGAGCTACCGTTTTCGTGCGGAGGCCGGGTACGTCGTGGGGCTCGACATCGGGGCGTACTCCGTGCGCGGGGTACTCACGGACCTCGACGGGCGGATGCTCGGGAGTACCCGGCAGACCGTGACGCCCGACTTGCCGCGCGCCGAACGGCTCGCGGTCGCCGACGAGGTGGTCGCCGCCTGCGCCCAGGAGGCCGGCGTACCACCGACCCGGGTGTGGGCGGTCGGCGCCGGCACCACAGGAATCGTCGACACCACCGGCACCGTCGTCCAGGCCAACGCCATCCCCGACTGGGCAGGCACCAACCTCCCGGCCCACTTCAAAACCCACCTGGCCGTAGCCGACAACGACAGCCAGTTGGCCGCCCTCGCCGAACAACGCAGACCCCGGCCCCCCACCGCCTCCGCCCCTGCGGACATGGTGTTTTTGCATGCGGGGCGGCGAACTGGGCTTGCGTTGGTGATGGATGGGAAGTTGCGGCGGGGAGCGTTCGGGGCGGCGGCTGACATGTCGGCCTTGACCGGGGTCGCCTGGGAGGCGGCGCTCGAGTATCTGCATGCTGTTGTGCCGGCCGGCGTCCCGACGGTGGACAAGGCCGAGCGGGCGTTCGCCGCCGCGCGGGACGGGGATCGTGCCGCGCGGGCCGCGGTGCGGAAGTACGCGCAGGCGATGGCAGTAGCGGCCGCCACCGCGATCGCGATCGTCGACCCACGCGTGCTCGTCCTCGGCGGCGCGTTCTCCCAGGCGGCCGACGTACTGCTCGAACCACTCTCCACCGAACTCGAGCGTCTCTGCCCGCGCGTCCCCGAGGTACGCGCCTCCGCGCTCGGCGCGCTCTGCGTCGCACTCGGCGCCGCCAGCCTCGCCCTGGACGCGCTCAACGACCGCCTCCTCACCCCCACCCGCGGCCCTCTTCGGCCGCTGGTCGCACGCAGCATCTGAGTTCAGCAGCCGATTGGCCTTTGTTCAGCAGGCCGTTGACGGCTATCCGATCTCGCGGCTTAATAATGTCGGAAAGAGGCAATAATGCGCAAGAACGCGCAACCCCCTGCCAGGAAGTAGGTTCGCTGTGAACAGTCGGATCCGCCGCCGGACGTTCCTCACCGCCACCGGAGCCCTCGCCACCGCCACTGCCGTCGGCGACGTCGCCTACGCCACCCCGCACGCACTCGACAGCGCTTCCGAGTACGTCGACGTGCAACTGCTGAACATCACCGACCTGCACGGCTACCTGCAGCCGACGACGCCGAGCCAGGGCAGCGTGATCACCGGCGCCGGCGGCGTCCAGGTGACCGTCGGCGGTGTCGGGTACCTGGCCACGCACCTCAAGCAGCTTCGCCAGGGCCGGAAGAACTCGATCTTCTTCTCCTCCGGGGACAACTTCTCCGGCTGGCCGTTCGAGATCGATGCGCACGCCAACGAGCCGACCGTCGAGGCGCTGAACGCGCTCGGCCTGCAGTTCAGTACGGTCGGGAACCACGAGCTCGACCATTCGGTGAGTTTCCTGGTCGACCACATGGAGCACGGTGCGCCGTACCCGGTGAACGGCCGCGACGACAACTTCGTCGACTCCACCGGCCACAAGTTCCGCGGCGCGAACTTCCGCTTCTACACCGCGAACATGGTGTACGCCGGCACCGGCCGCACGATCGTCCCGCCGTACAACATCGAATGGGTCGACGCCGGCCGCGGGCGCAAGCTGCCGATCGCGTTCATCCACCTGACCGTGATGGGCACCGAGGTCGGGTCCACGTCGTACCAGCCGGGGCTGAAGTCCTTGTCCGACGTCGAGCAGGCGAACAAGCTCGCCGCCCAGCTGAAGGCCCGCGGGGTCAACGCGATCGTGATCAACATCCACGACGGCGGTGTCGCCGGGAACGACTACAACGCGGGCACGAACCCGTCCGGCCCGGTGTTCCAGCTGGCCGCGCAGGCGTCCCCGGACATCGCCGCGATCGTCACCGGGCACTGGCACTGCCGATTCAACATGATGGTCCCGGACCCGAACGGCGTACCGCGCCCGGTGGTCGAGGCCGGCAACCACGGCTCGCTGATCAACGAGATCAACCTCAAGCTGGACCCGCGCACCGGCGCGGTGATCCGCGAGCTGACCACGTCGACGAACCACGCGAACACCCGCGACGTACCGGTCGACGAGGAACTCCAGTACATCGCCGACTACTGGACCGCCAAGGGCGCCAAGCGGTACGCCGCTCCGCTCGCGAAGGTCACCGGCGACTTCACCCGGATCGCGAACGCGTCGGGCGAGAGCACGATGGGCAACCTGGCCGCGGACTTCGCGCACTGGGACGCGAACCAGCACCGCGACGGCCGCGCCGACCTGGCGCTGATCTCGACCAAGCCAGTGTCCGGGTCGAACGCGCTGACCGGTGACCTGTTGTTTGCCAAGGGCACCAATGCGGCGGACGCGGACGGGACCGTGCTGTTCGGCGAGGCGTGGAACGCGTTCGGGTACGGCAACCCGATCCTGACCGTGACGTTGCCGGGGACCCAACTGCACGCCGCGTTCGAGGCACAGTGGGTGCCCCAGGCGAACGGGACCGTGAAGTTCGCGCCGTTCGCGGTGTCGCAGAACGTCAGCTACAGCTACGACACCAGCAAGCCGATCGGCCAACGGGTCGACCCGGCAGCGATCCTGATCGACGGCAAGCCGCTCGACCTGAACCGGAAGTACCGGGTCGCCGCGCTCGCGTACACGCTGATCGGCGGCGACGGTACGACGGTGTTCACCGGCTTCACCGACCCGGTCCGCAACGACCGCGACCACGAGGGGTTCATCGCGTACCTGCGGGCGCACCCGGTACTCACCCCGTCGACGCTCGGCCGCGCACGCCCGGTGAGCTGACTGGAAGCGCTCCCACCGACTGAGAGTTGGGGACGGGCGGTTGACGGAAGCGTGAGCGATCGGTCACGATCGGTCAGGAACTGGAAGCGCTCCCGGAGTGTCCGCCCCCGACTCGAAACTGGAGCAAGCAGATGAGACGGATCGTCAAGAGCCTGGTCGCGACCGGGCTCGCGCTCGCCGCCGTGATCCCCGCCCACCAGGCCGCGGGCGCCGCCACGACCGGCAACCCGACCCGGTCGACCAGCGGCTTCTACGTCGACCCGGATTCGAACCCGGCCACCTGGGTCCGCAACAACCCGAACGACGGCCGGAAGACCGCCATCCAGAACTCGATCGCGTCCAAGCCGATGGCCCGCTGGTTCGGCAACTGGAGCAGCCCGATCGGTACGGCGGTCGGCAACTTCGTCGGGACCGCCGATCGCGCGGACAAACTGCCGGTGCTGGTCGCGTACAACATCCCGGGCCGGGACGCCTGCGGCGGTCACTCCGGCGGCGGGGCCGGGTCACCGGCGGCGTACCGGACCTGGATCCATGACTTCGCCGTTGCCGTCGGCAACCGTCCGGCGATCGTGGTGGTCGAGCCCGACGCGCTCGGCGACTTCAACTGCATGAACGCGGACCAGATCGCCGAGCGGAACGGCATGCTGAGCTACGCCCTGCAGCAGTTCAAGAGCAACGCTCCGAACGCGTGGGCGTACCTCGACGGCGGGAACGCCGGCTGGGTCGCGGCCGATGTGATGGCGCAGCGCCTCACCGGTGCGGGCCTGGCGAACGCGCACGGCTTCGCGCTGAACGTCTCGAACTACTACACCACCGCGCAGTCCGTGACGTACGGCAAGGCGGTGAACAGTCACCTCCCGGCGCAGAAGCCTTACGTCGTCGACACCAGCCGGAACGGCAACGGGACCGGCAACGACTGGTGCAACCCGCCGGGCCGCAAGCTCGGCGTCACCTCGCAGAACGGCGGCGGCCCCGAGATGCGGCTCTGGATCAAGGTCCCCGGCGACTCGGACGGCGACTGCGGGATCGGCGCCGGCATCCCGGCCGGCACCTTCAGCCCCGACCTGGCAACACACCTGATCAACGGCAACTAGGTCCTGCGGCGGAGTCGCGGAACACCAGGCGGGTTGGGAGGATCAGTGGGGACGGGTGCTCGCCGTTGAGTACGGCGTGGAGCATGCGGGCCATCTCCCGGCCCAGTGACCGGATCGGCTGGCTGATCGTGGTCAGCGGCGGGGTGGTGTGCCGGGCCATCGGGATGTCGTTGAACCCGACGACCGCGACGTCCGACGGCACCGATCGCCCGGCCGCGGTCAGTGCACCGAGCGCTCCGATCGCCATCTGGTCGGAGGCGACGAACACCGCGTCGGTCTCCGGATGCCTCGCCAGCAGTTCCGTCATCGCCCGCTGCCCGCCGTCCTCGGAGAAGTCTCCGTGCACGACCCGCCTCGGATCGAGGCCGGCGACCGCGAGGGTTTCCTGGAATCCCTTGTACCGCGCGGTTCCCGCGGCCTCGTCCATCCGGCCGGTGATCGTGGCGATCCGCGTCCTCCCGATCCCGATCAGGTGCTCGGTCGCGAGCCGGGCGCCACCGCGGTTGTCGGCGTCCACGTAGTACCGCGGCTCGAAGGTCAGCGGCTGCCCGCCGAACACGACCGGGAGCTCCGCGTCCTCCGCCAGCCGCGCGATCGGCTCGTCGCCGTGCATCGACATCAGCATCACGCCGGCCGTCGTACGGCTCCGCAGCAGCTTCTCCAGCCGCTGCTGCCCTCGGCTCGACGTCGCGGTCACCAGCGTCAGCTCGAGGTCCGTCTCCTCCAGCACCGACAGGATGCCGACCACCACCTCCGCGACGAACTGGTCCGCGAACACCGCCGGGTCCTCGGCCGACACCGCGAGTACGACGGAGCCCGACTGCCGGGACGCCAGCGCCCGGGCCGTTGCGTTGGGCACGTATCCGAGCTCGGCGATCGCCCGCCGGACGGCCTCGCGCTTCGCCTTGCTGACATGCGGCGCGTCGTTGAGCACCCGCGACGCCGCGGACCGGGACACCCCGGCGCGCGCCGCGACCTCGTCGAGGGTCACCTGCCGGCTGTGTGATTCCACCGACCGATCATCACACGCCGACCGCGCAGACAGGACCTGGTCACCGGCGGGCGGCGAGAACAAAGGCCAGCTCGTGCCGGTACACCGGGCGGGCCACGTCGCAGGTGTGGGTGAGATGCCGGTTCCGGAGGAGCCGCTGGACCTCGTCGACGTCCACGCCGAGCGCGCTCGCGGCGGTCGACAACGTCAGCCATCCGTCGCGCAGCGTGGCCAGCACTTCCACTTCGGCGCGGCGCAGCGGCAGCTCCTTGCCGTGCGCTGCCAGCAGGCCGGCGGAGATCAACCGCCGTACGCCGGTCTGCCCGAGGCCGAGGACCGCGCCCGCCTCGGCGACCGACATCCACTGGTCGAGACCTGACTGGACCACGTCGGACAAGTACAACCGGCGATGCGACCGCGACCGGGCCGGCAGATGCCCGGCGCGGACCAGCCCGGCGACGCGCTGCGGCTCAACGCCCAGCAGGACCGCTGCCTGTGCGGTCGTGATCAGCGGGTCGTCCACCATCAACGGCTCGCCGAGCAGCTCGGCCAGCCTCGACCGGTAGTCCCGCGTCAGATCCCCAACTGTCATCGCAGCCCTCCCCTGTCTCGCCGACGATCGCGAGCTACGACACGGGTCCGGGGTCAGACGCTCTGCGATGAATTCTGGCACACCCTGCGACGAAGTGACACACGTCCGCAGCCGGGACGCCAACGCAATCTGCGGATCCCGGAGCACGGTTCGGATCCCGGAGCACGGTTTCGGCTCCCGGGAGCGGCGTCGCGGGTGTTGACGGTGCAAACTCGGAGGATGCCGAACACCGTCGACTTCCATCGGAGCATGCCCGGGTACGCGCCGACGCCGCTGATCGAGGTGCCGGAGCTGCTGGGAGTCGGCAGCGTCTGGGTCAAGGACGAGTCGAACCGGTTCGGGCTGCCCGCGTTCAAGGTGCTCGGCGCGTCGTGGGCGGTGAACCAGGCGCTCGGCCCGGCGCGGACGTTCGCCGAACTGGCTGCCGACATCAAGGACGTCACGCTGGTGACCGCGACCGACGGCAACCACGGGCGTGCGCTCGCGTACCTCGCCCGGACGCTCGGGGTCGCCGCGCGGATCTACGTACCCGCTGGCCTGCCGGAGCCGACGGTGCAGGCGATCCGCGACGAGGGCGCGACCGTCATCGACACCGGTCGTCCGTACGACGACGCCGTACAGCTGGCGGCCGGCACCGTCGACGGCGACGACGTACTGATCCAGGACACAGCTTGGCCCGGGTACGAGGCCGTCCCGCGCTGGATCGTCGCCGGCTACGACACCCTCTTCAGCGAGATCGACGAACAACATCCAGGCATTCCTGAGCTGGTGGTGGTCCCGACCGGCGTCGGCTCCCTCCTCCAGTCCGCGCTCGAGCACTACCGCGGCCGGGCCAAGGTCCTCGCCGTCGAGCCGACCACCGCAGCCTGCGTCGGGGCATCCCTCAAGGCCGGAAGGCCTGTGTCCGTTGACACTTCCGCGCCGACGATCATGGCCGGCCTCAACTGCGGCACCGTCTCGTCCATCGCCTGGCCCACCATCCGCGACCACCTCGACGCCGCCGTCACGGTCACCGACGACCAGGCCCACGCCGCGATGAAGGTCCTCCACGCTCACAACATCCCGGCCGGCCCGTGCGGCGCAGCAGCCCTCGCCGGCGCCCGGGCCGCCGCGCTGCCGGCGAGCTCCGTCGTACTGATCAGCACCGAAGGCCGCTAAGTGTCACCCCCACCGCCCCCGCCCGACGGATATCCGGCCGTCGGTCGTCTGAGCGTCGGACGGGTCGGTGACTGGGGAGTTCCGGCCAACCGCGATCTGCGCGCCGTTCGGCGGCGGCTCGGACGACTGCCGTTCGGATGTTGTGCAGGTCGACAGTACGTATACGTCCACGGTCCGGGGATCCAGCCGGTCGCCAGGCGTGCGAGCGCGGGTACTACACGTATACGTACTGTCGACCTGCACATCTCGCACGCGCAGTAACACCTCCAGCGCTACCTCGTCGACGGCGTCGCCGGAGGCGCCATGGCCGGCACCCGCGGCGTAGCCCAACCCGCCGTGGACGCCGACCACTGAGGCCGTCTCAGCCGACGGAGGGGCCGAGGCCGAGGGATTGGGGGGTGCTGGAGTCGGGGGACGGTTGGTGGAGGCCTTCGTCGAGGGCGCCGTATTCGGTCATCAGGGCGGCGCTGCCGCCCCAGGGGGTTTGTTCTTCGGCGATGAGGGTGTTGGTGGTGAGGAGCAGGCCCGCTACCGATGCGCCGTTCTGGAGGGCGGAGCGGGCTACCCGGAGGGGGTCGATGATGCCCATGGCAAGCATGTTGCCGTAGCGGCCTTCGAGGGCGTCGAAGCCGTCGTCGACGTCCATCGCGGTGGTACGTTCGAGGACCTCGGCGCCGGAGTAGCCGGCGTTCGCCGCGATCAGGTACGCCGGTTCCCGCAGCGCGCGGCGGACGATCTCGACCCCCATCCGGTAGTCGCCCCGTACGTCGAGGTCGTCGAGCACCGGTGCTGCGTGCAGCAGCGCCATCCCGCCGCCGGCGACGATTCCCTCGGCCATCGCGGCGCGGGTCGCCGAGAGTGCGTCCTCGACGCGATGCTGCAGCTCCTTCAGTTCGACAGGTGTCGGCGCGCCGACCCGGATGATCGCGACCTTGCCGGACAGCGCGCCGATCCGCTCGGTCAGTACGTCCTCGTCGACGCCGAACGTCGCCCGCTCCAGCTCGGCGCGGAGCTGAGCGACCCGGAACGCCACGTCCTGCTCATGCCCTGAGCCGGCGACGATCGCCGTACGGTCCGCGTTGACCCGCACCTGGTCCGCCCGGCCGAGCTGGTCGATCGTCATGGTTTCGAGGCTGAAGCCCGAGTGCCGGCTGTACACCGCGCCACCCGTGATCGCCGCGATGTCCTCCAGCTTGTGCAACCGCCGGTCGCCGAACCCTGGCGCCCGCACCGCGACGCACTGGAACAGCCCGTTGACGTGGTTGTGCACCAGCATGCTGAGCGCCGTACCTTCGAGGCTCTCGGCAATGATCACCAGCGGCCGCGGGTCGCGCATGATCTTGTCCAGCAGCGGCATCACCTCCTGTACCTTGGTGATCTTCTCGCTGCACAACAGGATGTACGGGTCGTCGAGGACGGCCTGCAGGGTGCCCGGATCGGTGACCATGTACGGCGACAGGTAGCCGTTGTCGAACTCGAATCCCTCGACGAAGTCGACGCTCATCCCGTGGGCCGCGGACTCCTCGACGGTGACGATGCCGCCGTCCCCGACCCGGTGCAGGGCCCTCGCGATCACCGCGCCGACCATGTCGTCGTCGTTCGCCGAGATGGCGGCGACCCGGGCATAGTCGTGCTCGGTCTGGACCGGGTGTGCGACCTCGCGCAGGCGGTCCACCAACCGAGCCACGGCCAGGTCGATGCCACGTTTCACCAGCACCGGGTTGCCGCCGGAGTCGATCGCCGCCATTCCCTCCCGGATGATCGCCTGCGCGATCACGGTCGCGGTCGTGGTGCCGTCGCCGACGATGTCGTTGGTCTTGATCGCGGCTTCCTTGACCAGCTGCGCGCCCATGTTCTCGAACTGGTTCTTGAGGTAGACCTCGCGGGCGATCGTGACGCCGTCGTTGGTGACCACCGGCGAGCCGGTGATCTTCTCCAGGATCACGTTGCGCCCCTTCGGGCCCAGCGTCGACTTGACCGCGTCCGCCAACTGGTCGACCCCGGCCAGCAGCAGTTCGCGAGCAGTTTCTCCGAACCGCAGTTCCTTCGCCATGAAAACCCCTCCGGTCATGTGCTAGGTGGACAGAAAGACAAAAGAAGAAGAGAAAAGAGCGGAGGAGGGGACGGAAATGGTCTTTTACGGAACGAGGATCGCGCGGCCGCGGATGCGGCCGGCGTCGAGGTCGGCGATTGCTTCGGCGGCCGCTTCGAGGGGGTAGGTGCGGGTGTGCAGCGTGACCTTGCCGGCCTCGGCGAGTGCCATCAGCTCGGCCAGTTCGTTGAACGTGCCAACGATGTTGCCGACGATGTTCCGCTCGGTCGAGATGATGTCGAGGGTCGGGATCTGCACCTGGCCGCCGTACCCGATCACGAAGTACGACCCGCCCCGGCCGGTCATCGCGAAGCCGTCCTGCTCCGCGCCCTGCTCGGCGACGAAGTCCAGGACCACCTGTGCGCCCGCCCCGCCGGTCAGTTCCAGGACCCTCTCCACCTGCTTGCCGTCAGCAACAACTGTCTGATCGGCGCCGAGCTGTTCGGCCAGCTTCAACGCGTCCGGGTTGCGGTCCACGACGATGATCCGCGCCGCGGTCAGCGCGGCCAGGCACTGTACGCCGATGTGGCCCAGACCGCCCGCGCCGATCACCACCGCCGTCGTACCGGGCGGCAGCAACGGCAACGCCTTCCGCACCGCGTGGTACGCCGTGATACCTGCGTCCGCGAGCGCGGCGACGTCCTGCGGCTGGGTCGCCGGATCGAGCTTCACGCACGCGCGCGCGGACGTGAGAAGGTACTCCGCCATCCCGCCGTCGCTGTCGAGCCCCGGGAAAGTGCTGTTCACGCAATGCATGTCGTCCCCCGCCCGACACGCACGACAGAGCCCGCAGGTGGGCGTCGGGTGCAGGATGACCGTGTCGCCGACCTGCACGTTGGTGACCGCGGAGCCGACCTCGTGCACCCAGCCGGCGTTCTCGTGCCCGATCGTGTAGGGCAGCGCCGGGTGCATTGCGGCGTCCCACTGCCCTTCGATGATGTGCAGGTCGGTACGGCACACGCCGGCGCCGCCGATCTTGACGACGACGTCCAGCGGTCCCTTGACGACCGGCTCCGGTACGTCGTCGACGACTGGTTGCCGGTGGTACCCGTGCAGTCGAACGGCCTTCATCCCAGCTCCTCCTCGCCCGCACCGGTCCCGACGTACCGGTGCCTCAGCATTCCCCTGCAGATCCCGGTGTTGGCCTCGATCCCGGTCCGGGTCAGCCGGGCCAGCCCGAGGTGCCGCGCCGCCCCGGCGGCGGCGACCGCCGCCCCCGTGCCGACGTCGACGAGCAGCGGCGCGTCCGGACCCGCCGGCAGCCCGAGCTCGGCACGGCGCCGGAGCAGCCGGTCGAGCGCGGGTGACGTCGGCAGGTCGGCGATCGTCAGCCGGGCGACGCCGGCCGGATCGATGCCTGACGCAACCAATGGCCGGCAGACCTGATCGGTCCCGGCCAGCACCGCCTTGGCGACGAAGGTACGGCGTAACTCGTCCAGCTCGGCCGTCGCCTCACCGTCGAAGGACGCGACGAAACCGGCCCGCGCCGCTACCCCGGCATTGATCTGCGCGGCCGCGAAATGATCCTCCAGCGCGACGTCGACCGAGCGTACGGCGGGCAGTGCAGCGACCACGTCGTACGCGTCGGCGACCATCAGGAAGGCGAAGTTCGGCGCACAGAAGTACGTCGGCAGCCGGAGCCGGACGACCACGTCACCGGCGGCCGACACGACGCAGGTGGACACGAAACCCAGCGTCGTGATCGACTCGTCCAGCTCCGGGTCCCGGACCGCGCCCAACGCGTCCAGGACCCGGTCCCGCTCAGCCATGACCGCCATTTCCTTGCTGCCCCGCCCCACCGCCCCGGTCAGCATTACGACGTGACCAACTTCGAGTCGTCCTGCGCGGCCGGCGTCGCCTCCTTCAGTTGCAGCTCGTCCGGAACCTTCAGGTCGTACAGCTTGGCGGCGTTCAGCCCGAGGATCTTCTTCTTGCCGTCGACCCCCAGCCGCGGGTAGTCGGAGAACTCCGGATCGTCCGGGAACTCCCAGTCCACGAACCCCTCGACCTGCCACTTCGGTTCCCAGATCCCGTAGTCGCTGCCGAACGTCATCTTGTCCTCGCCGACCCAGAACAGCAGCTCGCCCATCACCTTCGCGAAGAACCGCGGCCGGGCGTGCATCAGGCCGCCGATGACGACCGACAGACCGGCGTACACGTTCGGTTCCTGGGTGGCCATGAAGCAGAAGTCCTCGATCCGCGGCAGGCCGACGTGCTCGACGATGAAGTTCAGCTCGGGGAAGTCCGTCGCGGCGTGATCGACGTCCGAGACGTCGAACGCGTCCTTGTCCAGCGGCCAGATCGTGGGGCCCTTGTGGACGTGGATGTTCTTGATCCCGAGCTCCTGCGCCTTCGCCAGGTACGTGTACGCCGCCGGGTCGGTGAGCTTGTACCCGCGGGATCCCGCGTTCCACTCGGCCGTGTAGAGCTTGACGCCTGTGGAGCCGTACCGATCCACGTTGTGCGCGAGCTCCTCCAGGCCGGCGTCACCGTCGCGCGGGTCGAACCGGGTGTTCAGCACGAACATCCCCGGGTGCTTCTCACCGAGGTTCGCGTTCTGCTCGGTAGTGTTGAAGCCCTCCCTGTACCACTCCTTGAGGTACGTCGGCTGGAACACCGCGACGTCCACGTAGCCGTCCTCGAACACGTCCTTCATCAGGTCGTCCTCGGTGTAGCTCATGAACTTCTCGATCGTCCAGTGGGTCGCCGGCGGACCGAGACTCTGGTACGCGTGGAAGCACTCGATCCAGCCCTTCGCGTACTGCTCCGCGCCCTTCACCCAGTTGTCCGGGCCGGCTTTCCACATGTGCATGTGGCTGTCGACCACGAAGTACTTCTCACCGTTCTTCTCGTACACGAAAAGGCCCCCTTGTCAGCTGGATGCGGTCAGGTCGAAGCCGATGTAGTCGGCGGCGTCCTCGGGGTTGGCGAACATGATGGTCCGGTCGTCGAGGTGCACCATCCGCCCGTAGTGGGTGGACATGTTCTCCTCGAACTCCGCCTGGTCGAAGAACCCGGGCTCCTCGCCGAGCGCCTCGGAGATGTCGTCGTACACGAAGTCCATCCGGCCGACCGCGTCGACCCGGATCATCGACGGCAGAGGCGTCACCGTGACGTTGTCCAGCCCGGTCATCACCTCGGCCACGATCGCGCCGACCTGGTTGTTCATCAGCGTGACACCGCACTTGTTGGACGCGGTGCTGTCGGACTTGAACGGGCTCTCGGCGACGGCCCTGAGCGTGGTCACTGTGCCAACTCCTTCGGTGCCTCGAGGCCCAGCGAGGCGAGGATGCCGCTGAACCGGTTCTTCACGCGGTCGAGACCGTCCTCGAACCGCGGCGGTTTGGCGTCCGGCTGCGACCAGAGCGGCTGCAGGGTCCGGGCCGCGGTCAGTGCCTTCGCGGTCCAGGTGCTCGCCCAGTCGGCCAGGATCGCCTTGTTGTGCCCGGCGAACTCCTTGTCGTTCGTCAGCAGCTCGAACATCGCGGTGGTGTACCGCAGGTCGCGTTCCGCGAAGTCGTACTCCGCCGCGCCGACCACCGTCGGCGTCACGAAATCGCCGTTGCGCGGGGCGGCCTGCTGGACCAGCTGGCTGCGGAACAGTTCGCCGACGAGCGGCTCGAAGACGACGTTCGCGGCGAAGATCGCCTCGCACCAGTCGTCGATCGCGGTCAGTTCCTCGGCGACCGCGCGGACGCCCTGCCAGGCCGGGTCGTGGTTCCAGGTCTCCAGGTGCGCGCTGCCGTCGAAGCCCTCGATCTCCTCCGACAGCGTGAGGTTGTAGAGCGCCAGGTCCTGCGCGGCGCGGATCCGGTGCATGCTGTTCACCGAGATCGCGTTGTTGTGCATGTTCGTCGGCGCGCGCCGGTTGGCGTTCGCGTACAGGTACAGGCCGAGGCCGTGGTCGACGTGCATCCAGGCGCCGATGTGCTGCTCGACGAACCGCACCCAGTTCGGGTTCCACTGCTCGAAGGCTTTGGACGCCTTGGCGGCCTCGACGTTCTGGGTGACCTGGCGGACGACGTTCGAGTTGTAGCGGTAGAGCGTCAGCTCCCACTCCTCGTTCGGGTCCCGGAACTCGTGCCAGCCGGTGGCCGGCCATTCCTTCACGAACAGACCGCCGGTACCGGGTCCGCGCTCCGGAGACGGCTTGTCCGAGCCCCACGCCTTCAGCACGGTCCAGTCCAGCGGGTAGCCGCCGCGGCCGTCGGCGAAGCCGTACAGCCAGCCCTGACTCAGGTAGTGCCGCGGGTCCGGCTGGACGTCCACCGTGACGTCCTCGTAGTGGCTCTGCTTGCGCTTCTGCGGTTTGTAGTAGTTGTAGTGCCGCACGGTCGAGTCCGGGAACTCCCGAGCACCTGCCTCCGCGTCGGTGAAGACCGGCTTCGGCACACTGCGTTCAGTCTTGGGTGAGTCCTGTGTGGTGGTCATCTTGCCTCCAGCACCTTCGAGTCACCGGCGTCGCCGGTCGTCGTGAACTTGTCGTAGTAGATGTGCTTGGTCGCCACGCCGATCCGCTCGAGCAGCGGGATCGCCGCCTCGACCATCGGCGGCGGTCCGCACACGTAGGCGTCGGCTCCGGTCAGGTCCGGTTCCAGCCGCTTGACCACGTCGGTGATCAGGCCGTTCTCGCCGTCCCAGTCCTCGCCGCCAAGATCCTGGTCCGACAGCGCCGGCACGTACCTGAACCGTGGCAGCTTCCGCGCGAGCGCCTCCAGCTCGTCCTCGAAACACAGGTCCCGCGGCGTCCGCGCGCCGTAGTAGAACGTGGTCGGCCGGTCGATCCCCCGCTCCGCCATCGACCGGAGCAACGCGAGGATCGGTGCCAGCCCGGCGCCGCCGCCGAGGAAGACCAACCGGGCGTCCAGGTTGTCCCGGAGGGTGAACACCCCGAACGGCCCGGTCAGCTCCAGCCGGTCGCCGACCTGCAGGCGCCGGTCGAGGAACTCCGAGAACACGCCGCCCGGGTACACCTTGATGACGAACTCGAGCTCCCCGCTCGCCCGGCTCGACGTGTTCGCCATCGAGAACGAGCGGGTCTCCGCCGAGCCCGGAACGGCGATGTCGACGTACTGCCCGGGGAAGAACTTCAGCTCCCCCGGCTCGGTGAGCCGCAGCACCAGGTGCCGCAGGTCGTGGGTCACCGGGGTGATCGCCACGACCTCGGCGGTGCGTTCCTGGATCGGCAGCCCGGAGCGGATCATCTCCGCGTCGTAGTTCAGCAGCTCGATCGTGAGGTCCTCGAAGGCGTGCGCGCGGCAGAGCAGCGTGTAGCCCTCGTCCAGTTCGTACTCCGGGAGCGCGAAGGTCGAGTACCGGTCCAGGTCGATGTCCTCACCGTCGAGGACGAACGACTTGCAGGACGCGCACTGTCCCTCCTTGCAGCCGTGCATGAGCATCACGCCCTGCTCGGCCGCGGCCCGCAGGATCGTCTGGTCCTCGTCGACCTCGATCTCGATGCCGACCGGTTCGAACCTCACGACGTGCTTCATCAGGCCATCAGGCTTCGGCCGGCGCGGGCCGTCCGGCGGGACCACCCTTCACGTAGCGGGCCGCGAACGCCGTACGTTCGTCGTCGCTCATCTCGTTCAGCAGTACGTTCGGGCTCGCCAGCGGCGGGCACTTGCGCAGGTGGTCGAGCGTCCACATCTTGTCCGGGTTCAGATCCAGGTGCGGCTGCGCGACCATCGTCTTGCCGTCGTCGCGGACGAAGCCCATGTCGGACACCACATCGGCCCAGTTCCAGCCGTGGTACAGCGTCTCCCACTCGCGGTGACCGATCAGCTTGCCCATGTTCGGCGTCTGCCGGCCCTGGTACGTCGGCCGGAAGGCGGTCTCGTCGGTCCACTTGCACATCTCGTGGCAGTACGTCCGCCACTGGCCGTCGACCTTGGCCATCACCATGTCCTCGCGGACCAGGCACGGCACCATGCACGTCCAGCAGCGGTGCGGGTACTCGTAGTCGACGTCCTCGAAGACGATCGGCTTGTGCCCGTTCGGCCGGGAGAGCCGGTTGTAGTTCTCCCACCAGGCGCCGTACTTGTCGTACCAGCCCGGGTACTTGTACTCGAACCACTCGAAGTCCTTGTCGGTCATCGGGTCGATCCGCCAGTAGTTGGCGAGCCACCCGGTGGCGAAGAACTGTGCGACCTCGTGCACGTAGCCCTTGTTCCAGATCTGGTTCCAGGACTCCTCGATCAGGTCGTGCGGGATCTCCAGACCGTACTTCTCGAGCGGCACCAGGTAGCTGCGGTAGTAGTCGTCGTAGATCCAGCGGCGCCACATCTCGGCGTACGACTCGCGGTCCTTGCGGCGGTCCTTCGTGCCGTACTCGATGAACGTGCCGATCGCCGCGTCGACGACGCGGTGGTTGTTCCACCAGGCGTACCGCAGGTCGCGGGCCAGCAACTGGTGGTTGTCCTCGTCGGCCAGCGCCATCAGCAGTGTCGCGTACCCGTTGCTGATGTGCCGGGACTCGTCGGACTGGACCGAGTGGAACACCGTCGGCAGCAGGTAGTCGCCGTTCGCGGCGGCCTCGGCCGGCATCGCGACGAACAGCGTGTTGGTGAACGCGGTCTCGGCCACGATCGTCAGGTAGATGCTGGCCGCGGTGATCGCGTCACCGGTGATGAACCCCTCGGCGAACTGCCGGCCGATGGTGCCGCAGTAGTCGCTCTGGAAGTTCCGCAGGCTCGAGTTGAAGCCTGCCGGGTCGATGTAGTTGTTCATGTACAAGCGCTTGAGGTTCTGCTGGATCGTCGAGTGCCTGACCTCGTCGATCATCTGGATGGCCTGCCCGTTGTGCAGCTCGGGGTTCGGCACGGTCCGGAACAGCAACGGCATCGCCCGGGCGGCGGAGATCTCCGGCAGCGGGATGATGCTCAGGAACAGCTTCTGCCATTCCAGCCAGCGTTCCTGGACCTGGCGGAACATGTTGCCGCGGATCGCGCCGTCCGAGGCGCCGTACACCCGGTGGTCCTTCTCCTCCTGCATCGGGAAGTACGACCGCAGTACCTGCTTCAGCGGGTCCTTCTTCTGGGCCTTCCGGAACGTGTAGTCGGTGCCGTACTGGGAGACCGGCTCGTGGTACGCCGGTTCCCAGGACAACTCCTGGATCTTCTGGTGGGCCTTCGCCACACTCTGGCGACTCATGGCACTCCTCCCGCTCATGTGACCGGCTGTCACCTGCAGTACAGCCCGGGCCGGAGTGTGATGGAGGTCTCAAATTGAGAAGCGGTCAGGATTCCCCGAAGAAGGCGTCCCGGAGCTCCGCGAGCTTGGCGTCGGTCTGCTCGGCCAGCCGCTGATCGCCTTGCGGATCGGGCCGGATCCCCAGGCAGCGGAGCAGTTCCGCGGCCGGTTCCCCGGGATGCCCGGTGGCGCCCAGGACCGGGTGCAGGCCGGCGTCGGCGAGGTGTTCGAAGACCAGATGTACGACGGACCACGGGTTGTACGACTCGTCCTCCATCTGCCCATCACAACCCCCGCGTCACCGGGCGGTTGTCTCATTCTGAGACAGCACTTGCGGCCCACTGCACTAGGCTCGAAGGAAGCGTCAGGGAGGCCCCGTGGACGAGCTCACACCTACGGCGGACGACAACCTCCGGACCGCCACGGCCCGGTTGAACTTCCTCACGTTCGATCCCGTCGAAGTCCGCGACGTCCGGCCGCCGATCCTCGCCTCCTGGGTACGGTCGCAGCACTGGAAGCTGCCGCCGGACAAGATCGAGCTGCCGTACGTCGCCGACCCGGACCTCGAGGTCCCGCTCGCCCGGAGCGCCGGCCCGGTCCTGCGGAAGCTGCACGAGAACCTCGACGGGCAACCGATCAGCGTGATCCTCACCGACCGGTCCGGCCTGGTACTGCAACGGCTGACCGCCGACACCGGGCTGGCCAGGCACCTCGACCGGGTCTACCTGGCGCCGGGGTTCAGCTACTCCGAGGAGTTCGCCGGCACGAACGGCATCGGTACCGCGCTGGAAGGCGGCGGTCCGATGCACGTCTTCGGGCACGAGCACTACGCCGAGGACCTGGAGGACCTGGCGTGCGCCGGCGTACCGATCAAGAATCCGCTGAACGGCAAGACGATCGGGGCCATCGACCTGACCTGCTGGCGCAAGGACGCCGGGTCACTGCTGATGGCGCTCGCCAAAACCACGGCGGAGAACATCCGCGCGGCGCTGCTCAAGGACAGCTCCCCCCGCGAGCTGACGTTGCTCGAGACCTACCTGCAGCACTCCCGCCGGCTGGGCGACCTGGTCATCGCGGTCGACGAGGACCTGCTGCTGATGAACGCGAAGGCGCGGCAGTCGCTGGACACCGACGACCAGCGCGCGGTCCTTGCGTACGCGTCGGAGATGCTCGTGGGCGGAGCGACCGAGGCGATCCTGACCGAGCTGCCGAGCGGGTCCTGGGCCCGGATCACCTGCCGGCCCGTGGGCGGACGGCCGGGAGCCGGGATCATCCAGGTCAGCCCGCAGTCGACGGCGCTCGCCCTGCGGTCTCCCGAGTCCGGCCATCGCCCGCCGCCACGTCCGGTGCTGCCCGGGCTGGTCGGCCGGAGCGCGCCGTGGCTCGGCAGCAGCCGCGAGGCCGACAACGCCTGCCGCGCCGGTGAGTGGGTCGTGCTGACCGGCGAGCGCGGCGTCGGCAAGGTCGCGCTGGCACGGGCCGCGCACCGGCAGAACCGGACAGGCCTGTTCCACGTCGTCGACGCCGCGCGACCGGGCGACGGGTTCGCCGCCGAACTCGAAGCGGAGCTGTCCGACGACTCGGTGCAAACCCTGGTCGTCCAGCATGTCGAGGCACTCGATCCGGCCGAGGTGGACGCCCTCGCCGAGGCGCTGTACGACGTCCTCGAACGCCGGCCTGCCGAGCCTCCGTGGGTCGTACTGACGCTCACCGGCGACGAACCACAGCACCTCGGTGAGCTGCTCACGCTGTTCCCGCTGACCGTCGAGGTACCGCCGCTGCGACACCATGTCGAGGACGTCCGCGAGCTGGTCCCGTACTTCCTGGACCAACTCAGCCACGGCGAGCTCACCTGTGGGCCGGACACGATGCAGCAGCTCCTGCGGTCGGCCTGGCCCGGCAACACGGCGGAGCTGTGCCAGGTGCTGCAGCAGGTCGTCGTACGGCGGCGCCGGGCGGGCGTCATCGTGCCCGCGGACCTGCCGGGCCGGACCCAGGCGGTCAGCCGCCGCAGCCTGAGCCAGCTGGAGGCGCTCGAGCGCGACGCGATCATCCGCAGCCTGATCGCCAACGACGGGCACAAGGGCCGGGCCGCGAAATCCCTCGGCATGTCCCGGGCCACCATCTACCGCAAGATCCACGACTATGGAATACAGCCTCCGTAATTGTGATCGGAGCTGCACCTGAATTCGCAGTTCCTGACAGATTTGATCAACTTCCTCTTGCCGTGAGCCAGCCGCTCGGGGTGAGATTGGCAGATGACGGACACGCGACCCGCCGATACGACGGCCGAGGGGCGGGGTTTCTCCTACCGCCCGTTCATCTGGCTCGCGGTCGCGACGTTCTCGATGGGCATCGACGGCTACGTGCTGGCCGGTCTGCTGCCGCAGATCGCCGGCGACCTGAAGGTGACCCCGGCCGCGGCCGGGCAGCTGATGTCGGTGTTCGCCTTCACCGCCGCGCTGGCCGGTCCGGTGCTCGGCACCCTGACCTCCCGCTGGGAACGCCGTACGACGATCGCGCTCGCACTCGGCGTGTTCGTGCTCGGCAACGTGGTGGTCGCGGTCGCGACGAACTACCCGGTCGCGCTGAGCGGCCGGGTGCTCGCGGCGCTCGGCGGCAGCCTGCTGAACGCGGCCGTCACCGGGTACGTGCTCGCGCTGACCCCGTCCGAGCACCACGGCAAGGCGTTGTCGTTCGTGCTCGGCGGGTGGATGACCGCGACCGCGCTCGGCGTACCGATCGGGCTGGTGATCGGGCAGTCGAGCTGGCGGTTCCCGATGATCATGGTCGCCGTGGTCGGCACGATCGCGCTGGCCGGGATCCTGCTCCGGCTGCCGCGGTTGCATCTGCCCGGCGGGACTCTCGTCGAACGCCTGCGCCCGCTCGGGCAGCCGCGGCTGGTGGCCGGTCTGCTCGTCACCACCGGCATCCTGTGCAGCAGCTACGCGTGTTTCACGTACGCGACGCTCATCCTCGAGCCGCACTTCCACGTCAAGTGGGCGATGATCGCGATCATGTTCGGGTACGGCGTCGCGAGCATGGCCGGCAACGCGGTGACGGGACGGCTGGTCGACAAGTTCACCGCGCTGAAGGTGCTGACCGTCGTACTGGTCGGGCTGTTCCTGAACGCCGTACTCGGCATCGTCGCGTTGATGTTCGCGCCGGCCATGGTGGCGGCGGTCTGGGGCCTGGTGTGGTTCTTCTCGGCCGGCGTCGGCAATGGCGGCGGGGCGGTACCCCAGCAGGCGCGCCTCGCCTCGATGGCGCCGGACTCGGCGGCGATCGTGATGGCGCTGAACGGCAGCGCGATCTCCCTCGGCTCCGCCCTCGGCAGCGGCCTGGGCGGCGTCGCCCTGACCGCGGGCGCCGCCCCGAACGGGCTGCTCGGCGTCTCGGCCGTCGTACTGGCAATCACCGTCACCCTGCACCTCCTGGTCGCCCGCGCCTCCCGCGCCTCCCGCGCAGCCACCGCGTAGGGCCTGGCTGTACCCACACGCACGCATAACCCGCTCAGAACGACGAGTCCGAGGCTGATTCTGGAGGTTCTGTATGCACAGGGATCCACTGACGCGGATGGGGTGATCAGCAGGTCGCCGCCGAGCCGGTCCGCAGCGCGCGGCGGTGCAGCGGGTCCAGGTGGTGACGGGCCGCACCGGTCGCGTTGGCGACCACCAGCGCGATGTCGCAGCGCAGGCCGCTCTGGCGCAGGTGATCGACGCGGACCAGTTCGGCCAGCAGTTGGGTGGTGAGCGCGTCGAGCTTCTCGCGGATCACGTTCAGGTCCGGGCCGCTGGTCGGCGCCTTGTCCGGGTGCGCGGCCCAGTCCGCGAGCAGCCCGCGCTGCACGACCTTGCTGGCGTCGATCTGTGCCTGGAAGAACGCCGCGGTCGCGTCCAGGTCGATGCCGAGCCGACCGGCCGACGCCCGTACCGAAGTCAGGATCTGCTGCTCCCGGACCGGGTCGTCGACCGGCTTGCCGCTGAAGTACTTCGACGCCGCGACGTCGTCGCCGATCAGGATCCGCTGGATGACGAGCTCGGTGAGTCCGTCGAGCGTCACCTGGCCGTCGTGCACTCCCCCGAGCTGCACGGACGGTTCAGGTGCCGCGTTCGCGGCCGGCATCAGCAGGAGCGACGTACCGGCAGTAGTCGCCGCCACGGCCGCGGTGATCAGCTTTCGAAGCACTTGCTCCACCTCTCCACGACGGTTCCGACCGGCAGGCGACTCTACGCCGGCAGGGGTGCACAAACATTCACTTTCAGGTCTCCCGAACGACCCATCCGGCCCGGGACCGGCGCCGAAGTACCTCTGGAAGCACCCTCCGAGGAAGGCGCAACGTCATGCCCGCGAACGCTACGGTGAGTTGATCGTGACCGAACCCACCGCGCTCCCCTGGCCGGCCGGACCGCAGCAGCGGTCCGGCGGGATCACGGACGGCGACCTGCTGACGTTGACCGCAACCGGCGACGCCGCCGCGTTCAGCACGCTCTACGACCGGGTGGCCCCCTGGGTGTTCGGCCTGGTCCGCCGGGTCCTCCGGAACCCGGCGCAGTCCGAGGAGGTCACCCAGGAGGTGATGCTCGACGTCTGGCGGACGGCGACCCGGTACGACGCCGACCGCGGCTCCGCGCACTCGTGGATCCTGACCATCGCGCACCGCCGCGCGGTCGACCGGGTCCGCTCCGAGCAGGCCGCCGCCGACCGCACCGAACAGGTCGGCGCCCGCTCGGTCGACGTCGAGTTCGACCAGGTCGCGGACACCGTGAGTACCCGGCTGGAAGCCGAGCAGGTACGCCGCTGCCTCGGCAGCCTGACCGAGCTGCAACGCGAGTCGATCGAGCTCGCGTACTACAACGGCTACAGCTATCCCGAGGTCGCCCAGCAGCTCGGCGCCAAGCTTCCGACTATCAAAGCGAGAATGCGCGACGGCCTGATCCGGCTCCGCGACTGCCTCGGAACCACGAAGGGGCAGGCGTGATGACCGAATCCGACGTGCACACCCTCACCGGCCCGTACGTCCTCGACGCCCTGCCGGACGACGAACGGGCCCGTTTCGAGGCCCATCTCACCGGCTGCGCGTTCTGCCGGACCGAGGTCGCCGAGCTCCGCGCCGCCGCGGTCAAGCTCGCCACCCAGGTCGCGACCCCGCCACCGCCGGCGCTCAAGGCCGACGTGATGGCCGCGATCGAGCACGTCCGCCAGCTCCCGCCGCTGGTCCAGGACCCGGCGCCGGTTCCCGCCGTACGGCGTCGCATCGGCCGGCGTTCGCTGCTCGCCCTCGCCGCGGCGGCCGCGCTGGTCGCGCTGAGTGGCGGGATCGCGATCGACCAGTACCAGGGCCGGACGACCGCGGAGCAGGCGAGCCGGCAGGTGGCCGCCGTACTCGCCGAGCCGGACGCACACACCGTGCACGGTGCCGTCCGGGGCGGTGGCCAGGCCACGGTCGTCACGTCCGGCCGGGCGAACAAGTCGGTCGTCGTACTCCGTGACCTCCCGAAGCTCCCGTCCGACCGGACCTGGCAGCTCTGGATGATCGACCCGCGGCAGACCGCGCACTCGATCGGCCTCGCCGCCGGCGACCTGACCCGGGTGATCGACGGCTCCACCACCGGGATGACCACGTTCGGCCTCACCGTGGAACCCGACGGCGGCTCACGGACCCCGACGATGCCGGCCGCGGCGCTGATTCCGCTCCCCCAGTAGTCTCCTGGCATGGTGGAGGCGACGGCCGAGGTACACATCCAGCTGCCCAGCCGCCCCGAGGTCACCCAGCAGCACGGCTACTTCCACGCCGGCGCCACCAGCTCGATCGCAGACAGCGCCGGCGGGTACGCCGCCTTCACCCTGTTCCCCGAGGGTACGTCGGTCCTCACCGTCGAGTTCAAGATCAACCTCCTGGCCCCCGCCGAAGGCGACCACCTCGAAGCCGTCGGCACCGTCATCAAACCCGGCCGCACCCTGACGATCTGCCGCCTGGAGGTCTACGGCATCACCCCCACCACCCACACCCTGGTCGCCGCCGGCCAACAAAACCTCATCCAAGTCGACTCCCGCACCGAACGCTGAGAGAACTCGTGCTCATCGGAGCGATGAGTTTGGGGGGACTCGCTGGTCTACAGGGGTGACAGCGATTCCTGGAGGGGCTTGTGCGCGAACGATGGGTTTTGGGGTTGACCTCTCTCGGTTCGTTCATGGTGGCGTTGGACACCCTGGTGGTGGCTGCGGCGCTGACGACGATCCGGGGTGATCTCGGTGCTTCGGCCGAGCAGTTGGAGTGGACGGTCAACTCGTATGCGTTGAGTTTTGCGATGCTTCTGATGACGGCCGCCGCGATCGGCGACCGCCTTGGGCGGCGGCGTACCTATGCGGCCGGCCTGGCACTGTTCACGGCCGCGTCGGTCGCCTGTGCGCTGGCGACCTCACTGCCGTTCCTGATCGTGGCGCGGACGGTGCAGGGTGCCGGTGCGGCGTTCGTCATGCCGTTGGCGATGAGCCTGCTCGGTGCGGCGTTCCCGCCGGAACGCCGGGGTCGTGCGATCGGTGTGTTCAGCGGCGTGACCGGGATCGCCGTACTCGGCGGTCCGCTGATCGGCGGCGCGGTCACCGAAGGACTGTCGTGGCAGTGGATCTTCTGGATCAACGTACCGATCGGCGTACTCGCGATCGGTCTGGTGCTCGCGAAGGTCCCGGAGTCCACCGGCCCGGCCCGGCGGCTGGATCTCGTCGGCGCGGTGCTGATCAGCCTCGCCGTACTCGGGCTGGTCTGGGGCACGGTACGTGGTGGGTCGGCGGGCTGGACGAGCGCCGAAGTACTGTCCGCGTTCGGGATCGGTGCCGTGATGCTGATCGGCTTCGGGGTGTGGGAACGCCGTACCGAGCATGCGATGGTGCCGCTCGCGTTCTTCCGGAACCGGACGTTCACGGCGGCGAACTCGGCCGGCTTCTTCCTCAGCGCGGCACTGTTCAGCGCGGTGTTCTTCCTCTCGCAGTACATGCAGGTCGTGCTCGGGTCGGCGCCGCTCAAGGCCGGTCTGCAGCTGCTGCCGTGGACGGCGACGCTGTTCGTGATCGGGCCGATCGCGGGGCGGCTGGTCGACCGGGTCGGCGAGCGTCCGCTGGTCGTCATCGGCATGGCGTTGCAGGCGGCCGGCATGTTCTGGGTCAGTCGCGGGACCAGCCACTACTGGGAGCTGGTCGTGCCGTTGATGGTCACCGGGTCCGGGATCTCGCTCGCGATGCCCGCGGCGCAGAGCGCGGCGATGTCCTCGCTGCCGCGCGAGTCGGTCGGGATCGCGTCCGGCATCTACAGCATGAACCGCCAGCTCGGCGGTGTGGCCGGTGTCGCGGTGCTCGGCTCGGTGTTCACCGCGGCCGGCGGCTACACCGGTCACGGCTTCACCCGGGCGCTCGCGGGTTCCGGCGTACTGTCGTTGCTCGCGGCGCTGTCGGGCCTCGTGATCGCGGCCCGCGGCCGGACCACCCGGCCCCCGGCGACACGGGCCGACGCGAAGGCGAAGGCGAAGGTGGTGGAAGGAGTCCGATGAACCTCGAGGAGGAGTTCGCGGAGCATCGGGGCGAGCTGGTCGCGCACTGCTACCGGATGCTCGGCTCGCTGCACGACGCCGAGGACGCCGTCCAGGAGACGTACCTGCGCGCCTGGCGTGGGCACGCGGACTTCGAGCACCGTTCGTCGGTCCGGACCTGGCTGTACCGGATCGCCACCAACGTGTGCCTGAACCTCCTGCAGCACAGCAGCCGGCGGGTGGTCCCGTCGGCGCTGGGTGCCCCGGGCAACGATCCGGAGGACATCCATGCCCAGGCGCTCGAGGTGCCGTGGCTGGAGCCGTTCCCGGACCAGCTGCTCGGGGCGGACCCGGCCACCGTGGTCGGCGACCGGGCGAGTCTGCGGCTCGCGATGGTCGCCGCCATGCAGCACCTGCCGCCGCGGCAACGCGCCGTGCTGATCCTCCGCGAGGTGCTCACCTGGCCGGCCGCCGACGTCGCATCGTTGCTCGACACAACGACCGCCGCGGTGAACAGTTCGCTGCAGCGGGCCCGCGCCGAGCTCGCCCGGCTGCGGCCGCGCGAGGACGAGCTGAGCGAACCGGAGGAACCGCTGCGGCGGGCGTTGCTGGACCAGTTCCAGGCCGCGATGGAGAGCAAGGACCTGGTGCTCCTCGAAGGGCTGTTCACCGCGGACGCGCGCTGGGAGATGCCGCCGATCCCGACCTGGTTCAGCGGGCGTGCCGACGTACTGCGGTTGCTCGACTCGAAGCTCCGGCCGGGTCCGGACCGGCGCCGGCTGGTCGCCACCTCGGCGAACGGGCAGCCGGCGTTCGCGATGTACATCCGCGGCACCGACGGCCAGTTCCACGCGCACTCGGTGAAGGTGCTGACGCTCACGAAGGACGCGGTCGCGGCGGTGCTCGCGTTCCATCAACCTGCTTTGTTCCCGGCCTTCGGGCTGCCGTTGATCGATGGGAGATCCTGATGTCGTTGGCAACTACTTTGCGAGACCTGCACGTTTCCGGTACGCCGTTGGTGGTACCGAACGCCTGGGACGCCGCGTCGGCGCGGCTGATCGAGCAGGCCGGGTTCGCCGCGGTCGCGACCAGCAGCAACGCGACGGCCGCGGTCCTCGGGTACGACGACGGCGAGCACGCGCCGGTCGCCTACGTACTCGCCGGAGCGGCCCGGATCGCGCAGGCGGTCTCGGTCCCGGTCACGGTCGACTTCGAACGCGGGTACCGGCTGGCCCCGGCCGAACTCGTCGAACGTTTCGTCGCCACCGGCGCGGCCGGCCTCAACCTGGAGGACTCCGACCCGGCGACCGGAGCGATGATCGACCCGGGTGAACAGGCCGATTTCCTGGCGGCGGTCCGGGCCGCGGCCGGTGACGCACTGGTGGTCAACGCCCGGATCGACACCTTCATCCGCAAGGCCGGTACGGCGGCGGAACAGTTACGGACGGCAATCGATCGCGGTACGAAATACCTGGCCGCCGGGGCTGACTGTGTGTATCCGATCGGGGTCGGCGACCTCGACGTGATCGGCACGCTGACGAAGGAACTGGCCGGTCCGGTGAACGTCGCCTACGGGCAGGGCGCGCACTCGGTCGCCGACTACGCAGGCCGCGGCGTGGCCCGGGTCAGCTTCGGGCCGATGTTCCAGCGGCACCTGTACGGCGTGTTCGCCGCGAGCGTACTCCCCGCGCTGCAGGCGGACCGGAATCCGTTTGCCGAGTGAACGCCGCGCCAACCGACGGCGAGTCCTTGTGTGGAATCGGCCTGATCGGGTAAGACGGGCTAGGTAGTGGAAGGCAACCATCGAGGAACGGGGAAAGACGATGGGTTTGTTCGACGAGATGAAGGACAAGGCCGAAGAGCTGGCCAAGGACCATCCGGACCAGGTCAACCAGGGCCTCGAGAAGGCCGGTGAGTTCCTGAACGAGAAGACCGGCAACAAGTTCGGGGACCAGATCGAGCAGGGCGAGAACTTCGCCAAGGACCAGCTCGGTGGCCAGGGCGGCGGCAACAACCAGGACAACAACCAGGACAACCAGTCCTGATTTCGGCCTGACGCAGCACACCCAGCGGCCGCGGCACCCGCCGCGGCCGCCGTGTGCGCGGCCGCCCTCTCAGCAGAATCGCGGCCGGCACTCAGCAGGCGCTCAGCGCCAGATCACCGCTTCGATCTCGCGCCGCTCCTCGGCGAACAGCCCGTGGTCGGAGGCGTTCGTGAGCAGCTCGCGCAGCTCCGCCTCGAAGGCCGGCCGGTCCGCGCCGAACTGATGCGGTGTCGAGCTCGACAACGAGAACACCGACGCGACCACGTCGTCGACGGTCCGGTCCTCGATCTCGTTCCCGCCGACCACCAGTTTCGTCGGCCCGGCGTACCCCGCCGCGCGCATCACGTCCTCCTCACCGCCCCGCGTGCCCGTCGGCAGCACGCTCCGGCCGGCCCGTCGTACCGGACCGAGGTAACGGGCCACCAGCTCGTCGATCGCGGCCCACGGCGGCCTCGGGTGCGACAGCTCCGCCGTACCGTCGAGCCCGCGATGCGTCGTCGCGCCGACGTGTACCCACGCCCCGCCGGGCGCGAGCATCCCGCGGACCAGTCGCGCAACCAGCGCTTGATCCATCCAGTGGAAGGACTGCGCGAACGCCACCACGTCGAACGTCCCGAGGTCCGCAGGCAGCTCCTCGGCCCGTAGCTGCCGCCATTTCGCGTTGCGTACGCCGGTCTCCGCGGCCCGCGCCGCCGCCACGTCGAGCATGTCGGCGTCCGCGTCGACACCGACCGCTTCCGCGAAGTACGGCGCCAGCAACAACGTCACCGGCCCCGGCCCGCAGCCGACGTCGAGCAGTCTGCCGTGCCCGTTCAGCTGCAGTTCGTCCCGGAGTACGTCGCCCAGCGCCGCCGGGTAGGCCATCCGCCCGACCGCGTAGTGCCGCGCACTGCCGGCGTACAACGTCTCGTCCCAATGCCAGTTCCAGTCGCTCACCTGCAGAGGTTAGCGAGCAGTCCGCGACCGCGCGATCGCTTTGTGGCAAGAAATGCCGAGAACTCTTCGGCTGCGGCGATTCCCGACGTACGCTGCTCTTCACAAGACGTTGGGCAGGGGGGAACTGCATGACGCTGGGTTTTGGCCTGCGCTCGGGGTTGAGGCAACGATGATTCCGCTGCGCCGGATCCTGATCTGGATCTCCGGGGCCTCGGCCGGGCTGGGTGCCGCGCTCGCGGCCACGGTCCCGTTCGAGAACGCGGAGCTGGTCGACATCTCCCGCCGCGGCGGGACACCGGGAACCCAGCACGTGGCCGTGGATCTCGCCGATCCGGACTCGTGGCCCGTGGTGGACAAGGACTTCCGGCAGCGGATCGGGGACGGCGAGCCGGCGATGGTGGTGTTCATCCACAACGCCGGAACCCTGGCCCCGCTCGGCCCGGCGGATCGTGTCGACACCGCGCAGTACACCCGGAACGTCCTGCTGAACTCAGCTGCCGCTCAGGTCCTCGGGCACTCGTTCCTCAGCGCGCTCGACGGGCGCGACTGCGAGCAGCACCTGATCATGGTGTCGTCGGGTGCCGCGAACCGCCCGCACGAAGGCGAATCCAGCTACTGCGCAGGCAAAGCCGCGCTGGACCAGTGGGTTCGCACCGTCGGTCTGGAGCAACGCCGCCGAAGTCCCGGCTGCCGGGTGCTCTCGGTCGCGCCCGGCACGCTCGACACCGACATGCAGGCACTGTTGCGCAGCGCCGATCCCGAGGACTTCCCGGAAACGGTCCGCTTCCGGGAACTCGAGGCACTGGGCAGGCTGGAGAAGCCCGAGACGGCGGCGCGCGCGATCTGGTCGCTGCTCGACCGCGACATCGACAGCGGCACCGTGCTGCACCTGCACGACCTCACTTATCGATATCACTGAGCGATCCGGTGGATCAGGTCACGGGTCGCGGGATACAGCTCGGTGTACGTCTCGAAGAGCGTCCGGTACGTCGCTGCCGTTGCCGGATCGGGTACGGCGACGTGATCCGGCCTGGTCCAGTCCGTGTCCGGTGGTACCGCGCCGACGCCGATCGCGGCCAGCAGCGCGCCGCCGTACGACGCCCCGATCGTCTGCTGTGGAACGACTTGCCGGACGCCCGCGACATCGCTGACGATCTGCGTCCACAGGCCGCCCTGCGTACCGCCGCCGACGGCCACGATGCGTTCCGCCGGACCGAACACGTCGAGGATCTGCCGCACCCCGCAGGCGATTCCTTCGTACGTCGCGCGCAACAGGTGACCGCGCCCGTGGCGGAGCGTGAGGCCGGCGATCACGCCGCGCGCCAGCGGGTCGTAGACGGGGGTGCGCTCGCCGCTGAAGTACGGGAGCAGGACGAGCCCTTCGCTGCCCGCGGGTACGGCGGCCGCTTCCCGCAGGAGGGTCTCGAACGGGACGCCGCCGGTGAGGTCCTGCAGCCAGGTGGTGACGGTTCCGGAGGTCGCCATCCCGGCGGCCAGCGTGTGCGATCCGCGTTCGACGCCGGACGTTGTCCAGAGCCCTCGCACACTCGTTGGGGTGGCCAACACTTGGACGAAGAACATCGTCGAGCCGTACATCAGCATCAGGTCGCCCGGGTGGCGGACGCCGACGCTGAAGGCCTCCGCCCACGCGTCGACGGTGCCCGCGACGACCGGCGTACCTTCGGCTAGACCAGTCTGTGCGGCGGCGTCCCGGCGTACGGTGCCGACCTGTTCGGAGGGCCAGACCAGGCGCGGCAGGGCGAGGCCCGGCAGGACCTGCTCGACCCAGTCGGTGGCCCAGTCCTGGCGGTGGATGTCGTAGAACGGGTCGCACTGGCTGGCCGTGTGGTGGTCGAGCACCCATTCGCCGGTCAGCTGGGCGACGACGTACGTGTGTGCGCTGAACCACCGGTCCTGGGGCCGCCACGCCTCACCGGCGTCGCGCTTGAGCCAGGCGAGTTTCGGGCCGATCGCCTGGCTGGACAGGTCTTTTCCGCAGCGCTCGAGGATCGCGCCGGCGCCGAGCTGCTCGGTGATCTCGGCGATCTCGCGCGTCGACCGGGTGTCGACGCCGTACAGGATCGCCGGGCGCCGCGGGCGCAGGTCGACGTCGGTCTGTACGACGCACGGGCCGAGGCCGGAGACGCAGACCGCGACGACGTCGGTGGAGTCCAGCTCGGCGAGGACTTCCACGACGTCGCCCCACCAGTCGCGCTCGGGATCCATCTCGGCCCACCCGGGCCGCGGCAGGCTCGGCGCGTGGTCGCGGCGGGCGACCGCGACCACCTCACCGTCGAGCGTGCAGCGAACGGCCTTCGTACTGCCGGTACCGATGTCGACGCCGATCACGAAGCTCATCCGTTGATTGTCCAGGTGTGCGGGGCGTTCGCGGTCAGGGACACCTCCTCGCGGCGGTCCTTGTGGCGGAGTACGACGGTGGCGTCATGGTCGGAGGTGATGACTGCGTTGGCGGCTTCGGGGGACCACGTGAGATCGACACCGATCCCGCCGCGGGCGCGGAGTCCGGTGATCTGGCCCTCCGGCCAGGCGGTCGGCAGCGCCGGGAAGAACTCGAGCTCGCCGGTGTGGCTCTGCAGCAGCATCTCCGCGATCCCGGCGGTGGC
This sequence comes from Kribbella aluminosa, assembly GCF_017876295.1. Taxonomy (NCBI): domain Bacteria; kingdom Bacillati; phylum Actinomycetota; class Actinomycetes; order Propionibacteriales; family Kribbellaceae; genus Kribbella; species Kribbella aluminosa. The sequence goes on along the minus strand of NZ_JAGINT010000002.1, from coordinate 2,565,508 downwards.
GCCGAAGTTGCCGTCGATCTGGAACGGCGGGTGCGCGCAGAACAGGTTCGGGTACAGCCCGGAGCCGTCGCCCACGTAGTCGGTGCCGGAGTCGCCGGCCGGCGTGAGAAGCTCGCGGACCAGGCGGTGCGCGGCGGCGCCGTCGCGAAGCCTTGCCCACAAGGCGATTCGCCACGCCAGCGACCAGCCGGTGGACTTGTCGCCGCGGAGCTCCAGGGTACGGGCGGCGGCCGCGGCGAGTTCCGGCGTACCGTCCGGAGTGATCTGGTCGCCGGGGTGCAGGCCGATCAGGTGCGATGTGTGCCGGTGCAGCGGCTCGGCCTCGGGGAGATCGTCTCGCCACTCCTGGAGTTGCCCTTGGCCACCGATCTTCGGGTCTGGGATGCGCTTGCGGGCTGCCTTCAGGTCCTCGATGAACGGGTCGGTCAGGTCGAGGGCCTCGGCCGTCTGGGCGCAGCGGTCGAAGAGGTCGGCGATCAGCGAGAGGTCCATCGTGGACGAGGTGGTGACCGAGGCGGGCTTGCCGTCCGCCGCGATGAACTCGTTCTCGGGCGAGGTGGACGGCGCGGTGCCGAGGGTGCCGTCCGGGAGTTCGATCAGCCAGTCACGGCAGAACTCGGCGGCGCCCTTCAGGACCGGCCAGACGTCGTTCAGGTAATCCCGGTCGCCGGTGAACGCGTAGTGGTCCCACAGATGACGGCACATCCAGACACCGGCCATCGGCCAGTTCGCCCACTTCGGGTTGCCGTCCACGGGGGCTGTCCAGCACCACGCGTCGGCGTTGTGATGCGCGGCCCAGCCGGCGGCGCCGTACAGGACTTCCGCCGTACTGCGTCCTGCCAGGGCGAGGTTCTTCACGTAGGTGAGCAGCGGCTCGTGACACTCCGGGAGCGAAGTGGTCTCGGCCGGCCAGTAGTTCATCTCGGTGTTGATGTTCACCGTGTAGTTGCTGCTCCACGGCGGTTGCAGATGCTCGTTCCAGATCCCCTGCAGGTTGGTCGGCAGCCCGCCGGGACGCGAACTGGCGATCATCAGGTACCGCCCGAAGTTGTAGATCAGCGCTGCCAGCCCCGGATCGTCCCCCGCACTCACCAGCCGCCGATCCGTGGTCAACTCTGCCCCCGAAGGCAGCACAAGCACCGACCGCCGGAACAGCTCTTGGTGGTCACGCACATGCTCCTCCCGCAACCCAATGGACCGGGCGAGGGCGGCGCGGACGGCTGTGTCCGCCAGCTCGCGGCATTCCTCACGGGTGCGGGCTGGCGGCGTGTGCGGTCCTTCGTAGCCCGTGGCAGTGGACAGCACGACGTACAGCTCGGTCGCGTCGGCGACTGTCAGCGCGTGGTCGGCCGCGGTGAGGATGCCGTCGGTCTGGGCGCGGAGTACGACGGCGGCGTTCATCCCGCGGTCGTCCCCGTCGGAGTACTGGATCGGCTCGCCGCTGCCCTTGTGGGGTGGTGCGACCGACGACGGGCAGGTGGCGAGCAACGCGAGGCCGTTCTCGCCGAGGGCCTGGGTGGTCGAGCGGAGCTGCGAACTGAGACTGAGCGTCACCGTGACCGGTTCCGCAACCCCCAGACGTAGGATCAATGCCCGCGCCGGCGCACTGACGTACACCTCCTGCCAGACCTCCACCCCGCCAATGGTGTACTCCGCCCGCGCGACCGCGGTGTCCAGATCCAGCCGTCGCCGATACCCCGCGACCTCACCGTCGCGCTCGAAGTCCAGCACCAGATCGCCCAGCGGGAGATACGCCTGCGAGTGCCCGCTCTGGAACCCGCCCGCCAGCTCCTCCGCGGCCCGCACGTCTCCCCGCACGATCGCCTCCCGCACCCGCTCCAGCGCAGCGGACCCGACCTCGCCGTTCGGAGTCGCCAGCCGCTGCGTCGTCGCCGGACTCCCCGACCAGCACGTCTCGTCGTTCAGCGCGATCCGGTCCTGCGCCGTACCGCCGAACCACATCGCACCGATCCGGCCGTTGCCGAGCGGCAGCGCCTCCAGCCAGCTCGCCGCGGGAGCGTCGTACGTCAGCTCGGTGGCGGCCGCAGTCATCCGATCTCTCATACCGGAATCCTCCCCCGGCGGCGGCCCCGCCCGCGACCAGGGGTCCGGCTGGTGGTCAGGCCGCCCTCAGGCTGCTTTGGCGAACTGGGTCGCGTACAGGTCGGCGTACAGGCCGCCCTGCGCGAGCAACTCGGCGTGCGTGCCGCGCTGCTGGATCCGCCCGTCGTCGAGCACCAGGATCACGTCGGCGTTGCGGATTGTCGACAATCTGTGCGCGATCACCAGCGAGGTACGGCCGACCAGCGCGTTCGCCAGCGCGGTCTGCACCGCGGCCTCGGACTCGGAGTCCAGATGCGCGGTCGCCTCGTCGAGGATCACGATCGACGGCGACTTGAGCAGCAGCCGGGCGATCGCCAGTCGCTGCCGCTCCCCGCCGGACAACCGGTACCCGCGATCGCCGACCACGGTGTCCAGCCCGTCCGGCAGATTGCCGACAAGCGTCGCGATCTGCGCGGCCTCGAGCGCCTCGTGCAGCTCCGCGTCGGTCGCGTCCGGCCGGGCCAGTTGCAGGTTCGCGCGGATCGTGTCGTGGTACATGTGCGAGTCCTGCGTGACCACACCGATCGCCGCACGCAGCGAGCTCTGGGTGACCTCGCGTACGTCGTGCCCGCCGACCAGCACGGCTCCGCCGGTGGCGTCGTACATCCGGGAGACGAGCGACGACAGCGTGGACTTCCCGGCGCCGGACGGGCCGACGACGGCGACCAGCTGCCCGGGCTCGACGGTGAACGTGACGTCCTTCAGGACCTCGTCCCCGGTCTTCGCGGACAGCGTCGCCACCGACTCGAGCGAGGCGAGCGACACCTCCTCGGCGGACGGGTAGTGGAACGAGACGTGGTCGAACTCGATCGACGGCTCCGCGCTCGCCGGGAGCGCCTGCGCATCCTTGCGGTCGGCAACCATCGGCGGGAGGTCCAGCACCTCGAGCACCCGCTCGAAGCTGACCAGCGTGGTCATCACGTCGACCTGGAGGTTGGACAGCGCGGTGAGCGGTCCGTACAGCCGGTTCAGGTACGCCGTCAGCGCGACGACCGTGCCGATACCGAGCGTCCCGGCGACCGCGAGTACGCCGCCGACGCCGTACACGAGCGCGACCGCGAGCGCCGCGACCAGGGTCAGCGAGACCCGGAACACGCTGGCGTACATCGCGGTGGTGACGCCGATGTCGCGGACCCGGGCGGCCTTGCCGGCGAAGTCCTGCGACGAGTCCTGGGTACGGCCGAAGACCTTGGCGAGCATCGCACCGGCGACGTTGAAGCGCTCGGTCATCGTCTGCGCCATGGTGGCGTTCAGCTTGTACGTCTCCGCCGTTGCCGCCCGCAACTTTCCGGCGAGCAGCCGGGCCGGGATCACGAACAGCGGCAGTACGACGAGGGCGAGCAGCGTGATCTGCCACGACATCACGAACATCGCGCCGAGGACGAGGACCACGCTGAGCAGGTTGCTGACCACGTTCGAGAGCGTGGACGTGAACGCCTGCTGCGCGCCGAGCACGTCGCCGTTCAGCCGCTGGATGAGGGCGCCGGTCTGCGTGCGGCTGAAGAACGCGACGGGCAACTGCTGGACATGGTCGAATACGGCGGTGCGCAGGTCGTACACGAGACCTTCACCGATCCGCGCCGAGAACCATCGCTCGCCGAGCGTGATGGCGCCGTTCGCGAGCGCGAGCACCGCGACCACGAGCGCCAGCCAGACGACCACGTCGGCGTGCCGGGGCACGATGCCCTTGTCGATGATCGCCTTGAACAGCAGCGGGGTGGCGGCGCCGGTGCCGGCGTCGAACGCCACCAGAACGAGAAAGGCGGCCAGATAGCCGCGGTACGGACGGGCGAACCCGAGGATCCGGCGGAGCGTGCCCGCCGACAGTTTGTGATGCCGGACCGAGGAGTCCTTGAGCAGCGAGCGCATCGCGCGCCCGCCGCCACCTCCCCCGCCCGGGATTCCGGACATCTGCGACATGCAGTTCCTTTCGCCAGGGGACCAGATATACTGAGGTTAACTCAATATGAGCAAACCTCACAAGATCCCTGTTTGTTCCCAACCGCGTCCGCGGCACCTCGCCGTACGCCGACCACTAGGCTCTGCACATGCGTGATCCCGACGACTCCGCCGACTCGGCCGAGCAGATCGCGGCGCTTCTGGACGGCATCGTCCGCCGCCAGCGCCGGGCCTCCCGCGAGGGCTTCGGCGAGAACGTCACGCACGGCCAGTTCCGGGTGCTCCGCACCCTCGACCACGCCGACCAACCGATCCGCCTCAGCGAACTGGCCGCCCGCCTGGGCATCGTGCCGCGCTCAGCGACCTCCGTCGTGGACGACCTGGAGGCGGCCGGCCTCGTCGTACGGCAACCGGACCCCCATGACCGCCGCGCAACACTGGTCGACCTGACCCCCGACGGCCGCCAGATCCTCACCACCCTGCGCGAGAAACGCCGAGACGTCATGGTCAGCCAACTCGCGCGCCTCACCCCCGACGAGCAGCAAACCCTCGCCGCCCTCCTCCGCCGCCTCGCCGACGACTGACCCCGCCCGCCGGCCCAGCCCGCCGTCCACGCCCGCCGCCCGCCGACCCCAGCTGGCCGTCCACGCCCGCCGCCCCCAGCCCGGCGCCGCCCGCCGGCCCGCTCGCCGGCCCAGCCCGCCGCACGCCGCACGCCGGCCGTTCAGTGGTTAACCGCGCAAAATGCCCGTTCACCCCTCGTATGCGAGGGGCGAACGGGCATCTTCGAGGGTTAACCACTCAAACGGACGTGGCGGGTCAGGCCTTCTTCAGGTGGGCGACGATGCCTTCCAGGTCTTCGGCGAGGCGGTCTTCGCGGATCATGTGGCCGCCCGGGTCCTCGTGGGCGGTGTACGGAATGTTGGCCTTGTCGAGGGCCGCCTTGAACTCGCGCTGGCCCGCCAGGACCTGGGTTTCGTTGGCGTAGTCGAAGGGGTCGGGGCTCGGGCTGGTGCCCGCGACCAGGAAGATCCGCTTGCCGCGGTAGCGCTCGAGGTTCTCCATCGGGTTGTCGGCCGACACCCGCTTCTCGTCCCAGGCGGGGGCGCCGTAGATCGTGCCGCCGGCCAGGTCGACGGCCGCTGAGGACACGTTCGCCCAGTGCACGACCAGCCCGGCGTCCCGGCGGAGGCTGGGCGGACCGGAGTGCGCGCTGATCGAGCTGAAGTGCCCGTAGTACTTCGCGGTGTACTTGAGTGCGCCGAAGCCACCCATCGAGAAGCCGGCGACGGCGCGGCCGGCGAACTCGGAGTACGTACGGAAGTTCGCGTCCACCCACGGCACGAGCTGGTTCAGGTGGAAGCTCTCCCAGTTGTGCGGGCCGGAGTTGCTGCTGACCGGGTTCGAGTACCAGCCGGCCTTGCCACCGTCGGGCATCACCACGATGAGCGGCTTGTCCGCCGTCAGCTCACGAATGTGGTGGTGGTCGAACTCGATGAAGTCGCCGTTGCCGCCGTGCAGCAGGTACAGCACGGGGTAGGTGCGCCCGCTGGTGTGATAGTCACTCGGCAGCAGGACGTTCACGCCCGGCGCCCAGCTGATCTCGGCGGTCTGGAAACGGTAGTACCACATCCGCGGATCGCTTTCGTTCCGATCCGTGATGTGCAGGCCGAACCCGTCGTCGGCGGCGTTCGCGGCGAGGGAGGTGGCCAGAATGGTGCCGGCGCCGAGGCCGGCGGCGACGGTCAACCCGCCGGCAGCCTTGAGCATCGTGCGCCGGGTGGGGCGAGGTGCGCTCACCATGATCTCCTGAGGAGTAAGGGAACAGAACAGATCACCGTCAGCGACGGCGTCGATCTAAGTTAGTAGCATAACTTTGGGGTCAGCCCCGTACAGAGGAGGGTTGTGACAGCGAATCCGCCCCGCCGGAAGACCGGCGGTCGCCAGGCACAGATCACGGTCGAAGACATCGAACGCGAGGGCCTGCGGCTCGGCCTGCCCAACCTGACCGTGAACGGCGTCGCGACCGCACTCGGCGTCAGCCCGACGGCCCTGTACCGGCACGTCGACGGCAAACTCGGCCTCGAGGCGCTGGTCGGTGAAGCGGTACTGCGGGATCTGCAGATTGTCGACAATCCGATTGACGGCATCAAGGCACACCTGTTGTCGTTCGCCCAGCAGATCCACGACTTCGTCCTCGGCCACCCGGGGCTGGCCGTGTACATGCAGGGCCTGTTCCCCCGCGGCGCCGCCGGCGTCAGGCTCCAGCGGGAGGCGGTCGAGGCGCTCGGGCGGCGCGGCTACGGCCCAGGCGCCGCGCTGATGCTGTCCGGCAGCGTCGCCGCGCTCGCGATCAACCTGAGCGCCGCCGAGGAACGTCATCGCCCGTACTTCGAAGGCTCGCACCGTCGCGAGCTAGAGAAGGTGTACGAGTTGCTCGCCGGCGACGACGTACTCGGCGGCGCCCAGACCGAACTCCCCGAGATCAGCGGCGAGGCCTACTTCCGGATGGTCATGACCGCCTGCATCCGCGGCCTCGTCACCGCCGCCGCCCCCGGACGCCCGGTCGACGACATCCTCACCGAACTCGGCTTCGAGGAGTCGCGGCACTGAGGATGCGCCAGTACGTACCCGCCCTGGCCGGCCGGCGATTCGCCCGGGTTGCTCGCTCCGAGCTGGTGAACCATCGCCAGGTCGTCACGAATGGCCCAGCGCTCGCTGATCCGGCCGTCCCGGAACCGGTACGCGAAGGCGACGTCACGGCTCACCACCCCGGCGCTCAGCTCGAACCCACGGAAACTGCCGCCCGGCCAGTACACCTCGCGGCTGCCGAACTGTACGACGAGCTCGCCCTCGGCGACGACCGCCGATTCGATCCAGCGGGCGGGATGGACGTCACGCCGGGCCCGCCGAAGGAACTGCCGGGTTCCGTCCAGGCCCGCAGGCATGCCCGGCGCGAGCGCATGGTTCACCATGTCCGGAGTGCACAACACGTCGAGGCGATCCAGGTCGCCGCTGCCGTTGCCCAGGTCGTCGAACTCGCGGACGACTGCCTTGTGCCGCTCGATCTCCATCGCCCCTCCCTCGCTTCTCCGCCCGATTATGCACAGCTCGGGCCGTGAGCACAGCCGCCCGGCCGGCTAAGTTCCCCGCTGGATTACCAGACAGGGCCTAGTTGCCGCTGGCAAGTACTCGGGCGGTGGCGAACTCGAAGAGCAGCGTGTTGATCGGGGTCGGGACGCGGGACTCGCGGCCGAGGCGGACGACGGCGCCGGTCCAGGCGTCGAGCTCGGACGGGCGGCCGGCGATCAGGTCGCGCTGGAGCGAGGTGGTGCCGTCGGCCGGGAGCTGGTCGATCCAGTCGAGGGTGCGTTCGACGACGTCGGCGGCCAGCTGGACCCCGCGGGCCCGGGCGAGGTCGCGGATCTCGCCGGTGGCCTCGGTGAGGAGCTGGCGGGTGGCGGGCTGGGTGCGGAGTACGCCGTACCCGGCGCCGGTGGCCGTGCCGAGGCCGCCGGTGGGGACGACCGAGAGGAACTTCGTCCACAGCGCCGCCCAGATGTCATCCGGGATCGTCGCCTGCAGTCCGGCGGCGACGAACGCGTCCCGGAGTCGTTCGAGCCGCGGGGCCGGTCCGTTCTCCCACTCGCCGACGGTGAGTTTCCCGTTGCCGAGATGCCGGATCACGCCGGGACCCTCGACGTACGCGATCACCTCGGCGGCGCCGGGCAGTACGGCGTTCCGCCCGTAGACCTGCGCGACCTGGTCGGGGGCCTCGACGCCGTTCTGCACCGTGACGATCGCGGTGTCCGGGCCGACCAGCGGGCGGATCGCCTCGATCACGTCGGGCAGCTGCCAGGTCTTCACGCAGATCAGCACATAGTCGACCGTGCCGATCTCCGCCGGGACGCCGGTCGCGCGCACCGGCAGCTGGAGGTCACCGGCGGGGCTGTGCACGACCAGCCCGGCCGACCTGATCGCCTCCAGGTGCTTGCCTCGGGCCACGAACGCGACATCCTGCCCGGCCGCCGCCAGCCGGGCGCCGAAGTACCCGCCCACACCGCCCGCGCCGACGATCCCGATCTTCACGCCGCCTCCTCTGTTACCGGTTTGTCTGGTAACACAAATGATAGACTATCCGCCATGCAGACTAGCTTCACCTGGGTCGGGGGCCGCCCGTCGGTGGACTTCACCGCGACCCTGGGCAAGCGGCAGCAGGCGCCGTTCGAGCGGATCCCGGAGCCGGCGGACCTCGGCCGCTGGTTCCAGGAAGCCGGTCTCGCGCAGGTCGCGCCGCAGGTGTCGCGCGCCGTCCGCGGCCTGGCGGTCGAGCTGCGCGAAGCGCTGTACCGGCTGTTCTCCGGCACCGCATTGCCGGCCGATGTCGGCGTCGTCAACCGGTGGAGCAGCCGCCGACTGCCCGGGCCGCGCCTGACCGCGGAGCGCAGTCTGGAGGGCACCTCGCCGACTGCGACAGACCTGCTCGGCGTCCTGGCGCGAGACGGGATCGACCTGCTCACCGGCCCGCTGGGCGGGCGGATCCGGACCTGCGCCGCGGACGACTGCTCGCTGTTGTTCGTCGACGCGAGCCGCGCCGGCCGGCGCCGGTGGTGCTCGATGAACACCTGCGGCGCCCGCGCCAAGATGGCGACGTACCGCTCGGCGGATTGAGAACTTCGCGCAATCCGGCGGCGCGGAGCGCGGGCGGCTGGTTGATTGACGGTCATGCGCACACCGACGACGACACCGGCCCAGGCGGCCGGGATGATCCGCCGCGACCAGGAGCTGTTGCTGAGCCGGATCGACGGAAGGACCGAGGACGAACTACGGGCGCCGTACGACGTCCACGACGGTCCGCTCGGGCACTTCTGCGACTCGCTGCACGACCTCGTCGCGCACGTGCTGATGTGGGACGAGATCAACCTCGCCGTACTCCAGGATGCCCGGGCGGGCCGGCTGCACTGGAGTCTCGACCCGCGCTGGGAGACCGCGGAGATCGGCAGCGCGCTCAACCTGGGCGGCGTCGAGGCCGGCCGGCGGATCCCGTCCGAGCTGATACTGCACCGGTTCCGCAGTGTCGGCGACGCGCTGGTCGCCGAGCTCACGCAGTACGACGAAGCAGCCTGGGCGGATCCGGCCACCGGCGCGGGGTTCGACGGCGGGATCGGGGCGCTGGCCGAGTACGTGTCGACGACGCCCGACGGAATGCTGTTCGCGCACGCGGCGCGACACCTTCAGCCGGTGTCTGCATGACGATTGTCGACAATCCACAGTTCGGCCCGGAGACCGACGCACTCCTCAAGCGCCTCGCCGACCTGCCGGCCAACCCCGACCTCGACCCGTACCAGGCGCTGCTGCTCGATCGGGAGGACCTCCCCGACCCCGCCATCGCCGGCGAACCCGACCCACGAGTCGCCACCGAGGACATCTCCGTCGACCTTCCCGGACGAACGCTGCAGGCCCGCGTCTACCGGCATTCGATCCGGCCGCGCCCGATCCTCCTCTGGCTGCACGGCGGCGGCTTCGTCGGCGGAGACCTCCGCGACATCGAGTACGCGACCTCCCGGATAGCTGCCGACGGCAACGTTACGGTTGTCTCAGTCAACTATCGCCTGGCACCTGAAGACCCTTGCCCAGCAGGACTTCAGGACGTCTACGACACGCTCGGCTGGCTTCGCGAACACCTGCACGGCGACGGACGGATCGCGATCGGCGGCCAGAGCGCGGGCGGCGCACTGGCCGCCGGCGCCTGCCTGCTCGCGCGGGACGCCGGTACTCCGCTCCCCGAACGGCAGATCCTCTGCTACCCGGTCCTCGACCTGGATCCGAGCGCAGACTGGCACGAGTGGTACTTCGGTACCCGCGAGATCCCGGCGGGCGCCGTACCGCTGCAGGCCGCTTCACTCAAAGGTCTCCCACCGACGCTGATGCTGGCGGCCGGGCGGGACTGGTTGCGCGCCGACGCGGTCGCCTACACGGCCCGGCTCGAGCAGGACGGCGTACCGACGGAACTGATCGAGTACGCCGACACGATGCACGCGTTCCTGAACTTCCCGGCCGCCTTGTCAGCCGGGAGGCACGCGGTCGAGCTGATCGCCGCGGACCTCCGTGCGACCTTCGGCTAGTGGTCTGCTCGGTGGGTGAAGAAGCGGGCGGGGTTGCCGGCGGCGCGGGGGTTCGAGGCGAGCCAGGTGGCGAAGGAGTCGGGGTGGCGGCGTTCGAGCTCGTCCAGGTAGGCACGGCGTACGTCGACCATCGCTTGGCGGTGGTCGACGCGTACGGCGCGCTCCAGCTGGGTGAAACTGCGCCGCCAGGCAAGGCACAGCTCCTCGTCGGTCAGCTCGCCGACGCTGCGCACGACGGCGGTCAGGTACTTCGGCATCGGCAAGTCCCGCAAAGAAGGAGCCGTCGGCAACTTTCTCTCCACCCGGCGCGACCGCCGACGCAGCCACCCGAAATGCGTGCCGCCCGCCGAACCATCGCCCCGGTCCGACTTCCCCCACCCGGATCCCGCAGCGCCCTCGTCTCGCTTGCTCCACCCGGGGTACGCCGAACCGTCGCCGCGGTCCGGCTGATCCCACAAGGAGCCCGCCTGCGGCGCACCGTCGCCCCGGCCCGGCTCGTCCCACCCGAAGCCCGCGCCTTGCGGCGCACCGTCGCCCCGGCCCGGAGCGTCCCACCCGGAGCCCGGCCCCCGCGGCGCACCGTCCTCCCGGTGCCGCTCATCCCACGCAGAGCCCGCGCGCCGTGATGCGGCGTCGGCCGCGTTCCGCTTGCCCCAGCCGGGGCGCGCCGGGCGGCGGTTCGCGTCGCCGTGCGGTCCACCCCACGCGGAGCCCGCGCCTCGTGCCGGGCCGGAGCCTTGGCCTCGCTCGCCCCAGCCTGAGGTTGCGCGGCCGGTCCAGGCGGGTTCGCCGTCCGAGGATCCCGAGCGCAGCCAGCTGATGACTGGTGGGGAGGCGCCGAGGACGACCAGGAGCAGCATCACGGTGCGCGCGCCGACGGCGGCGGCGTACCCGCAGACCGCCAGTACGCAGAGCGCACCGAGCACGGCTCCGCGCGGCACCGCCCGGACCAGGTCCGCGTTCGGCAGGTCGCGGCCCAGGCCGATGCTCAGGTAGACCGCGCCGATCGTCAACGCGGCCACCAGGAACGCCGCCAGGTTGGTCGCCGGTGACACGAACACGAGCGCCGACAGCACCCCGATCGCGGCAAGCAGCCCTACGGCCGCCCGCCAGATCCGCTCGTACCGCAGCCCGACGTCCACCATTCCCACCAAGTGCCCCATCACCCGGTCCTCCAACCGCAGTCCCCCGCCCGCGCAGTAGGCGCGGGATTGGGAGACAGGCCTTAGTCCAGTGTTACTCGTTTTAGCGCATCTATGAAGGCTCCTGTGGCCGGTGGATCCGGCGGTTCGCCGTAGGTGGCGAGAAAGATGCGGCGGACGATCGGGAGTTCGGTCGAGCGGACGCCGGCGGCGCGGTGTGCGCGGAGGGCCAGGCCGGGTGTGGTGGTGACGCCGAGGCCTGCCCGGACGAAGGCCTGCTTGACGATCAGGTCGTCGCTGGTGAACGCGATCCGCGGCGTGAACCCGGCGTCCGCGCAGTGCTGCAGCAGCTCGCGGCGGCAGTTCACGCAGCCCGCGATCCAGTCCGAGTCCCGGTGGTCGGCCAGCGTCTCCCCGGTACGGCGGCTGAGCAGGTGCATCGGGTCGTCGCGCAGGTACGTGTACCGGATGCCGTCGTCCGGCAGCTCGCCGTCGTACCGGAAGACGATCGCGAGGTCGAGCTCGCCGGCCCGCAACCGCGGTACGGCGACCCGCGGGTGGGCGTCGGTGAGTTCGAGCTCGAGGTTCGGGTGGTCGCGGCGGAGGCCGGCGGCCGCGGGTGGGACGAGTTCGCTGAGCGCGGAGCTGAACGCGCCGACCCGGACCCGCCCGGAGCGCAGGCCGACGAGCGCGGCGAGCTCCGCGTCGGCGGCGTCGACCCGGCCGACGATCTCCGCCGCGCGACGCGCGAGCACCTCGCCTTCGGGGGTGAGCCGGATGCCGCGGCCGGACCGGCGGACCAGCTTCGCGCCGGTCGCGGCCTCCAGCCGGGCGAGGTGATGACTGACGGTGGGCTGCGTGTAGTGCAGCGCCGTGGCCGCCGCGGTGACCGAACCGTGCGCGGCGACCGCGGCCAGCACCCGCAGCCGGACGAGGTCGAGCATGTATCGATGGTATCTATGTGTTCGCCGCCGGATTGGCATTGGACGCATGAATCCGGTCGGGCGCAGGCTGGTGGTCATGACCGGAAAAGTGATCTGGCACATGACGATGTCCCTCGACGGCTTCATCGGCGACCGCGACGACGGCGTCGGCTGGATGTTCCTCGCCGACGGCGGTCCGTCCGGGCTCGGCGCGGAGGTGGTCGCGAACTGCGGCGCGTTCCTGTGCGGCGGCAGGCTGGTCGAGGTGATGAGCGAGAACCGCCCGTACGGCGGTAGCTGGACCGGGCCGATCCTGATCTACACGCACAAGGACCCGGCGACACGGGTGGCGCCGGAGTTCACGTACGTCTCCGGCGACATCCGGGACGTGGTGGCCGACGGCCTGAAGGCGGCGGGCGGCAAGGACCTGATCGTCACCGGCGGCGCCGTACCCCGCCTGGCCCTCGAAGCCGGCCTGGTCGACGAACTCGCCCTCCACATCGCCCCCGTACTGCTGGGCGAAGGCACCCGCTTCTACGACAGTCCCGGCGTCTCACCGACCCGCCTCAAGGTACTCACGTCCGAAGGCATGACCTTCAGACTCGCAGTTGTGAGGTAATCAGCTTCCCCACCTGATCCAGCTCGATCAGGAACCCGTCGTGCCCGTACGGCGAGCTGATCACGTGCAACGGACCCGCCGCCGGATGCGCGACGACGACGGACCTGGACTGAGCCGGAAGATACAGGCGGTCGGAGTCGACAGCAGCTACCACCAGGCGGGCCTTGAGTCTTCCCAGCACGGCAGCCAGGTCCCCGGCACGGCCGCGGGTTATGTCGTGGGTGTTCATGGCTTTGGTGAGGGTCAGGTACGAGCCGGGGTCGAAGCGGTTGATGAGTTTGGTGGCGTGGTGGTCGAGGTAGGACTCGACGGCGAATCTCGGGTCGTCGGGGCCCTGGCGGGTGCGGCCGAAGCGAGAGGCGAGCTCGTATTCGGAGCGGTAGGTGATGTGGGCGATCCGGCGGGCGATGCCCAGCCCGGTGGCCGGCGTACGGCCGGTGCCGTAGTAGTCGCCGTTCTGCCAGTCCGGGTCGGAGGTGATCGCGGCGAGTTGCGGTGCGCTCCAGGCGATCTGTTCGGCCGAGGCGGCAGGTGTGGAGGCGAGGACGACCGCCGTACCGACGCGGTCCGGGTACATCAGCGGCCATTCCAGTGCACGCATGCCGCCCATCGAACCGCCGATCACCGCCGCCCAGCGATCGATGCCCAGGGCATCGGTCAGTGCCGCCTCGGCGGCAACCTGGTCCCGGACGGTGAGCGCGGGGAAGCGACTCCCCCACGCCCGCCCGTCCGGGGCCTCGGTCGACGGCCCGGTGGTTCCCTGACAACCACCGAGCACGTTGGCCGCGACGATGTACCAGTCCGCCGGGTCGAGGTACCGGGTCAGCCCGTCCCACCAGCCGGGCGTCGGCTGCCCGGGTCCGGCCGGTCCGATCACATGCGCATCACCGGTGAGCGCATGACAGATCAGTACGGCGTTGTCCCGGGCAACGTTCGGCCGGCCCCAGGTCTCGTAGGCGATCCGCACGCCAGGCAGCGTCGTACCGCGCTCGAGCCTGAGATCCCCAACCTCGGCGAACCGCTTCACGGTCTAGGACTTCGCCGCCGCGAAGCCGACCTCCAGATCCGCGAGGATGTCGTCGAGGTGCTCGATCCCGACCGCCAGCCGGACCAGCCCCGGTGTCACGCCGGACGCGAGCTGATCCTCGGCCGACAGCTGACTGTGCGTCGTCGACGCCGGGTGGATGACGAGCGAGCGTACGTCGCCGATGTTCGCCACGTGGCTGTGCAGCTTGAGCGCGTCCACGAACCGCTTGCCCGCGTCGACACCGCCCTTGATCTCGAACGCCACCACCGCACCGGCGCCGCGCGGCGCGTACTTCTGCGCCAGCTCGTACCACGGTGACGACGGCAGGCTGGCGTACGCGACCGAATCCACCTCGTCCCGCTGCTCCAGCCACTGCGCCACCTTCAGCGCATTGTCGACATGCCGCTCGATCCGGAGCGACAGCGTCTCCAGGCCCTGCGCGATCAGGAACGCGTTGAACGGCGACGCCGCCGGCCCGAGGTCGCGCAGCCACTGCACGCGGGCCTTCAGGATGTACGCCAGGTTGCCGAGGTCGGATCCGACGCCGAGGTCCCGCGCGTAGGTCAGCCCGTGGTAGCTCGGGTCCGGCTGGTTGAACCCGGGGAACCGCTCCGGATCGGCCGCGTAGTCGAACCTTCCGGAGTCCACGATCACGCCCGCGATCGCGGTCCCGTGCCCACCCAGGTACTTCGTCGCCGAGTGCACCACCACGTCCGCGCCGTGCTCGATCGGGCGGATCAGGTACGGCGTGGCAACAGTATTGTCGACAATCAGCGGAACGCCCGCGGCATGCGCGACGTCCGCGACGCCGGCGATGTCGAGGATCTCGCTCTTCGGGTTCGCGATCGTCTCCGCGAAGAACGCCTTGGTGTTCGGCCGGACGGCGGCCCGCCAGGACTCGAGGTCGTTGGGGTCGTCAACGAACGACACCTCGATCCCGAGCTTCGGGAACGTGTAGTGGAACAGGTTGTAGGTCCCGCCGTACAGGCTCGGGCTGCTGACGAGGTGGTCGCCCGACTCCGCGACGTTCAGCAGCGCGAGGGTCTCGGCGGACTGGCCGGAAGCGAGCAGCAGCGCCGCGGTGCCGCCCTCCAGGCTGGCGATCCGCTGCTCGACCGCGTCCTGGGTCGGGTTCTGGATCCGGGTGTAGATGTTGCCGAACTCCTTCAGCCCGAACAGGCCGGCCGCGTGGTCGGTGCTGTCGAAGGTGTACGACGTGGTCTGGTAGATCGGCAGCGCCCGGGCCTTGGTGGTCGGGTCGGTGGTCTGCCCGGCATGGATCTGCCGGGTCTCGAACGACCAGCTGGGTTCGGTCATCTCGTCCTTCTTTCGGGTCACGTTCCGTGATCAAAAGGTACTAAACAGATCGACTTACTGGACCTTGTCTCACAGAATGGATGGTTGCAATGCAACCGGTTGCATGATCAACTCACGGGCATGACTCGGATCGCGATCGCCGGTGCCGCCCATCCGCACGTGGCCTACCTGACCGCGGAGCTCGATCACCTGGCCGGAGCCGTGCTGGTCGCGGTCGCGGACCCGTCCCGGGAGACCGCCGAGCGGTGGGCCGCGCCGTACGACGCGAAGGTCTTCACCGACCACCAGGAGATGCTGCGCGAGGTCGAGCCGGACGTGGTGATGGTCGCGGGGATCTACGGCGACCGCGGGCGGGTGGTCGTCGATGCGCTGAACGCGGGGTGTCATGTGCTGGCCGACAAGCCGTTGTGTACGACGCTCGAGGACCTGGATGCGATCGCGGAGGCTGCGCGGCGTACCGGCCGGCACGTGACTGTGCTGTTCGAGAAGCGCTACTACCCGGTGACGCTGGCCGCGCGGGAGATCGTCGGTCAGCTCGGGACGATCCACGGGGTGACGTCGTCCGGCCCGCACAAGCTGAACCGGCCGACGAGGCCGGACTGGTTCTTCGAGCCGGAGCGGTACGGCGGGGTGCTGAACGATCTCGCCGTTCACGACATCGACGCGGCCCTGCTCTTCACCGGCATGACGAGCGGGACCGTCAGTGGCGCGGTCATCGGCGGGTCGTACGGCGTGGCGACGTTGAACGGAGCCGGTGCGGTGGTCACGGCGGGCGTCGACTGGATGAACCCGGCCGGGTCGCCGGTTCACGGGGACTACCGGATGAAGCTGGTCGGGACGCACGGGACGGCGGAGCTCCTGTGGGCGCGTAACCGGCTCGTCCTCACCACCCACGAGGCGGCGCCGTACGACGTACCGCTGCCCGCCGGCCACCGCCCGGCCGAACTGCCGCTGCAGGCGCTTGCCGCGGGCAACGAACCGGACATCGCCACCGACCGAAGCATCCTCGCCACCCGGATCGCCCTGCTGGCCCAGCAGTCGGCCGAGCAGGGCGGCGTACCCATCGACTGGACCATCAACTGAAGAGAGGTCTCATGCGTTTTGCTCTGATTGGTGCCGGGGCGATCGGCACCGTGCATGCGCGTTTGATTGACGCCCTGGGTGACGAGGCCGCTCTGGTTGCGGTCGTCGATCAGAACCTCGAGCGTGGCGGGAAGCTGGCGGAGCAGTACGGTGCGCGGGCGTATGCGACGCCGGCTGACGCCTACGCGGCGGAAGAACTCGACGCGGTGGGGATTTGCCTGCCTAGCGCATTGCACGCGGATGTCGCGATCGAGGCGCTGGAAGCCGGTAAGCATGTGATCGTCGAGAAGCCGGTGGACATCACGCTCGCCGCTGCGGATCGGCTGATCGCGGCGCAGCGGGCGAGCAGGTTGACGGTGTCCGTGATCAGCCAGCGCCGGTTCCAGCCGCCGGTTGCGCAGATCCGGGCGGCGATCGACGGCGGCGCGCTCGGCCGGGTCACCTCCGGGATCGCCGAGTCCGCGTTCTTCCGCCCGCAGTCGTACTACGACGGCGACGACTGGCGCGGCACCCTGGCGGTCGACGGCGGTGGCGCGCTGATGAACCAGGGCATCCACGCGCTCGACCTGCTGGTCTGGATGCTCGGCCGCCCGGTGCGGGTCAGCGCGCAGACGGGCCGGCTCGCCCACGAGGGCATCGAGGTGGAGGACCTGGCGGGCGCGTCGATCGTGTTCGAGAGCGGGGCGATCGGCCTGATGCTCGCCAGTACGGCGGCGTACCCAGGCCGGCCGGTCCGCCTGACGATCCACGGCGACCAGGGCACCGCGATCCTCGACGACGACCAGCTCGCGTACTTCGCCGCCGCGAACGCCGAGGAACCCGCAGCACCTGCGCTGGACGGCCCGGACGACTGGGGTCCCGTCGAGCTGGCGCATCTCGCGCAGTATCGCGACTTCATCGCCGCCGTCCGCGAGGGCCGTCCGCCCGCGGTGACGGTGGAAGCGGGCCGGCGGTCGCTGGCCACCGTGCTTGCCGTGTACGAGTCCGCCCGTACCGGGCGTCCTGTCGAGTTGGAGGACTGATGCGCATCGCCCTGGTCGGTACCGAGAACAGCCACGCCGACGAGATCGTCCGGCACCTGAACGCCGACCACAGCTCGGACGAAGCCCGCATCGTCGCGCTGGTCGGCGCTGACGACGAGCGGAACCAGAAGCTCGCCGCGGCCGGCGGGATCACGCGGATCGTCCCGACCTCTCAAGAGCTGCTGGGCGAGGTCGACGCGCTGATCGTCACGAACCGCGACGGCGCGCGGCATCGCGAGCACGCCGTCCCGTTCCTCGAAGCCGGCGTGCCGGTGTGGGTGGACAAGCCGCTGGCGGCAAGTACTGCGGACGCACAGGCGATCCTCGACGCCGCACGGCGCGGTGGCGCACCGGTCACGTCGTACTCCGCGGTCCGCTGGGTCCCGGACGCCGACGAGCTGGCGGCCGCGCAGGTCGAGGATCTGCAGGCGATCACCGTCACCGGGCCGGCGGATCCGGACAGCGAGTACAGCGGGATCTTCTTCTACGGGATCCACGCGGCCGACCTGGCGCAACGACTCGCGCCGGGCGAGCCGGGCCCGGTCGAGGTCGAGCGCGCCGGATCCACGGTCGTCGTGCGCTACCGCTGCAACGGCGTCCTCGTCACCTTGCAGCTGGTCAAGCCGACCGACGCCGGCCGGGTCCCCTTCCACGCGGAGCTCGTCGGACGGACCGCGCTGGTCAGTCGCGACGTACGGCTCGACTCGGAGTACGTCGTACCGGGTCTGAAGGTCTTCCTGCGGATGCTGGAAACCCGCGAACGCCCACTCGACGACGCGACGATGTTGGCCCCGATCACCGTGCTGGAGCAGACTCACACGATCCTGCGCCAGACCGTTCAGGAGGTATGAACAAGTACGAACGACGTGTGGCCGGAGCCGATTGGGAGAGTGTCACCGCGGAGGTGAACGATCTCGGGTGTGCGCTGCTGCCGCAGTTGCTGACGGCGGCCGAGGCGGCGGTGATCGCCGGAATGTACGACGAGGTACGCCGCTTCCGGGCGACGATCGACATGGCCCGGCACCGGTTCGGCGAAGGGCAGTACCGGTACTTCGACCAGCCGTTCCCGGAGGCGATCGACGCGCTCCGGCACGCGCTCTACCCGCGGCTGCTGCCGATCGCGCGGGACTGGTACGCCAAGCTCGGCCGCGACGCCGAATGGCCGGACACGCTCGACGAATGGCTGGACGTCTGCCACCGCGCCGGCCAGACCCGCCCGACCCCGATCCTGCTGCGGTACGGCGCCGGCGACTGGAACGCGCTGCACCGGGACCTGTACGGCGACAAGGTGTTCCCGCTGCAGGTCGTGATCAACCTGAACGAACCCGGCATCGACCACACCGGCGGAGAGTTCCTGCTCGTCGAGCAACGCCCGCGCGCACAGTCCCGCGGTACGTCGACGCTCATCCCGCACGGCCACGGCCTGCTCTTCACCACCCGCGACCGCCCGGTCCGCTCGTCCCGCGGCTGGTCGGCGGCCCCGGTCCGGCACGGCGTCTCCGCGATCCGCTCAGGCCAGCGCCATACCCTCGGGCTGGTCTTCCACGACGCGAAGTAGACCGTTCCTTCGATGTCCTTGGATGGTCAGACGCCGGCCGCGGTGATGATGGCGTCGGTCCCGAAGCCGAGGAAGAGTCCGGCCAGGATCATCCAGGTGGTGAGTTCCTTGAGGTTGGCGCGGCGTGCGACCGCGAGCAGCTCGATGACGACGTACAGGATGGAGCCGGCCGCCAGGCCGAGGAAGGCCACGGCCAGCGTGTCGTTGACCACATGCTGACCGATCAGGGTGCCGACGAACGTCGGGCCGCCGCCGATCAGGCCGAGCAGGGCCAGCGTTCCCCAGGCCGGCCGGGTGCCCTCGGCGGCCAGCGGGGCGACGATGCCGAAGCCTTCGGTGGCGTTGTGCAGACCGAAGCCGACGATCAGCAGGACGGCCAGCGAGATGTCTCCGGAGGCGGCGGAGTTTCCGATGGCCAGGCCTTCGGCGAAGTTGTGCAGACCGATTCCGATCGCGATCATCAGCGAGAGGCGGGCGGCCGCCGACGCTCCGGTTCCGGCGAGTTCGGTCGCCGCCGCCGCGCCTGGTCCGTGCGACGACCCGGCCGCTGCGGAGGCGTGCCGGCGGGCGCTCCAGCGGTCGTAGCGGACCAGACCGACCAGGGCCGGCGGCGAGGCCGACGGCAAGGACGAGTCCGGAGACGGCCGCCTTGCCCCAGTGATGGTCGGTCAACGCGGAGTCGGTCGGTTCCCAGGCCTGCTTGAGGACGTCCCACAGCAAGAAGATCAGAATGCCGATCGCGACGGCGTTGAGCCCGGCCTTCAGTCGTGGAGCGGGATTGCGAAGACGCCCCAGCGGGAGCCCCAGGAAGATGGTGAACCCTGCGATGGCGCCGAGTAGGGCGATCTGTGTACCTGACATGACGTGCTCCGAGCGACGCGACGATTGATGGCCGCGCCGACAATAAGACAGGCGAGCCTTGCCTAACAAGTACAGAGCCGCTCAACCGCCCGCTCAGTCTGTTCTCAGCGGTTAGCCGGCCAGCTCCGTGCAGATGTCCCAGGCCGCCTGGCGGACCAGGTTGGCGGTCTCGTCGTCGAGGCCCTTGATCGGTACGTCGATGCCGACCGGGTCCTCGTTCAGGAGGGCGATCAGGAACACACAGGCGCCGAGGTAGCTGCCGGCGAGGGTCGGGTGGCTGTTGTCGGACTCGTGCAGCACCGGCTTGTCGTGGGTGGCGAGGAACCGCTCCCAGACCATGCCGACCGGGATCAGTGTTCCGCCCAGCTCGGACGCGGCGCCGGCGTACGCGTCGGTCAGCGCCTGCTGCGTTTCCGGCGCGTTGCTCCGGGCCCAGGTCAGGTAGAACGCGGTCCGGGCACCGGCCGCGGCGATCGCCTCGTTGAAGTCGCGGGCGCTCTCCCGGAACCGTGCCGGGCTCTTGATCGGGAGCGTGCTCTGCTCCTGCAGTACGACGACGTCGTACCCGCCGTTCGCGATCGCGTCCAGGGCCTTGCCCGCGTTGAGGTGCTGCCGCAGGGAGGCGCCACCGGCCGAGATCACCTTGTGCTCGATCTCGATCCCGCGCGCCCCGGCCAGGCCCTTCAGCAGCTTGGGCAGGTTGTTGTTCGACGTGAAGCTGTTCCCGACAAAGAGAATCCGCACGACCCGAACGTTACAGGTGCCGACACCGTAGGTTGTGATCATGCGTTTCTCTGTGAACATCCCGAACTTCGGGGACTTCGCCGACGCTCACGCGGTCGCTCAGGTGGCTCGCGCCGCGGAGGAGGCCGGGTGGGACGGGCTGTTCTTCTGGGACCACGTGGTGCACAGCAAGGAGCGGCGGCGCGGGCAGCCGTTCGGCGATCCGTGGATGCTGATGACGGCGGCCGCGCTGGCGACGTCGCGGATCAGGCTCGGTCCGCTGGTCACGCCGGTCGCGCGGCGGCGCCCCGAGCAGCTCGCCCGGCAGGTCGCGACGCTGGACGCGCTGAGCGGCGGCCGGGTGATCTTCGGCGCCGGGCTCGGCGGGCCGATCGACGACGAGTTCGGCAGCTTCGGTGACGAGACCGATCCGAAGGTGCTCGCCGAGAAGCTCGACGAAGGTCTCGGTCTGATGGCCGCGTACTGGTCCGGCGAGCGGGTGGACCACGACGGCAAGCACTACCGGGCCGACGACGTGGAGTTGCTGCCGGCAACGGTGCAGCGCCCGCGCCCGCCGGTCTGGATCGCCGGGTACTGGCCGCGCCAGGCCCCGATGCGGCGCGCGGCCCGCTGGGACGGCGCCGTACCGCTGTTCGCGAACGCCAACCACGGCCAGGCGCCGGCGGTCGAGGAGGTCCGCGAGCTGATCGCGTTCCTGGATCAGCAGCGCGCGGACCGGAGTACGCCGTACGACGTGATCGTCGGCGGCATCAGCCCCGCCAAGGACGCCCGCCCGCTGATCGAACCACTCGCCGAAGCCGGCGCCACCTGGTGGGACGAACGCCAACTGATCACCGGCACCGACTTCTACCGCCTCGGCCCCGTCCTGCACCGCATCGAACAAGGCCCGCCGAGCCTGGACTGACCCCCACGGTATGCCGAACGGTATCCCCTCCTTGGATACGATCTGGTAGCCTGGTGGCATGTCCGAGATGACCTCCCTCAAGGTGCCGAAGCACGTGCGTGACTCGATCATGCGCTCCGCGCGTGCCGAAGGACTGACTGCTGCGGAGTTCCTGCAGCGGGTGACGGACGAGCATGCCCGGCACCAGCGCTTCGCCGCCGTCCGTCGGGCATACGCCGAGGGCAACCGCGACAGCGACTACGACGAGGTCACCGCCGCCTGGGACGAGGCGGGCGAGGACGGTCTGGCTGATGCGTGAACTACGCCGCGGCGACGTGGTGTGGGTCGACTCCGACCCGACTCCTGGGCGTGAGCAGTTCGGCGAGCGACCGGCGGTGATCGTCGCCTCGAACGACTATCTCGACGCGGTGCCGGATCTGGCGATCGCCTTGCCGGTCACGACGAAGGACCGCGGCTGGCCCCATCACGTGCGGCTGAGCGGAACCAAACTCAAGCTGCACAAGGCGAGTTGGGCCCTCACGGAACAGCCGCGGACGATCAGCCGCCAACGGATCAGCCGACCGGCGGGGCAGGTCGAGGCCGGCTGCCTCGACGAGATCGACCAATGGCTCCGGGACTTTCTGGACCTCAACTGAAGCTACGCACCTCCGACAGGTGAGCTACCTTCCGACGCGTTCCGGCGCCGAATCTAAGCTGCAGGTATGACCGACGAGCAGCCGTCCTGTTGTGCGCCTTCTCGTGCTGGCGGGGTGACGCCTCCCGCGGTGCCGGCCGGGCAGGGGGAGCATGGGGTCGAGCAGGTCGGGCTCGGTGGTGGGGTGTTCGCGATGGGTAACGGCAACGGTGACGAGAACCCTGCCGACGGCGAGACGCCGGTGCATCAGGTCGAGCTCGCGCCGTTCAGCATCGATGCGACCAGCGTGACCAACGCGGACTTCGCGCGCTTCGTCGATGCCAGCGGGTACCGGACCGAGGCCGAGACCTTCGGGTACTCCGCGGTGTTCCACCTCGCGCTCGCGGCCGCGCCGGACGAGGTGATGGGGCCGGCGTCCGGGACCCCGTGGTGGGCGGGTGTCCGCGGTGCCGACTGGCGGCATCCGGGCGGTTCGCGGTCGGACCTGGACGGGCTCGAGGACCACCCGGTCGTGCACGTGAGCTGGAACGACGCGACGGCGTACTGCAAGTGGGCGAGACGGCGGCTGCCGACCGAGGCCGAGTGGGAGTACGCCGCCCGCGGCGGGCTGGAAGGCAAGCGGTACCCGTGGGGCGACGAGCTCGGCGGCGGCGACAGCGGCGGTGACAGCGGCGAGTGGCGGTGCAACATCTGGCAGGGCGAGTTCCCACGGACGAACACCGAGGAGGACGGCTTCCTCACCACTGCCCCGGTGCGCACGTTCGAACCGAACGGGTACGGCCTGTGGCAGATGGTCGGGAACGTCTGGGAGTGGTGCGGGGACTGGTTCGGCCCGCGGTACTACAAGTTCTCCCCCGCCGCGAACCCGCCCGGTCCCTCGCTCGGCGCGGCCCGGGTGATGCGCGGCGGCTCGTACCTGTGCCACGACTCGTACTGCAACCGCTACCGCAACGCCGCCCGCTCGTCGAACACGCCGGACTCGTCAATGGGCAACGCCGGCTTCCGCACCGTCGCGCGCTGACAGACCCGGAGTGGTCGCCGCCACCGCCGCAACGGCCACGACACACAGCAAGGCGCCCGACGCCAGCGATGCGACCGGTGACGTCAGCTGGGCGACGAGTCCGCCGCGGAGGTTGCCGAGGTCCGGACCCGCCTGACCGACGATCTGCTCGGCGGCACTCACCCGGCCGAGCAACTCCGACGGCGTGTGGAGCTGGACGATCGTACTGCGGGACACGACGGCGACCGTGTCCGCGGCACCGGCGATCGCGAGGCATGCCAACGCCAGCCACGGAACCGGCGAGAACGCGAACAGCAGCAGGGCGATCCCCCACGCCGCCGAACCGCACAGCATCACGGCACCGTGCCGCGGGAGCCGGGTGAACGCACCGGAGAACAACGACGCGGCGACCCCGCCGACGGCGATCGCGGTCAGGAACAGCCCGAGCGTCCGCGGGTTGTTGCCGAACCGCTCGGCGTTGATCACCGGGAACAGGCTGATCGGCATCGACAACACGGTCGCGGCCAGGTCGGTGATCAAGGCCCCGCGGATCACCGGCGTCGCGGTCACGAACCGCAGCCCGTCCCACACCCCGCGCAGACCCGGCTTCGTGGCGCTCTCGATCTGCATCCGCGGCAGCCCGAGTACGCCGTACAACGCCGCCAGGAAGCTGAGTGCGTCGATGAGGTAGCAGACGCCGACTCCCCAGGCGCCGACGATCAAGCCGCCGAGCGCCGGGCCGAGCAGCATCGCGCCCTGGAAACCGATCCGGTTCAGCGCGATGCCGGCAGCCAGTTGGTCGCGGGGCAGCAGCTTCGGGAGTACGGTCCGCGCCACCGGTCCGGCGGTCGCGCCGAATGACGACTGGACGGCGATCAGCGCCAGCAGTACGCCGACCGGAACCCGGCCGAACAGCAGCTGGCTCGCCATCACCGTCGCGACCAGCCACTGGCCGATCGTGGTGACCAGGTAGATCCTGCGGCGCTCCAGCCGGTCGACGAGGGTGCCGGCGAAGAGCCCGAGCACGATCAGCGGCAACGCCTGCGCGAGCCCGACCGCGCCGGTCCACGCCGGGCTCGACGTCTGGTCCCAGACCTGGAACATCACCGCGACGAACGTCAGCTGACCGCCGAACCCGGACAGCACCTGCCCGATCCACAGCCTCCGGTACGTCAGGACCTTCAGCGGGCCGAGGTCGATGAGCGCGTTCTTCACCGCAGCTGGTCCGCGATCCGGTCGTGAAAGCTCTTCTTCGCAAGGGCTTCCTCGACATCGCGGACGACCTGGGACATCGGGTACGGCAGCTCTGCCTCGAGCTCCGCGAGCGCGGCCTCGGTCGCGCGCCACTCGTCCGCCAGCAGCTCGACGAGCTTCTTGGACTTCGCGGTCAACGTGACCTGTTTGCTGCGGGCGTCCGCGCCCGGCACGGTCCGGACCAGGCCGGCGGTGCGCATCGCGGACACCTTCTGGCTGAGCGCCGAGTGCGTGCGCCCGATCGCGTCGGCCAGCTCGGTGATCGTCATCGGGCCCTTGAGATGCAGCTGGAGCAGCTCACGGACGTATGTCGGCTTCAGGCCCTGGACCGCCCGGTCGGTGTAGATCCGGCCGATCTCGCCGTCCATCCGGGTCAGCAGCTCGTGCAACGGCCGCCACAAACTCTGTTCGGTGGGATCCTCCATGGGGCGATCATAACAGCACTTATATAAGTGCTGTTATTTTTCGAAGAGCGCCGCGTGCTGGTTGCCGACGCGGGTGAAGCGGGCGCCGGGGAGCGCGGCTGCGTACGTCTGCTCGAAGGTCTCGCGGCTCAGGTACCGGTCGGAGGCGCGGTGCTCGAGCCAGTCGCCGGTGGCCAGCCGGAAGATCTCCCAGGCGTGCGGATTCCGGCTCGCGAGGTTGCGGGTGAGGATGCGGAGCTGCCCGCCGTACAGCCACCAGCGTGGGGTCGCGGGGCGTGCTGAGACGGTGTCGGCGAGGGCTGCGATCCCGCCGGGGGCGAGGAGCGAGCGGATGTGTCGCAGTACGGCGGGGAGGTCCGCGACGTGGTGCAGGGTCGCGGAGCTGGTGACGAAGTCGTACTGGCCGGTGATGTCGAGGATGCCGGCTTCGACGTACGAGATGTTCGCGCGCGGGCGCTTGCGGCGGGCGAGGCGGATCATCGGGCCGGACAGGTCGATCGCGTCGACCTGGTCGAAGTGGTCCGCGAGTACGACGGCGTGCCGGCCGGCGCCGCAGCCGAGGTCGATGGCGCGGCGGCGGTTCGCCGGGAGGACTGTGGGGAGCCAGGCGGTGACGTGGTCGGCGGTCAGCTCGCCGAGCCGGTCATAGCGCTCCGCCAGGTGATCGAACGACTGGGCGCGGTTCATGCTGGTTGGATGCGGCCCGCCGGGAAATGGTTGAGATCCAGACGGCGGCGAGGATTGCGGACAGTACGCCGATCAGCGCGAGTACGGCGAACCCGAAGCGGGTGTCGGAGCGGCCGGTGACGAGGGAGGCGATCAGCATCACGACGACCGTCGCGGCGAGACCGTACCCGTTGGCGACACCGAAGGCGTGGCCAACGCGGGACTCGTCGACGGAGGTCATGAGCAGCGACCGGGTGGCGATCCGCGACTGCCCGAACAAGAACGCGCCGAGCAGCACGAGTCCCATCAGCGCCGGCACTCCGAAGAGCGGCTGCAGCACCAGCAAACCGCTGCAGACCAGGAACCCTCCGACCGCCAACCGCAAATCCCCCAACCACTTCCCCGACCACCGGTAGACGGTTGCCGCCAGCAAGAACCCGACCCCACCCAGCGCATCCGTCACCCCGAGCACCCCTGCGCCCCGATGCCACTCCCCCACGACGAGCACCGGCATCAACGCGTTGAACACAGTCACCACCACAAGCCCCTGCCCGAACAGCACAACCAACGGCCCGAGCCCAAGAACCTGTCCGCGATTCGTTGGGTGCAATACAGGCAAGGGCTTGATGGGGACGACGGTCCCGCGCTTGGCGCCTACTGCTGCTACCAGCAGGGCCGAGAGGGCGAAGGTGCAGGCGTTGAAGGTGAAGAGGGGTTGAGGGCCGAAGTACTGGAGTGCTACTCCGCCGACGGCTGCGGAGAGGAGCATGCCGGACTGGAGGGCTATTTCGTAGTGGGCGTTGAAGTGGCGGAGGCGGTCGGCGGCGACGCGTTCACGGATGAGGGCAGCGCTGGCCGGGGTGAACTGGGCGGCGATGACAGCCAGCGCGAAGTTGGTCGCGTAGACGAGCGGCTGCTGCGGCACACCCAGCGCGAGACCGACCGGCAACGCGAGCGCGACGCCGGCGCTCAGCACATCGCACACCACCCACAGCCGCCGCCGGTCGAACCGGTCCGCGAGCCGGCCGAAGTACGGCGAGAGCACCGCCTGCGGGACCGCGACCGCGATGAACAACCACCCGACGTCCAGCATCGACCCGTGCGCGCGAACCAGCAGCAGCGCGGCGCCCAGTAGCTGGATGTTGTTCCCGAGGGAGGTGATGAACGTTGCGGGCAGCAGCAACCGGGTCCGCGAAGTCACCTACCAACGGTGACAGCGATACCTGACAACGGATGGCAGCGTTTATTTCCGCTACCGCAGTTGCGTAAACCCTGCTACGGTTCTTTTCGACACTGCAGTAGCGATAAAGGAGGCGGCGCATGGCCGGACGCGGACGGCCGCGGGACGCGGGGGTCGAGGCGCGGGTGCTGGACGCCGCGATGACCGAGATGCGGGCCCGGGGGTACGACGGGATGTCGGTCGACCGGGTCGCCGAGCGGGCCGGGGTCGCGAAGACCACGCTCTACCGGCGCTGGCCGAGCAAGGCGGAGCTCGTGGTCGCGCTGATCGCCGGCCTGCGCAGCGCCGTACCGTTCGAGCCGAGCGGCGACCCGCGGCGGGACCTGACCGAGCTGGTCACCGGGATCGCCGCCACCCTCGAAGCCATCCCCACCACGCTGGTCGCCGACCTCACCGCGGCGGCCGCCCGGGAGCCGCGCGTCGGCGACAGCGTGCGCGCGCTCTGGGCCGAGCGGCACGCCGCCGTCACCGCGGTGATCGCGCACGCGCAGGCGGACGGGCTGCTGCCCGTGCACGCCGATCCGCAGGTCCTCGTCGACCAGTTCGTCGGCCCGCTGTACTACCGGCTGCTGATCACCGGCGAGCCGATCCATCCCGCCTATGTGAGGGCACTGGTGCTCAGTACCCTCGGACCGGAGCAGTCATGAAGAAGTTCCTCGTTGCCCTCGGCACCGTTCTGGTGGTGCTCGCCGGCTGGACGGTCTACACGGTCGCGCGACCGTTCGTACTGCACACCGAGCTCGACATCGACGCCTCGCCGGAGCACGTCTGGAAGGCCCTCATGGACCGGCAGTCGTATCCGGACTGGAACCCGTTCATCATCTCGTCGACCGGCGAACTGAAGGTCGGCGGCACCATCACCAACGTGCTCCGCGACACCAAGGGCGGCGAAACCAGGTTCACCCCGACGCTGCTCGCGGTCGTCCCGAACCAGGAACTCCGCTGGATCGGCAAGGTCCCACCCGGCGCACTGTTCGACGGTGAGCACTCCTTCCGGATCACACCCCTGCCCGGCGGTCGCACGCACCTCGTCCAGGAGGAGAAGTTCAGCGGCGCCGCGGTCCCCTTCACCCAGTCGATGCTGAAGAACACGATCAAGCCGCAGTTCGACGCGATGAACCGGGCCCTGGCGGCCCGGGCAGAAGGTGTACAGAAGAACGGGTAGTGGTCCTCGGGTTGGCGTATCGGCAGGCGGGGCGCACTCCGGTCGGACCGGGATTCGGGGGTGTACTGCCCGTTCGTCGGTACGCACCTCAGCTGAAGGACGGTGCGGAGTGAAGCACCGAAACCTCCAGGTCTTGCCCGATCCGTGGGTTTATCGATATACCTCTACCGTGCACACGCCCGGCCCGCCCTCACCTCGTCGTACCGCGGACGACGAGCTGCGCGGGGACGACGAGTTCCTGCGGGTCGCCGCCGGCGTTGCCGTTGATCTGCGCCATCAGCAGCGCGGTGATCGCGTCGGCCATCACGTCGTGGCCCGGGTCGACGGTGGACAGTGCCGGGACCAGGTACGCGGACTCGTCGATATCGTCGAAGCCGATCACCTGGATGTCGTCCGGCCCCCGCAGCCCGGCGTCGGCGAGCGCCCGCAACGCCCCCATCGCCACCACGTCCGTCAGCCCGAACACGGCGTCGAAGCCGATCCCGCGATCGCGCAGGCCCCGGATCGCGTCGTACCCGTCCCGCAGGCCGAACGAGCACCGGGTGTTGAGCTCCGGATCGACCGGTACGCCGGCCTCGGCGTGCGCGATCGTGTATCCCTCGGCACGGAGCGCGGGCATCGTCGCGGTACCGGCCGGGTCGCCGCCGATCATCGCGATCCGGCGCGCGCCGGTGGCCAGCAGGTGCGCGGTCGCCTGGCGGGCGCCGTCGACGTTGTCCATCATCACGTGGTCGAAGCGGGACGGCAGCGCGCGTTCCCCGATCATCACCACCGGCGCGTCGGTCCGGAGCTGGCCGAGCTCGGCCGGGTCGATGTCGACCACGCTCAGGATCAGCCCGTCGTACATCCGCAACCGGGAGAACGCGACCGCGTCCAGCTCCCCCTCCCGGCTGGCGCCGGTCCGCTCGGTGACGATCCGCAGGTCGTGCACCTCGAAGCGGTCCGCCAGCCGGCCGGCGAGCTGCGCGAAGTACGGGCGTTCCAGCTCGGGTACGGCGAGGCCGATCACGCCGGTGCGCCCGGCGCGCAGGTGCCGGGCGGCCAGGTTGACCTGGTATCCGAGCTCGCCGATCGCCGCCAGTACCCGCTCGCGGGTCTCCGGACCGACCCGCGGCCGGCCGTTGATCACGTTCGACACGGTCATCGTCGAGACCCCCGCGAATCGCGCGACATCGGCCATCGTCACCACACTCGACGGCTTCCCCATATCGACCACTCTAAGGACAACGGAGGGCTCAATGTCTGAAGCACGCGTCGTTATCGACCTTGACGTACCGGGGGCGACCATCAGCCGGCACCTGTACGGGCACTTCGCCGAGCACCTCGGGCGGTGCATCTACGGAGGGTTCTACGTCGGCGAGGACTCACCGATCCCAAACGTCGGTGGCATCCG
Organism: Kribbella aluminosa; assembly: GCF_017876295.1. Classification (NCBI taxonomy): domain Bacteria; kingdom Bacillati; phylum Actinomycetota; class Actinomycetes; order Propionibacteriales; family Kribbellaceae; genus Kribbella; species Kribbella aluminosa. The sequence continues at coordinate 2,536,404 of NZ_JAGINT010000002.1, read as the reverse complement.
GAGCGACGTGGTCGAGGCGCTGCGGGCGCTGGAGATCCCGAACCTGCGCTGGCCCGGCGGGTGCTTCGCGGACGAGTACCACTGGAAGGACGGCATCGGCCCCAGGGCGGACCGGCCGTCGATGGTGAACACGCACTGGGGCAACGTCGAGGAGAACAACCACTTCGGCACCCATGAGTTCATGGCGTTGTGCGAGCTGCTCGGTGCCGCGCCGTACCTGAACGGGAACGTCGGCAGCGGCACCGTGCGGGAGATGAGCGAGTGGGTCGAGTACCTGACCCGCGACGGCGACAGCCCGATGGTCCGCGAGCGGAAGGCGAACGGGCGGGACGAGCCGTGGCAGGTGCCGTTCTGGGGCATCGGCAACGAGGCGTGGGGCTGCGGCGGGAACCTGCGCGCCGAGGCGTACGCCGACCTCGCCCGGCGCTACGCCACGTTCCTCAAGGACCACGGCGACAACAAGCTGTACCGGATCGCGGCCGGCGCGGCGGACGACGACCTCGCGTGGACCGAGGCGCTGCTGAAGGCGGTCAGCTGCCTGGGCTGCGGCCGCGAACCGAAGAACATCTTCCAGGCGATCTCGTTCCACTACTACACGGTCGCCGGGACGTGGGAGCACAAGGGCAGCGCGACCGACTTCGACCTGGACGGCTACTACCGGACGATCCAGAAGGCCCAGGGCATCGAGCGGGTGATCAAGGCGCACTCGGCACTGATGGACGCGTACGACCCGGAGCGCAAGATCGGCCTCGTACTGGACGAGTGGGGCACCTGGTGGGACGTCGAGCCGGGGACGAACCCAGGCTTCCTGTATCAGCAGAACGCGATGCGCGACGCACTGGTGGCGAGCCTGCACTTCGATGTCTTCCACCGGCACTCGGAGCGGCTGGTGATGGCGAACATCGCGCAGACCGTCAACGTGTTGCAGGCGATGCTGCTGACCGGCGATGACGGCGCACTCGTCCGGACCCCGACGTACCACGTCTTCGAGATGAACAAGGGTCACCACGACGCACAGTCGCTGCCGGTGCACGTGGTCGAGGGTCGCACCCACGATCTCGACGGTACGGCGACGGAGCTGGTGTCGGCGTCCGCATCGGTGAAGGACGGCCGGGCGCTGGTGTCGCTCAGCAACCTGGACCCGGAGACGGCACTGGACGTCGTACTGGATCTTCGGGGTGCGGCATCCTGGGAAGCGTCCGGACGGTTGCTGACGGCATCGAACCCGCAGGCGCACAACACGGTCGCGGACCCGGACGCGGTCGTTCCGGTGGCACTCGCAGTGGAACCGGAGCCACGCGGGCTGCGGGTGACGCTGCCGCCGCATTCGTTCGCGACGGTCAGCCTGGTTCTGTGACCTGGGCACTACGTCAAGGTCAGACCCTCAGGAGAGCGTGCGGGAGCGGCGGTCGCGGATGGTCGTGAGGGTGAGGGTGGTGAGGCCGAGGGCCAGGCCGCCGACACCGAAGCCGGCGGCGAGGGTGCCGCGGCTGCTGAGGCGGGCGTCGCACTGCATCGGCGTGATGCCCTCGTCGGGCTGGAAGACCGAGCCGCAGGCGTCGCCGCCGGCGTGGACCGGGCGAACGGCGAGCACCACCCCGACGATCAGCAGGACTGCACCCACCGCGCCGAGGAGCTTGCTCAGCACCGGCCGCCCTCTCTGGTGCCTGCGGGTACGACGAGGACCGACCACGAGTGGTGGGTCAGATCCCACATCCGCACGTTCACTCCCTGGCAGCTCGGTAAGATTTGATCAAATCTAACGCAGCTAGCCACCGCTGCTGAAGTCCGCAGGACCCCTTGGTGGAATCTTCACCCAGTTCTAACGCACCCCGGCGCAGATCGGTTCACCCGATTTTTCATAGGTCCTGTCTGGTGATCCAGCCAGGACCTAGTCGAGTACGGCGACCAGCGAGCCGCTCGCGCGACCGTGGGCGACGTCCGCGAGCGCGCGGTCGACGGCATCGAACGGCACGGTCGTGATGTGCGGGGTGACCGGTAGCCGGGCGATCAGCCGGAACAGCTCCTCGCCGTCCCGGCGGGTGTTCGAGGTGACGCTCCGCAGGTCGCGCTCGTGGAACAGGTGCCGCTCGTAGTTCAGGGCCGGTACGTCGGACAGATAGATGCCGGCGACCGCGACCGTCCCACCCGGCCGGACCGCCTCGAGTGCGTACGGGACCACGTCGCCGGCCGGGGCGAACACGATCGCCGAGTCGAGCGGGACCGGCGGACGGTCCGCGGTCTCCCCCACGAACACGGCGCCGAGCTCCCGGGCGAGGGTGCGGTTCCGTTCGCCGCGGGTCATCACGAACAGCTCCGCGCCCTGTGCCGTGGCGAGTTGCGCGGTCAGATGCGCGCTGGACCCGAACCCGTAGATCCCGAGCCGGCCGCCCGGCGGCAGGTTCGCCCGGAGCAGGGAGCGGTAGCCGATGATCCCCGCACACAGGAACGGCGCGAGCTCCGCGGCGGGACGGTCGTCCGGCAGCGCGTACGCGTACTCCTGCGGCACCACGGCGTACTGCGCGAATCCGCCGTCGGCGTCCCAGCCGGTGTACGTCGATCGCGGGCAGAGGTTCTCGAAACCGCCGCGGCAGAACTCGCACACGCCGCACGTCCCCCGCAACCAGGCAATCCCCACTCGCTCCCCGATCCCGAACCGTTCGACACTCCCGCCGTCCGCGACAACACCTCCCCCGCCATCCCGCCCGCCTGTCGCAGTTCGCCCGCCTGTCGCAGCGCGGCCGCCCCGAGCGACCACCCTGCCGACGGCCTGGTGCCCGGGGACGACTCCCGGATGCTTCGGCGGCAGATCGCCCTCCGTCAGATGCAGGTCCGTCCGGCAGATGCCGCACGCCTCGACCTCGACCAGGACCTCGCCGGCCGCAGGCTCCGGAACGGTACGGCGTACCGGCCGGAGCGGACCGCTGTCGATGGGACCCGGTCGGGCGACTGTCCATGCCTGCATCTCGTCCATGGATCCATCATGCGACGCGGCGGAGTGCACGTTCGCGACGCTCGGCGACCTTGGAGCCGGATTCGCGGCGTGCCATTCGCCGCAGTACGACGGGAGCCAGCAGCAGGCCCGCGACCGCCCAGAGGCCGAGGACGCCGACCGTCTCCAGGTGGCGCCACGAGTGTCCGACCTCGACAGCCACTGCCTCGGACGGCAGCATCGCCGACCGCATGCCGAGGCCCATCCAGTACACCGGAGTGAGCTGGCCGATCCCCGCCAGCCAGCCCGGCAGCGCGGTGATCGGGTAGAAGATGCCGGAGATCGCGATCAGCCCGAGCATCGGCAACTGGATCAGGCCCTGCGACCGCGCGGTGGTGAACACCGAGCCGAGGACCGCGCCGATCGGCAGCGTCGCGACCAGGCCGAGCAGCAGCACCCAGACGAACGTGAACCAGTGCGCCGCCCCGACCGCGATCCCGTGGACCAGGAACAGCCCGGGGATCAGCAGGATCGCCAGGTCGACGATCAGCCCACCAGCGACCGAGACCACCTTGCCGACCAGGTAACAGACCATACCGTTTGGTATGGCCTTGGCCCGGAGCAGTGTCCCGTCCTCGCGGTCGGCCGTCAGTTGCTGGCTCATGCTGACCATGCCCATCGCCGCGTTCATCCCGAGGATGCTCGGCAGGGCGAGCGCGCCGAGCAGCATCCCGCTCGACCCGAAGTCGCGATGCCGCAGGAAGAACAGCGCGACCAGCATCAGTACCGGCCAGAGGAAGTGACTGACCAGCTCCGGGCCATTGGTGAAGGACTGCCGCAGTTCGATCAGCCCGCGCTGCCAGCCGCGTCTCATGCTTGCTCCCGGACGAGTGCGAGGTAGGTGTCTTCGAGGGACGCGCGGCGTACGTCGAGCTCGCCGAGCGCGTCGCCGTACGTCGCGAACAGCTCGCGGACGAAGGCGGTCGCGTCGGACGTGGACTTGCGGAACCGCTGCCCGTCGACCGTCCAGCCGACCTCGTCCTCGCCCGCGATCAGCTGGGTCAGGTCGGGGACACTGCCGGACGCGATGATGCGGCCCGCGGCGAGGACCAGGATCCGGTGCGCGAGTTTGCTCGCCTCGTCGAGGTCGTGGGTGGTGAGCAGGACCGTCGTACCCTGCTCGGCGGCGAGCCGGCGGACGAGTTCGTGGAACTCCGAACGGGCCTCCGGGTCGAACCCGGTGGTCGGCTCGTCGAGGAACAGAACGTCGGGGCGGCCAACGATTCCGATCGCGACGTCGAGGCGCCGGCGCTGACCGCCGGAGAGGGTCTTGATCTTCTGCCCGGAGTGCTCGGTCAGGCCGACGGCGTCGAGGAGTTCGGCGGTCGGCCAGGGGCTGCGGTACGGCGTGTAGCAGGAACCGAGGTGCTGGAGGAGTTCGCCGACCCGCCAGTTGCCGTGGTCGCGCCAGGACTGCAGCACGATGCCGATCCGGGAGCGCCAGCGTTCACCGGCGGTGGCCGGGTCGGCGCCGAGTACGTCGACGTGGCCGGCGGAGCGGAGGCGGAAGCCTTCGAGGATCTCGATCGTGGTGCTCTTGCCGGCCCCGTTCGGGCCGAGCAGGGCGAGCACCTCGCCGGGGCGGGCCTCGAACGAGACGCCGTCGAGGACGTCGGTGTCGCCGTACCGCATCCGGAGGCCGTCAACTGTCATCACCATGGTGCTGAAGGTAGGTTGCGTTTACTCAATCGGCAATGTTGTCGCTCGTCGCTGCCTTCGGTTTTTCCTGCTATTTATGGCATTCTGTGCAATGAGGATGCCGCGGAATGCAATTCGTTGCAATGGGCTGATGGTGAATGCGCGGAGGTTTCGGATGCCGGGAGGCAGGCTGAGTCATCAGGATCGGCTGCAGATCGCGGAGGGGCTGGCGGGCGGGCTCGGGTACACCGAGATCGCGCGGCGGCTGGAGCGGCCGACGTCGACGATCAGCCGGGAGGTCGCGCGCAACGGCGGCGCGGGCGGGTATCGCGCCGATCACGCGCACTACGCGACGGCGGCTCGCGCCCGGCGTCGCACGGGGCGCGAGAACGGCGCAGCGGGCGCGGGTGGGCCGGGCGGCGCCGGGGATCCTCGACGGGCTTTTGTGGAGCGGTTTGCCGAGATGATGGTCGAGGGTGGGTTGCCGCGGATGGCGTCGCGGGTGCTGGCTCTGCTCTATACGTCCGACTCGCGCACCCTGACCGCGGCCGAGCTCGTCCGCGACTTGCAGGTCAGCCCCGCGTCGATCTCGAAGGCGATCGGGTACCTCGAGCAGGTCGGCATGGTGCACCGCGAGCCCGACCCGGTACGCCGTCTGCAGCACTACGTGGTCGCCGACGACGTGTGGTTCAAGGCCTGGGAGGTGAGCGCGCGTACCAACAACAACTGGGCCGAGACCGCCGCCGAGGGAATCGCCCTGCTCGGGGCGGACACCCCGGCGGGGCAGCGCCTGTCTCACATGGCCGACTTCTTCGCGCGGCTCAGCGAGGACATGTCCGGCGGCGCCGGTTTCCAGGACTGCCTCGCGGTGCTCGCGGTTCTTCAGGAGAGGTTGGACGCCGAGGAGCTCGCCGCCGCGCTCGGCTGGCCTGTCGAGCGGGTGACCGACGTACTGGAGTACGCGGCGAAGAGCTCAGGGCAGGATGGTGCGGAGCAGCCGGCGGGTGAGGCCGCCGTCCGCGAGACCTAGCTCGACCAGGTCGTCGAAGATGTGCTGATCGCCGGCCGCCGCGCGGATTCCGGCGTCGAGGATGCGGTCCGACCGGCTGAGCTGGGCGACGAGCGCGGTGTCGCGCAGGTGCCTGGAGAGCAGGCGGGACGTGCGGCGGCGGTACGGCGTACCGGCGTCCGACGAGCCCGCCCGGAGTGCGTCCGCGATCGCGCGGCCGGCGAGCAGCCCGGTGGCGACCGCGTAGTAGATGCCTTCGCCGGTCATCGGGTTGATCAGCCCGGCCGCGTCGCCCGCGAGCAGCACCGGTCCGCGGCGCGGTCGCCAGGACCAGCCGGCCAGCGGGAGGTGGTGCCCCCACCACGATTCGCCGCCGTCGCTCGCGCCGGGCAGGAGTTGTTCCAGGTTCCGCAGCAGGTCGGCGCGCGTCGGGCGGGTGCCGGCGAGGAGTTCGCCGTACCCGACGTTCGACCAGCCGTCGCCGCGGTCGAAGGACCAGGCGTACGACGGTTGCCGTCCCGGGCCGTAGGCGATCACTTGACTCGCCGCGCGGGCGGCCGGCGTCGGCGCGTACCCGCGGATCGCCAGCGCGACCGGTCCGGGTTTCACGCCGAGCTCCCGCCGTACGACGGAATGCGCGCCGTCGGCGCCGACGACGAAGCGCGCGTCGAGGTCGTCCACCGCGACGGAACCGCGCCTGACCGCGAGGCCGCGGACGCGCCGCCGGACGAACTGCGCACCGGCCGCCTGGGCTGCCTCGACCAGCCGGTGGTCGAACACGGTCCGCGGCACCACCCAGGTCGGCCGGGACAGCTCCCGGTCGACGCCGGCGGACCCGCGGTTCAGCACGAACCGGCGTACCGGAGTCCAGTCGTCGAGGATCCCGGTCACGCCGACGCCGGCGAGCAGGTCGAGTACGTGCGGCGCGATGCCGTCACCGCACGCCTTGTCCCGCGGGAAGTCGTGCCTGTCGAGCAGCAGCACCGACAAACTCGGGTCCGCCGCCAACGCCCCCAGCGCGGCCGACGCCCCCGCCGGTCCCGCTCCGACCACGATCAGATCCCACACGTCGGACAGTGTCGCAGTTCCAGGTAGCGCGTGCGCGACCGTCGGCCGGGTCGCCGGTCCACTGTGCGCGGGCGCGCCGATCTCTAGCGTCGACACCATGAAACTGCTTGTGGTGCTCACGCTGCTCGGTATGCCGGTCGCGGCGCCGGTGGAACGCCCGCAGATCGAGTGGCATCAGTGCCGGCTCGACGCCGCGGACGAGGAAGGAGCCGCGCTCGACCGGGCCGGTGCCGAGTGCGGCGATCTGAAGGTGCCGCTCGACTACGCGCGGCCGGACGGGCCGAAGATCACGCTCGCGCTGTCCCGGCTCCGGGCGACCGGCGAGCGGATCGGCGCGATGGTGCTCAACGACGGCGGACCGGGCGGACCCGGGTTGAGCATGCCGCTGCGACTGCGGCCCGAGATGAAGGCGGCCGGGACGCGGTACGACCTGATCGGACTCGACCCGCGGTTCGTCGGCCGGAGTACGCCGATCGACTGCAAGCTCCCGTACGCCGCCTGGCCGTGGGCCGGCGGTGCGGACCGGGCGTCGTTCGACCGGGTGTCCGCGCAGGTCGCGGACGTGGCCCGGCGGTGCGGCGCGAACGCGGGGCAGTACCTGCAGTACGTGAACACCCGGAACACCGCGCGGGACATCGACCAGGTGCGGGCCGCGCTGGGCGAACGGAAGATCTCGTACCTCGGGTACTCGTACGGGACCTACCTCGGGTCGGTGTATCTGCAGCTGTTCCCGGGACGGACGGATCGGGTACTGCTGGACGGCCCGATCGATCCCGTGCCGTACGGTCCACGCCTGCTCCGCACCATTGGTCCCGCCAACGAGTCCGCGTTGCGTAGCTGGGCCACCTGGGCGGCGGCGCGCAACTCGACGTACCACCTGGGGCGACGACGGCGCAGGTGCTGGCGTCGGTGGATCGGGTACTGCGGGTCGCGGGGCGGAGCGGGTTGCCGGTCGGGAAGTACCGGCTCGACGACGGAGTGGTGCCGCTGTTGCTGTTCGGGCCGTTGGCGGACGACCGGGATGCGGCGCGGGCGACGTACGCCGGGTTCGTCTGGACGTTGCTCGACGCGACGTACGGACCGGTGCAGCCCGGGGCGGAGCTGGGCGGGTTCCTGGACTCGGTGCTGACGCCGGCGTCGTCGCAGGTCGCGAGTGCGCAGATCGCGATCCTCTGCGGCGACCGGGCGGCGCCGCGGGACCCGCAGGTGTACTGGCGCGACATCCAGGAGCACCGGCGTACCGAACCGCACTTCGCGTCGCTGACGCGGATGATCTCGCCGTGCGCGTCCTGGCCGGTGCGGCCACAGGAGGCACCGACACGGATCGCCAACACGGAGCCGGCCTTGATCGTGGCGGCCGACGGCGACCCGCGCGCGATCTACCCGTACGCCACCGCGTTGCGGAAGGACCTGCCGTCGGCACGGATGATCACGGTGCGGAACGCGCGCAAGCACGGGATCTTCGGTGAGTACGGCAACGAATGCGTCGACACGAAGGTGATCGACTACCTGCTCAGCGGCCGCCTACCCACCGACCAGACCTGCTAGCCGAAATCAGACGGCCGGACTTGTTGGTCCGCCGGGGTGTACGGCGGAACAGGTCCCAGGGCGGCGGCCCGGCTTGTCGGTCCGCCGGGTGTGCGGCGGGGATCAAGTGCCGGGGCGGCGGCCCGGCTTGTTGGTGCGGCGGGGTGTACGGCGCGGGCGCGCTGCGCTGGGGGTGGCGGCGGCGGACGAGGTGATCGGGCGGGCCTCGTCGAGGTCGACGATCTTCGGGGGCGGCGGCACGAAGACGGGGATCGTCTCCTCCTCGACGGCCGGCTCGGGCGGCGGAGGCGGCGGCTCGGCGCGAGCTGCCGCCTCTTTGCTGGGGCGGGGGCGCGGGGCAGCGACCGTAGGAGCGGCGATCGGGCTACGGGGCCGGCTGCGGTGCGGGAGCCGGGTCCGCAGCTCGATGCCGAGCGCACCGATCAGCTTGCGGCAGGCAACGATCGAGACGGCGACCGCGAGCACGGTGCAGGCGGCGAACAGTACCGACTGCCCGCCGGCGGTCCAGTTCGACGGGCTGGTGCGGAACATCGCGGCGACCATCGCGACCACGATCGCGTTGGTGATGCCGAGGGCAACGGCCAGGGCAACGGTCCGGAGCAGCACCCGGCGCTCGAGCCCGACGTCGTCGGCCGCGGCGACCAATCCGGCGATCAGACCGGCGAGCACCGGCACTGTATATACAAGTGCGAGCGTGAGTCCGGGGCTGGCGACGAGGTAGAAGACGTCGAACACCAGCGCGGTGCCGGTCAGCGCGGCGGCGAAGCAGACCACCATCGGCGGATACGCACGAAGCACCGCGACCGCGTCCGCGGGCACGGTGCGGAACATCCGCAAGGCCAACAACAACGACTCATCCCCTCGTCCACCCCCATTGTGCCGCTCCCCCGGCACGCGGAGTGAGATCGGCAGCCAGCGAGTCGCGAAGGCGCGGACGCCCAGGCCATCACAATCGCCCGCATCCGGGGAGCGCCGCGCTCAGGCACTCCTGCCGATGCCGATTGTGATGGCCTGGCGGTCCGCCTAAGCCGCCGCCTGCTCCGGCACGAGCTTGTCCCGCAGGTCGTCCAGGATCCGGCGGAGGACCCGGGACACCTGCATCTGGCTCACACCGATGTCGTCGCCGATCTCGGACTGGGTCCAGCCCTCGACGAAGCGCAACTGCAGGATGCGGCGGTCGCGGTCGCCGAGATCGGCGAGCACCGGCTCCAGCATCTCGACCGTCTCCAGCTGGTCGATGCTCGCGTCGTCGTCGTCCGCGACCACGTCCGCCAGCGTCAGCTCGGCGTCCGCCTCGGCCGGGCGGTCGAGCGACAGCACGTTGAAACAGCCCTTCGCCGCGAGCGCCTGCTCGACCTCGGTGACCTCGACCTCGAGGTGCTCGGCCAGCTCCGCCGGCGTCGGCTCGCGGTTCAGCTCCTGCTCCAGCTCCGGCAGCTTGTTCGCGATCGTGCCCTGCATCTCCTGGAGCCGGCGCGGGATCCGGACCGTCCAGGCGCAGTCGCGGAAGTACCGCTTGACCTCACCCCGGATGGTCGGGATCGCGAACCCGATGAACGGGGTCTCGGCCTCCAGCCGGTAGTGGTGCGCCGCCTTGACCAGTCCCAGGTACGCGACCTGCTCCAGGTCGTCGGCCTCGGCACCCCGGCCGCGGAAGCGGCGCGCGACGCCCTGGGCCATCTCCAGATTCAGTTCGACGACCTGCTCCAGGATTTCCTGGCGCTCGTCCGCCGAGGTGCTTGCCGCCCTGCGTTCCATCAGTTCCCGGGTGGCTGCTTCACGGGCGGCCCGATCGGTCGGGGCGCCGTACCGGGCCGAAGCCCGCTCCATCGTGTTGGTGACCATTGGTATGACCTCGCGACTGTGTCTTCGCGGCGTGGCACTTCGCTGAACCACGGTCATGCCTGCATCTGAAGACGTACCCAGCTCAGCGGATCTCATGCACGCACCCGCTCCGAACCCCTGAATCGTCACCGACCGCGACCGGATCCGGTGATCGAACGCTCGTTTCAGCGGATCGCGATTACCAGAAGTAAGGGTGCGGACACAGGACCCAAAAGTGTGTACGATGCAGATGCAAGCCCAAATGCACGTGCATCTGCAGCCGCATATGAAAGGTGCAGACCATGACAGAGATCTACAACGGCATGGCAGGCGACTCCGACATCAGCCTCAGCTGGAAGAAGAGCCAGCGCAGCGGACCCCAGGGCAACTGCGTCGAGGTAGCGAAACTGCCGGACGGTGGCACCGCGGTGCGCAACTCGCGCTTCGCCAACGGCCCCGCTCTGGTGTTCACGAAGGCAGAGATGGAGGCGTTCCTCGGCGGCGTTCACGACGGCGAGTTCGACGACCTGATCTGAGCAACACCAGCACCACCGAAGCAAGGGCCCCTTCGCCAGGCGAGTGACGAAGGGGCCCTTTCATGTGCCCAGGCAGAAGCAGTGCGCCGGTCCCCGCGCCGGAGTCCCGCGGGACGCCGCGACGCGCCGTACGACGACGTACAAAGCGTCAGGGCCGACTCTCCGGCGAGAGTCGGCCCTGACGTGCCTGAGGGGCAGGTACGGACTTACTGGACGGTGAGCGGCCAGAGCTGCTCGCTCGGCAGCTCCGAGGCCTTCCCGGTGACCGAATTGTCAACGGTGATTCGCAATCCGGTGAACTTCGGGGTCATCACCCGCTGGTACCGCGAGGCGCGGTCCGGCTCGGCGGCATACTCGGCAATCAGGTGATCACCCAGCCAGATCCGCACCATCTTCCGTCCTCCTCCTGTGGTCATGGGGCCAGGCTCACGATCGGGTCGCCGTCGAGCTGACGGACACCGCGCAACCAGCCCTCGAAAGCCCAGCGCTGCTGTTCGGGGCAGCGCGCGACCAGGTCCTGGATCTCCCGTTCCGTCAGTTCCTCGGGCGCGCCACCACCAGCCGTGCCGGCGGAGTGCGTCACCAGTTCACTGTCGTTGTCGTTCATCGACACGGGTTCCCCAACCAGTCATGCCAACGGGGGGCCGTCGGCGCTCTGTAGGACCGGCCTGCCGGCGCACGCGATGTCACGTATCGCATGATCCAGCTCACCTTCTGTGCATGAAGTAATCATGGCGTCAGCACGTAGCGAATGCAAGCGCCCGATGCACGTGCATCCGCACGTTTTCCAATTCGAGACCACTTTGCACCCCTCCAAGCCTGGATCGGGCCGAATCAGGCGAGATCGAACGGTGTTCAGCGGGCCTTGGACGAGGATTCATGTACTGACAAATCGATGGATCGCTCGTCGGCTAGACTCACGCTCCGTGATGCTCGATGCGCGTGTGTCGTGGTTTTGTAAGGACTTCGGCATAACGGCGCCGCCGCGTGCGATGATGTGCGTCTGTGGATCACTGGTGATCGCTGGGGCCGCTGGGAGGTGGGTGTGACCGTGTCGGGCGCGCAAAGCGGGCCGACCGCGCTGCGGATGGTCCTCGGAGGGCACCTGCGACGGATGCGGGTGGCGGCCGGTATCAGCCGGTCCGACGCCGGCTGGGAGATCCGGTCCTCGGAGTCGAAGATCAGCCGGATGGAGCTGGGCCGCGTCGGTCTGCGCGAGCGCGACGTCAGCGACCTGCTCACCCTGTACGGCCTCGACGACGCCGAAGAGCGCGAACGGCTGCTCGAACTCGCCCGCCAGGCGAACAACCCCGGCTGGTGGCACCGGTACGGCGACGTGCTGCCGAACTGGTTCCACAGCTACATCGATCTCGAAGCCGCAGCGCAGATGATCCGCGTCTACGAACTGCAGTTCGTTCCTGGGCTGTTGCAGACGGCCGAATACATTCGGGCCGTCATCCAGCTCGGTCGCGGGGTCGTGCCGACGGAGGAGATCGAGCGCCGTCTGCGGCTGCGGCTGAACCGTCAGGACATCCTGACGCGTCCGGATCCGGTCCGGCTGTGGGCCGTGGTCGACGAGGCGGCGCTCCGGCGGCCGATCGGCGGTGTCCAGTGCATCATCGACCAGCTGGACAACCTGATCGAGAAGTCGCAGCTGCCGAACGTCACGCTGCAGATCGTGCCGTTCGCGCTCGGCGGCCACGCCGCGAGCGCAGGTGCGTTCTCGATTCTCCGCTTCCCTGAGGAAGACCTGCCCAACAAGGTCTACATCGAGCACCTCGACAGCTCCCTGTACCTGGACAAGCCCGAGGAACTCGACCAGTACACGTCCGCCATGGAAGCCCTGTGCGTCGCAGCCCCACCACCAAGCAAAACCCCCGAAATCCTCACCAAGATCCGCAAGGACTTCGAGTCCGGCATCGGCGTCCTGTAGCCCCAACGACGTACTCATCCGTCGCAGGTCAGAGCTGGCGATGATCGCTCCTTGACCGGTCTCCAGAGTGTGCCGGCGACGGTCACGTGGTCGACGATGCCGTCAGGATTCCGCGTCCACGTCACCGTCACGACCCCGCTGCGATTGTTGATCGTCTTGATGCACAGGTTCGTGCCAGATGGCAGTTGATCCCAAGGGCGCCGGCTGTTGGCCACCGCGAAGGTACTTCCGCTGCTGGCCATGAACTGCTGTTCGTCGACAACCACATTCCCAAGGTCCGGATTCGCGGAGTACATGGCCCAGGAACCCTCGGAGATGCTCAGCGCGTACGGCGGTGCGTTTGGCAGCGGCTATCTCACGAAGGGATGTGGCGGACCGGATCCGCATTCATCGGCTACGACACCCGTCACGGTTACGCCACAAGCCCCGACGGAATCAGTCACCGTGACTGGCTCACCCGGTGTCCCGTCGGCGCCGGTACTACGGCGCGCACCCCCGCGCCGGTCTCCCCCGTGCTCGACTCAGCAGACCTGTTCGACTAGCGGTAGCGACGCCATCACCAACAGCATGCGGCCGACGAGTCCAGCCACCGAGTCGGGTCAACACCCACACCCCGCCGACCGTCGGTCGGCCACACCCGCCTCCCGTCTTTCTCCTCGACTTCTTTCTCTTTCGCTACGCAGCAGGGCCGGCCCGGGCAAGCGCCGTACCTTCGCTTTCCCTTGTTGCTCAGGTGTTGTCGGTGAGCCAGGTGATGAGGGGTTTGGTGGCTTGCCAGTCGGTGCGGATGTGGGTGGTGAGGGTGGGGGTGTGGATGAAGGGGTCGAAGCCGTAGCTCTTGCCGACGTTGAGGGATTTGTGGCGGAGGAGGTCGATACGGGGGTGGTCGGGGTCGTATCCTCGGGGGGTGGTTTTGAGTTTGTCGCCGCCGATGCTCCAGCCGGCCTTGGCGAGGTTGGCGAGGATCTTCTCGAGTTGTTTGCCGCGGCGGTCGTCGGCGATGGCGGTGCGGATGCGGGCCAGGCGGTCCGAGCTTGCGTCGTAGAAGCCGGCGCCGACGCGGACGCCGGGGGCTGACACCTGGACGTACCAGCCGGTGGCCGGCGCGACCGCGACGTACGCGCCCTGGTGGGTCTTGTACGGCGTCTTGTCCTTCGCGAAGCGGACGTCCCGGTACGGGCGGAAGAGCTTCGCGGCACCGAACTCCTCCTCGAGCTCGGCCATCAGCTCCGCCATCGGGGCCCGCACCGACTCCTCGTAGACGTGCTTGTGCGCCGTCCAGAAGCTCTTGGTGTTGTCCATTTCGAGATCGTCGTAGAAGTCCAGCGCCGCCGCCGGGAAACCGGTAAAACTCATGTCGTTACGATAGTTCGCCCAGCAGATCGGACAGGAACCAGATGCGCGCGATCCAGGTCACCGAGTTCGGCGGCCCCGAGGTACTCGTCCCGGCCGAGCTCGATCCGCCGGTCGCCGGCAGGGATCAGCTGCTCGTCGAGGTCAGCGCCGCGGGCGTGAACTTCGCCGACACCCATCGCACCGACGGCTCGTACCGCGGCGGCGTGACGCTGCCGTTCGTACCGGGCGTGGAGATCGTCGGGCGCACGACGACCGGCCGGCGGATCCTCGCCCCGATCCTCACGACCGGCGGCGGGTACGCCGAGTACGCGGTCGCGCCGAAGGACCGCGCCGTCGACGTACCGGACGAGGTCACCGACGGGCAGGCGCTCGCGCTGCTGATCCAGGGGCTGACGGCCTGGCACGTACTGCGGAAGAGCGCCCGGATGGACTGCGGCGACTCCGTGCTGGTGAACGCGGCCGCGGGTGGTGTCGGCTCGCTCGCGATCCAGCTCGCCAAGCACTTCGGCGCCGGCCGGGTGGTGGCGGCAGCGTCCACGCCGGCCAAACGCGAGCTGGCGCTGGAGCTCGGCGCGGACGTTGCCGTGGACAACGACCTGGACGGCTACGTGGAGAGGGTCCGACGAGCCTCGGACGGCGGCGTCGACATCGTCCTGGATCCCACCGGCGGCGCGGCGACGCAGGCCGGACTCGACTGCCTGGCGGACTTCGGGCGGCTGGTGAACTACGGCAATGCCGGGCGCGAAGGACGACCGCCGATCGACCCGAGCGCGCTTGCCCAGCGCAACCTTTCGGTGGCCGGCTTCTGGCTGGTGCCCGCGATGAACCTGCCCGGCATGTACGAGTACCCGCTGACCGCGATGCTCGATCTCACCGCCCGCAAGCAACTCCGCCCGCTCGTCGGCGCCGAGTACCCGCTGGAAGAGGCCCGCCGTTCGCACGAGGACCTGCTGGCCCGCCGGTCCACCGGGAAGCTGATCCTCAAGCCCTGAAGAACGCGCGGATGTCCGCGGCCAGCAGCTCCGGCTGCTCCAGCGCCGCGAAATGCCCGCCGTGCGGATGCGAAGTCCAGCGCACGATGTTGTCGCTCTGCTCGGCCTTGTGCCGCAACGGGATGAAGTTCTCGTGCGCGAGGTCGAGCAGCGCGGTCGGCGTTCGCGACGGCTCGGGCGGCTGACCCCAGTACGCCGCGTGCGCGCGCTCGTAGTAGATCGCGCCGGACGATCCGCCGGTCCGGGTCAGCCAGTACAGCATCACGTTGGTGAGCAGGATGTCCCGGTCGATCGGCGTGTCCGACCAGGTCGCGAACTTCTCCGCGATCCACGCCAGCTGCCCGACCGGCGAGTCGGTCAGCGCGTACGCCAGCGTCTGCGGCCGCGTCGACTGCAGGTCGGCGTACCCCTGCTGTTCCGAGGCGAACCCCTGCTGCCGCCGCCACGACGCCCACGTCCGCTCCTGCTCCTCCGCGTCCAGCGCAGCAAGCTCCGCCGACGTCGGCTCGGACGTCGCGCCCGCGCCGGGGATCAGGTTCAGGTGTACGCCGATCACCCGCTCGGCGTCGATCCGCCCGACCTCACGCGAGATCGCGGCGCCCCAGTCCCCGCCCTGTACGCCGTACCGGTCGTACCCGAGCGACGTCACCAGCGAAGTCCACGCGCGCGCCGCCCGCTGGAACTCCCACCCGGCCTCACGCGTCGGGCCGGACAGCGTGAACCCCGGAATGGTCGGGAAGATCAGGTGGAAGTCCCTCAGCAGCGGAGCGACGTACGTGAACTCGACGATCGATCCGGGCCAGCCGTGCGTCAGCACCAGCGGGATCGCCTCCGGTGACGTCGACGGGAGGTGCGCGAAGTGCACGGAGGCGCCGTCGATGACCGTCGTGTACTGCGGCCAGGTGTTCAACCGGGCTTCAGCAGCGCGCCAGTCGTACCCGTCCCGCCAGTACGCGACCAGGTCCTGCAGGTACTCGAGCGGTACGCCGCGGGTCCAGCCGGCTCCCGGTAGCTCGGCCGGCCAGCGCACGAGGTCCAGCCGTCGGCGCAGGTCGTCCAGCTCGCTCTCCGGCACGTCCAGCCGGAACGGTTCGATCGTCACTGCCGCACTGTGGCACAGAACCTGCGGATCAGGCAGTGACTTTCTGCTGTCCTCGGTCGCTGAGCAGCTTCACCGCGATCGCACCGATCAGGCAGAGCACGCCGGCGATGATGACCACCGTCGTCAGCGTGCTCGCGCTGTTCAGCGCGTTGTCGCAGGCCATCGGCGTGATCCCGGCGGCCGGCCGGAACGCCGAACCGCAGTCCGCCCCGCTCGCGGAGACCGTCCGGAACCCGAGCAGCGCGCCGCCGAGCAGCAGCACCGCCCCGGCGACGCCGGGCACCTTCTTCAGCGCGGTCACGAAAAATCCGGAACCGTTGATGTTGGGCACGCCAACGGCATGCCTGCTGAGCCCCGTAGCACTTCGTTCACTCCTCTTCGTCGGACCACCCGATCCGAACTTACGGTCCGGCCGGAAGGATCCCCACCCCGAGCAGCGGGTCAGCACCGATTCTTCACAGAGTCCTTACTCAGAACATGACCCGCTGTGACGGTGATCTCAGATCAAATGGAAGTCACTCTCATCAGAGACGCTCTTCCAGATGTACGGTGATCCGCTCCCCCGGCTGCTTGCCGAGCAGCGCCTGCAAGGCACCCTTCACGGGCAGCTTGTGGGTCCCGTCACCGAGCGCCATGAACGAGCTCTCGAACGGGTGCCCGTCCATGGTGCCGCGGACCTTGACCAGTCCGCGGGTCCCGAAGTACTCGGCCGAACCCGGCATCTGCACGTAGGTCCAACCGCCCTTGGCGTCGCTCTTCAGCAGCGGCGCGGTGAACGTCTTGTCCAGCTTGCTCATCGTGAGC
Organism: Kribbella aluminosa; assembly: GCF_017876295.1. NCBI lineage: Bacteria > Bacillati > Actinomycetota > Actinomycetes > Propionibacteriales > Kribbellaceae > Kribbella > Kribbella aluminosa. The sequence continues at coordinate 2,519,602 of NZ_JAGINT010000002.1, read as the reverse complement.
TCCTCTCTACACAACTGGGTAGAGGCTGCCGCCGGGATTTCGACACTATTCTGAAAACTGTGCAGATCACGATCCGCCGGGCCGGGCGGGACGACGTACCGGCGGTTCTGAGTCTCCTCGACGGGGCGACCGAGTGGCTGGTCGCCCGCGGGCGGACCGGGCAGTGGGGTACGACGCCGCACTCGACCAGCCCACGCCGGGTCGCGCAGCTCACCGGCTTCGCGGACGAGGGCGAACTGTGGGTCGCCGAAGCGGACGGCCGGGTGGTCGGGGCGGACGGCCGGGTGGTCGACGCGGACGGACCGGTGGTCGGGGCGGACGGACCGGCGGTCGGGGCGGACGGACCGGCGGTCGGGGCGGACGGGGCGGACGGACGCGTCGTCGGGGCTCTCGCTGTCGGGGCGGCGTTGGACTACGTGCCGCCGGCGGCCGAGCCTGAGCTGTACGTCCGGCTGCTCGTCACCGAACGCGCCTCCGCGGGACAGAACCTCGGCGCCGCTCTGCTCGACCACGCCCGCGAACTGGCCCGCGCGGACGGCGTCCGGCTGCTCCGGGTCGACTGCTTCGCGGGCGACGACCAGGCGCTCGTCCGGTACTACGAGCGGCAGGGGTTCACGCGGTACGCCGAGTTCGCCGTACCGCGGGTCAATGGGCCGGACTGGCCGGGTCAGGTGCTTGCCCAGCGGTTGTAGGCGACCTGTGTACAACCCCGTGGGAGTCAGTGCAGTGCTCCGCAAGGCCCGCGGTCGCGTGGTCGACCTGAAGCGTGGAGTGCGTCAGCTGGTGGCGCTCGGCAAACACCTCCTCGATCCGGATCCGGATCTGGTGGCAGTCGAGCCCTTCGGCGACCAGGATGTGCGCGGACGCGGCCGGCTCGCCCGAGGTGATCTCCCAGACGTGCAGGTCGTGGACCTCGACGACGCCGTCAACCGCGCACAGCTCGGCACCGAGGGCCTGCGGGTCGATCGCGGCCGGCGCGGCCTCCAGGAAGATCCGGCCGGAGTCGCGGACCAGCCCGATACCGGCCTTCAGCATCAGTACGGCGACCACGAACGCGGCGATCGCGTCCGCGCGGGCGAAGCCGGTGAGCAGCACGACCAGACCGGCGATCGCGGTGGCGATGAACGCGAAGAGGTCGTTGAGGATGTGCTGGAAGGCGCCCTCGACGTTCAGGCTGGAGCGGTTCGCCTTGCTGATCAGCCAGGTGGCGAGCAGGTTCACGACGATGCCGACCAGGCCGGTGATCAGTACCAGCGCGCCTTGGACCTCGGGCGGGTGGATCAGGCGGTTGATCGCCTCGTAGACGAAGTACACGGCGAGGAGCAGGAGCGTGATGCCGTTCGCCTGCGCGGAGAGGATCTCGACGCGTTTGAAGCCGTAGGTGAATCCGCCGCGCGGTGGTTTGGCGGCGAGGCGGATCGCGAGGAGGGCGAGGGCGATCGCGATCGCGTCGGTGAGCATGTGGGCGGCGTCCGTGACGAGGGCCAGCGAACCGGCCGCGAGTCCCACGATCACCTCGGCGATCATGAACCCGACGATCAGCGCGAGCGCGCCGCTGAGCAGCTTCCGGTCCGCGGCCGCGTTGACGGCGTGCCCGTGCCCGTGGCCCTGACCCTGCCCCCGACCACGCCCTGCGGCAGCAGTCTCCGAACCGTGCTCGTGCCGTGCGCTCATGCGTCCGCCCTCTCCGGGTGGATGGCGTCGGTGTGCTCGGTGTGCGCGACGGCGAGATCCAGCAGCATCCGTACGTGCGCGTCGTCGAGCCGGTAGAAGGCGTTCCGCCCGTCCCGCCGTACGGCGACGACTCGGTGTGCACGCAGCAGCCGGAGCGCGTGTGAGGTCGCGGACTCGCTGAGCCCGGTGATCGCGGCGAGGTCGCAGACGCACAACTCCCCGTCGAGCAGCGCCACGAGCAGCTTCAGCCGCCGCGGATCCCCGAGCAGCCCGAACACGTCCGCCGTGTCGACGATGTCCTGCTCCCCCGGCATCCTGGCATCAACACTCGCCACCCGCTCCGGATCCACCAACCGCACGTTGCACGAGTCATGCTGCACATCTGCAGAACTCTTCATACGTTCAAAGTAACGCACCACCCGCAAGCCAGCAACCACAGCGTGTCAGGCCCAACTTCGTGAAGCCACCAACCACTTCGCCGGCCCGGGAATGACCGGTGGCTTCTCAAAGATGGCAGGAAACCGAGCGCGGGGCGGTGGCGCCGAACGGCGGTCAGCTCGACAGGAGATGTCGGGCAACCAGGTAGTGCACCTGAGCGTCAGCGCGTTCGTGCGTACAGTGTCTCGTTGGTGCACTACCTGCCGCCTGCCCGGTCGTCCGCGGAGCAGAGGCCACTGGCCTGGCCAGACTGTCCGAGGTGAGCTACGCCGAGGCGGCGGCCTGGCCGCTGCCGGCGATCGCGCAGCATCGGGGCACCTTGATCTGTTGATGGATGGGGTGCGTCAGGCGAGGCCTAGGCGGTAGGCGTAGGCGACGGCTTGGGCTCGGTCGCGGAGGTTGGCTTTGGCGAAGAGGTGGTTGATGTGGGTTTTGACCGTCGCTTCGCTGACTACCAGGTGGCGGGCGATCTCGGTGTTGGAGAGGCCCTCGGCGATCAGCCGGAGGACTTCGAGTTCGCGGGGGGTGAGGCCGGAGTCGGTGGGTGGTTTCGGGGTGGCAGTGGTGCCTTCGATCAGGCGGCGCTGGACGTCGGCGTCGAGGATCGACTGACCGTCGGCGGCCGCCTCCAGGGCACGGCCGATCGACTCGGCGTCGGCGTCCTTGGTGAGGAACCCGCGGGCGCCGGCCTTCAACGCGGCCATCACCGAGTCGTCGTCGCTGTACGTCGTCAGCACCACGACCTCGGTCCGTGGGTACCCGGTCCGCACCTGCCGGGTCGCCTCGACACCGTCCATCGTCGGCATCCGCAGATCCACCAGCAGTACGTCGGGATCGTGCTCGGCCACCAGCTCGACCGCTTCCCGCCCGTCGGACGCCGCCGCGATCACGTCGATACCGGGCAGCAGTTTCAGCAACGTCACCAGCCCGTCCCGGACCACGGTCTGGTCGTCGGCGACCACCACTCGCAAGCTCATCCGCGTCCTCGCTTCGCTCCGGGCGCGGCTGAGGCACGGACCACGCTGTGTCTTCTGGTGAACTCGCTTCGCTCCTTCACGCAGGCACCTTCAGTTCTACCCGCCAGCCCGTCGATGTCGGGCCGGCCTCCAGTGAGCCGCCGACCAGGTCGGCACGTTCGCGCATCCCGAGCAGACCATAGCCACCCGGCGCTGCCCGCTCGGGGCGCTTGTCCTGCGTGTCGTCGACGACCAGACGGATCGGGTCGCCGTACGACAACCGCACCTGCACCGGCGCGCGCGGTGCGTGCTTGCGCGTGTTCACCAACGCCTCCTGCACCGTCCGGTACAACGTGCTCATCACCTCCGCCGGCAACTCCCGTTCCGCACCCTCAACCTCGAACGAAGCCTCCGCACCACTCTCCAGCCGGTACGCCGTCACCAGATCCCCGAGCGCCCGTACGTCGGGAACCGCGTCCTCCCGCAGCGCGGCGACCGCCCGCCGCGCCTCGGTGAGCCCTTCCGCGGCCAGCCCCTGCGCTCGCGTCACCTGCTCGATCGCCTCGGGCGAGGCGCCGTCCCGTACCAGCATCAGCCGCGCCCCCTGCAGGCTCAGCGACAGCCCGGCCAGCGAATGCGCCAGTACGTCGTGCATGTCGCGGGCGATCCGCGCCCGCTCGGCCAGCGCCGCGGCCCGGCCGTGCTCCTCGATCGCGGCCTGCTTCCGGGCCAGCGACACCTCGAGCTCCTCCAGCTGCTGCTCCCGCGACCTGCGGTTGACCGCCGCGAGGGTCAGCGCGACCAGCCCGAACGCCGCTCCGAACGCGCCCGGGGCCGACCGCGTGGTGATGTACAGCGGCACGCTCACGCCGACGATGCTGACGGCGACGACGGCCCACTCCAGCCGGCCGGGCCGGAAGTACCGGACCGCGCCGCGGCTGGCCCAGTACGGGATGACGATCATCGCGCTGGCCGGCAGCGCGTACCAGAGCAGGCACCCGGCCGCCGTGAACACCAGCATCCCGTACCCGGCCGGTCCCGGCGGTTCGCCGTACTTCAGGCCGAACAGCGAGACGTTGCTGACGACAACGATCACGCCGAGGACGACGACCGCCCAGAACGGCAGCCGCTGCTCGTCCTTCCCGCGCGCGGCGACCACCACCGAGATGATCGTGATCACGCCGGGCACCGCGCGCAGCAGCAGGCCAGGCACGGAGGAGTCCCGTACCTGGCCCGCCAGCGTCCAACTCATGCTGACATCATGCCCGCTGCGCGGCGAGCGGGACGTTCGTCGCGAGCGCCCGGCGGTAGACCATCGCGTTCTGGGCGCCGATCGTGAGGCCGATGGTCAGTGCGATCGTGGCCTGGCCGACCGGACTGTGCGGCCACAGCGCCGCCGACGCGAACGCCGTACCGACCCGGAGGGCGATCGTCACGAGCCACAGCAGCAGCGTCGCGGTGGTGCCCTTCTGCCACAGCCCCTGGTCGGTGTTCGTCAGCCGGATGCTGGCGCCGCGGGCGACGCCGAGGCCGAGGAGGACGACGCAGTCGAGGGCGAGGAAGGCGAGTTCGCCGGGGGTCGCGGTGTGTACCACCGAGGCCAGCGAGAGGACGCCGATACCCAGCAGGATCGCGGGCATCAGGAACAGCCCCTTCTGGGTGACCAGGGAGCCGGTCACCTGCCGGCCGATCACCCGTACCAGCACAAGCACGCCAATCAGGATTCCGATTACGGCCGACATTTCAGTTCCTTCCGAGGAGGTTTCGTTGTTGGTCACAACCCTCCTCGGATTCGCGCTCCGGAACGTCAGCCCGGAGGTGAGACCCGGGTGGATCCCGGGCCTCAACCCCCGGGTTGAGTCACGCCAGCGACACCAGGTCCCGGTAGTCGTCGGACCAGAGGTCCTCGGTGGCGTCGGGGAGGAGCAGGACGCGGTCCGGACGGAGGGACTCGATGGCGCCCTCGTCGTGGGTGACCATCACGATCGCGCCCGGGTAGCTGCCGACGGCCCCGAGCACCTCTTCCCGGGACGCCAGGTCGAGGTTGTTCGTCGGCTCGTCGAGCAGCAGCACGTTCGCGCTCGAGTGGACCAGCCCGGCCAGCGCCAGCCGGGTCTTCTCGCCGCCGGACAGGACGCCGGCCGGCTTGTCCACGTCGTCGCCGCTGAACAGGAACGACCCGAGCACGTTCCGCACCTCGCCGTCGGTCAGACCGGGCGCGACCGCGGCAAGGTTCTGCCGTACGGTGCCCGCCAGGTCCAGCGTGTCGTGCTCCTGGGCGAAGTACCCGAGCCGCAGACCGTGCCCCGGTACGACGCGACCGGCGTCCGGCTGTTCCCGCCCCGCGAGGAGCCGGAGCAGCGTGGTCTTGCCGGCACCGTTCAGCCCGAGGATGACGACCCGGCTGCCGCGGTCGACGGCCAGGTCCACGCCGTTCAGCACCTGCAGAGCGCCGTACGACTTCTTCAGGCCGACCGCGGACAGCGGCGTGCGGCCGGACGGTGCCGGGGCCGGGAGCCGGATCTTCGCGACCCGGGACGCCCGCCGTACCGGCTCGAGGTCCGAGAGCAGCTTGTCCGCGCGCCGCGCCATGTTCTTGGCCGCGACCGCGGTGTTCGCGCCCGCCTGCATCTTCGCCGCCTGCGTGTGCAGCGCGGCGGCCTTCCGCTCGGCGACCACGCGTTCCCGCTGCCGCCGCCGCTCGTCCAGCTTCAGCTGTTCGAGGTACTTCGTCCAGCCGGTGTTGTGCAGGTCGATCGTCAGCCGCTGCGGGTCCAGGTGGAAGACCCGGTTGACCGTTGCCTTCAGCAACTCCCGGTCGTGGCTGATGACGATCAGGCCGCCCGGGTACCCGAGCAGGAACTGCCGCAGCCACAGCACCGAGTCCGCGTCGAGGTGGTTGGTCGGCTCGTCGAGCAGCAACGTGTCGTGCTGCGCGAACAGGATCCGGGCCAGCTCCACGCGCCGCCGCTGACCGCCGGACAGTTCGCCGATCGGCTGCTGCATGGCCCGGTTCGGCAGGCCGACACCGGCCGCGAGCCGTGCCGCCTCCGCCTCGGCCGCGTACCCGCCGCCCGCCTGGAACGCCGCTTCGGCCCGCGCGTACGCCGCCATCGACTTCTCCTGGGTCGCACCGGTCGCCGTACTCATCGCGGTCTCGGCCGCGCGCAACCGCCGTACGGCGTCATCGAGACCGCGGGCGGACAGGATGCGATCGGTGACGGTGATCGCGGGATCGGCCGCCCGCGGGTCCTGCGGCAGGTAGCCGATCGACCCGGTGACGGCGATCTGCCCGGTGGCGGGACGTGCCTCACCGGCCAGGGTCTTCATCAGCGTGGTCTTGCCGGCGCCGTTGCGGCCGACGAGCCCGACGCGGTCCCCGGCGCCGACGGTGAACGAGATGTCGGCCAGCAGCAGCTGGGCGGCGACGCGAATATCAACACCGCGAACGGTGATCATGGTTACTCTCCGTGAATACTAGTGGACGCACTTCACCTGTGGGAGTGAGTGCGCCGGCTAGACACAGAGGCAAGTAGCCATGCGCCCACGGTAACCGGAGCGGGCAACCGCCGTCAGCTGGTTTTCGCGGGCAGCTCGATCACGAACCGCGCGCCGCCGCCAGGCCGCTCGGTGACGCGGATGGTTCCGTGGTGCCACTGGACGTGCCGGGCGACGATCGCCAGGCCAAGTCCGACACCGCGGCCGCGGCCGGAGGTCTCGCCGCGGCCGAAGCGCTCGAAGATCCGCGCCCGCTCCTCGACCGCGATCCCGGGACCGGCGTCGTCGACCGTGATCACCACGCCGAGACCTCCGGTCCGTACGCCGACACCCTTGCAGCCGCCGGCGTGGTCCTCGGCGTTCTCGACCAGGTTCGCGACCACGCGCTCGAGCCGCCGCTTGTCGGCCTGCAGCGTGAGCCCCTCGGCCTCGTGCTCCACCGCGGTGACCTCGCGTCCGGCGGCCGCGTCGGCCGCGGCCCTGACCAGGTCGGCGATCCGGACGATCTCCCGGCTGCCCCGGTCGCCGCCGTCGTCGCGGGAGATCTCCAGCAGGTCGATCACCAGCCGCCGGAACCGGTCCAGGTCGTCGCCGAGCAGTTCGACCGGCTCCCGGACCGCGGCCGGGAGCTCGTCGCGGTGGTTCTGGATCAGCTGCATCGAGTTCAGCATCGTCGTCAGCGGCGTCCGCAGCTCGTGGCTGACGTCGCCGGCGAACCGGGCGTCCGCGGCCACCCGGCGTTCCAGATCCTCGGCGGTCTGGTTGAACGACCGCGCCAGACCACCGAGGTCCTTGTCGTTCTCGGCCTGCAACCGGGCGTCCAGCTTGCCCCGCGCGACCGCGTCCGCGACCCCGGCGAGCTCGGCCAGCGGCCGCAGCGCGACGGTACTCGCCAGCCGCCCGACCGCGAGGCCGATCAGGGTGGTCGCGACCGCCGCCGCGATCAGCGTGATCTTCAGCGTCCGCAGCGTGTCGTCCAGGCTCGCCAGCGGATGCCACTCGAAGAACGCGTCGCCCGCCGGGCCGACCGGTACCGCGATCGCGAGCACCGGTTGCCCGCCGACCTCGATCCGGCGCTGCACCGCCTTACCACCGAGCGCGGTCTGGATCAGGTCCGGGGGAAGGTCCGACGGCTTCCCGGTCATCGCGTACCAGTGCTCGTCGAGGTACAGCATCGAGGCCGCCGCGTCGGTGGAGGGCAGGCTGTTCAGGACGTCCATCGGGGACACCCCGGGCAGCAGCGACGGGCTCGGGCACTCGGCATGTTCCCGGGCCGGCTGACACGGCGCCGGCGGGCCGAACAACCCGTACCGCAGCGCCGCCTCGTGGTCCTCGGTCGTGAACTTCGCCGACTGCTCACGCTGCTGGGTCAGGTAGTCCGAGACCACGCCCCAGGTCACCATCGCGAGTACGGCGGACAACCCGAGAGCGAGCAGGCCGTAGGCCAGCATCACCCGGCCCCGGAGGGTGAATCGTCCCAGCAAGGTCAGCTCACCAGTCGGTAGCCCAGGCCGCGGGCGGTGACGAGGTGCTTCGGGCTGGCCGGGTCGCGCTCGATCTTCAGCCGCAGCCGCCGCACGTGGACGTCGACGATCCGGCTGTCCCCGAAGTACCCGTAGCCCCAGACCTTCGACAGCAGCTGCTCCCGGCTGAGAACCTTGCCCTCGGCACCGGCCAGCTCGGCGAGCAGCTTGAACTCGGTACGGGTCAGCGGCAGCACCTCGCCGTCCCGCGTGACCTCGGCACCCGGTACGTCGATCCGCAGGTCGCCGACCTCCATCAGGTCGGCCTGCCGCGCGTTGGCCGGCTCGACCCGGCGGAGCAGCGCCCGGATCCGGGCCGACAACTCCTTGGCAACAAGCGGTTTCGTCACGTAGTCGTCGGCGCCCGCCTCCAGGCCGGCGACCACGTCGTGGCTGTCGGTCCGCGCGGTCACCATGATCACCGGTACGTCGCTGGAGCGGCGGATCTCCCGGCAGACCGTGAAACCGTCCCGGTCCGGCAGCATCAGGTCCAGCAGCACCACGTCCGGCGGCTCCCGGCGCAGGGCCGCGAGCGCGTCGTACCCGTTGGCGGCCTCGGAGACCTGGTAGCCCTCGTCCTCCAGGGCAAGTCGCAGTACCCGCCGGATCCGCGGTTCGTCATCGACCAGCAACAGGCTGTGTGCCACGGGTCCAGTGTCGCTCACGGACGGTCGAAGCGCCGGTAACAGTTGTCATGAATCCGACATCTTCGGGCGGGTGCCGGGTGACATCTGGTTGACGGTTCGGTGACCGCGGTTCCGGCTGCGCCCGGAAGTTCTAGCTTCGGCCGTACCGAGTCCTGGAGGAGGACCAATGGCCAGAAGACGGCTGGCGGCAATCACCCTTGCCGCCGTGACGGGCATCATGCTCGCGGCTTGCAGCAATGGCGGGAACACACCGTCCGGATCCAGCACAGCCGGCACCCCGGTCACCGGCGGCACCCTGAACATGCTCGGGACGGGCGACGTCGACTACATGGATCCCAACGTGAGCTACTACTCGATCGGCTACCTGAACCTGCGGATGTGGAGCCGCCAGCTGTTCACCTATCCGGCCGATCCCGGTAGTGACAACACCAAGCCGGTGGCCGACCTGGCCACGGACATCCCGACCGCCGCGAACGGCGGGCTCAGCGCCGACGGCCTCACCTACACGATCAAGCTCCGCCCGGGCGCCAAGTGGGACACCACCCCGGCCCGGCAGGTGACCGCGGCCGACCTGGTCCGCGGCGTCAAGCGGACCGCGAACCCGCAGCAGCCGTTCGGCGGCATCCCGGACTTCGCGAACCTGATCGTCGGGTACAAGGCGTTCGCGGACGGTTTCGCGAAGGCGCCGAAGACGGTCGCCGGGATCCAGGAGTACATCGACAAGACGCCGCTGCCGGGCGTGGTCGCGAAGGACGACACCACGGTCGTCTTCCACCTGACCCAGCCGGCCACGTATTTCGTCGACATGCTGACGCTGTCGGCCTTCTCGCCGGCGCCGGTCGAGGCACTCAAGTACCTGCCGGCCAGCACCGAGCTCGGCAACCACTTCCCGTCCGACGGCCCGTACAAGGTCGACTCGTGGGTTCCGACCAAGTCGATCACGTACTCCCGCAACTCCGCCTGGGACGCCGCCTCCGACCCGGTCCGCAAGGCGTACGTCGACAAGATCGTCGTGAACGAGACGGTCAGCCAGGACTCGATCCAGCAACAGCTGCAGACCGGCACCCCGACCGCCGACATGGAGTTCGACGCCGGGCCGCCGCCGTCGCAGCTGCCGGCCCTGATCGCCAAGAAGGACCCGAACCTGAACCTGGGCCCGACCGCGTCCAGCAACCCGTACGTCGTCTACAACACCGCGTCGCCGAACAACAACAAGGCGCTCGCGAACGTGAAGGTGCGGCAGGCGATCAGCTACGCGATCAACCGTTCCAACGTCCTGCAGGTACTCGGCGGACCGACCATCAACCCGCCGCTGACCCAGGTGCTGCCGGACAACATCGTCGGCTCGAAGCCGAACGACCCGTACCCGTACAACGTCGACAAGGCCAAGCAACTGCTGGCCGAGGCGGGATTCCCGCACCTGACGCTGAAGTTCCTGTACCGGAACGCCTCCGAGGGCAGCAGCAAGGCCTTCCAGACGGTCCAGCAGGACCTGTCGAAGGCCGGCATCACGGTGACCGGCGTACCGTCGCCGAACGCGGACTTCTACGTCAAGTACCTGCAGGTGCCGAGCGTCGCACGCCGTGGCGTCTGGGACCTGTCGCTGGCCGGCTGGGGTGCTGACTGGTACGGCAACGCGGCCCTGTCGTTCTTCAACCCGCTGTTCTCCGGCGAGCCGTCGTACCCGCCGATCGGCAGCAACTTCGGGCTGTACACCAGCTCCGCGACCAACGCGCTGATCGACCAGGCCATCAAGGCTCCGACCGAGGACCAGGCGTCGACGCTGTGGGCGAAGGCCGACGCACAGGTGATGGCCGACGCGCCGTTCTTCCCGCTGACCAACCCGAAGAACCCGAACTACCACGCGGCGCAGGTGCACAACGCCAACTACGTCCCCGCGATCCAGAACTTCGACCCGACCAACGTGTGGATCGACAAGGACAAGCAGGGCTGACCCCATGGCTCTACTCGAAGTAAGGGACCTCAAGGTCTCCTTCGACACCCCGGACGGCACCGTCCGTGCCGTTCGGGGGCTGTCGTACGACGTGGAAGCCGGCCAGACCCTCGCCGTGGTGGGTGAGTCCGGATCCGGGAAGAGCGTCTCCACCCAGACCATCACCGGCCTCACCCGAGGCGCGAAGGTGTCCGGTACGGCGTACTTCGACGGCACCGACCTGATCACCGCCGACGAACGCACGCTGCGCCGGCTGCGCGGTGCGCAGATCGGGATGATCTTCCAGGATCCGCTGTCCAGCCTGCACCCGCAGTACCGGGTCGGCTGGCAGATCGTCGAGATGATCCGGGCGCACGACCTGGAGATCAGCAAGCAGGCGGCCCGGAAACGGGCCGCCGAGCTGCTCACGCTGGTCGGCATCCCGCGGGCGGCGGACCGGATCGACGACTACCCGCACCAGTTCTCCGGCGGGATGCGGCAACGGGTGATGATCGCGATGGCGATGGCGCTCGACCCGGCGCTGCTGATCGCGGACGAGCCGACCACCGCGCTCGACGTGACCGTCCAGGCCCAGGTGCTGAACGTGATGCGCCGCCTGCAGGAGCAATTCGGTACCGCGATCATCCTGATCACCCACGACCTCGGCGTGGTGGCCGAGATGGCCGACGAGGTGGTCGTGATGTACGCCGGTGCCGTGATGGAGCGCGCACCGCGCCGGGACATCTTCTACCGCAACCACCACCCCTACACCCAGGGCCTGCTCGCCTCGCTGCCGGCGCGCAGCGAGGACCGGCTGACACCGATCCCGGGCACTCCGCCGAGCCTGATCAACCTGCCGAAGGGCTGCCCGTTCGCGACCCGCTGCTCGCACGTGTTCGACAAGTGCTCGGAGACGCCACCGCTGCTCAACGTGGGCGGCGATCCCCGGCACCAGTCGGCCTGCTGGCTCCCCCACCAGGCGGACGAGGCGGTGGCGTCGTGAACGACGAAGTACTGCTCAAGGTGGACGACGTCCGGAAGGACTTCCCGACCCACTCGAAGGAGGTGGTCCAGGCCGTCGCCGGCGTCTCGCTCGAGGTGCACCGGGGCGAGACCCTCGGACTGGTCGGCGAGACCGGCTGCGGGAAGTCCACGCTGGCGCGGTGCATGGCGCACCTGTACGACGTGACGTCGGGCAAGGTGTGGTTCGAGGGCAAGGAGATCACCAAGCTGTCCCGGAAGGCGATGCAGCCGTTGCGCCGCGACGTGCAGGTGATCTTCCAGGACCCGTACGGATCGCTGAACCCGCGCCGCCGGGTCGGGTCGATCATCGGCGACCCGTTCGCCATCCACAAGATTGCTTCCGGCAACGAACGGAAGAAGAAGGTCCAGGAACTGATGGAGCTGGTCGGGTTGAACCCCGAGCACTACAACCGGTTCCCGGCCGAGTTCTCCGGTGGCCAGCGGCAACGGATCGGGGTCGCCCGTGCACTCGCGCTACGGCCCAAACTCGTGATCTGCGACGAGCCGGTGTCGGCGCTGGACGTGTCGATCCAGGCGCAGATCATCAACCTGCTCTCCGACCTGCAGAAGGAGTTCGACCTGACCTACGTGTTCATCTCGCACGACCTGTCCGTGATCCGGCACGTGAGCGACCGGATCGCGGTGATGTACCTGGGCAAGATCGTCGAGCTGGCGCCGACCGGCGAGCTGTTCGGGCAGACCCGGCACCCGTACACCAGGGCGTTGCTGTCGGCGTTGCCGGTGGCCGACCCGGACACCGCCGACAGCCGCGAACAGATCATCCTCGGTGGCGACATCCCGGCCGCGACGAACCCGCCGGAGGGGTGCAGGTTCCACACGCGGTGCCCGAAGGCCCGGCTGGACTGCGCGGCCGACGAACCACCGCTGGAGCCGGTGCTGGGCGATGCGCCCGGCCACCGGACCGCATGTTTCTACCCGTTGACGGTGGGCGAGGACCTGTCCACCGCTGTCCCTGACTTGAAGGTTTCATGAGTACTGCCCTCGAGTTGGTCGATGTCGTCGATGAGCCGAAGGTCATCGAAGGCCGCAGCCCGTTCGCGCTCGCGATGCGGCGGCTGCGCAAGGACAAGGTGGCAATGATCTCGCTGGTCGTGATCGTGCTCATCGTGCTGATGGCGCTCCTGGCGCCGCTGTTCGCGGCGATCACCGGGCATCCGCCGAACGAGCAGTACCGCTCCATCGGGCTCACCCCGGACGGGTTGCCGCGCGGGCCGAACGGCACGTTCTGGCTCGGCACCGACGACCTCGGCCGGGACATCCTGGTGCGGATCGCCTACGGTGCCCGCATCTCACTGCTGGTCGGTGTGATCGCGACCGCGATCACGGTCGCGATCGGTGTCGTGCTAGGACTCGCGGCGGGGTTCCTCGGGGGGATCACCGACACGATTCTGGCGCGGCTGATCGACGTGGTGCTGTCGGTACCGTTCCTGCTGGTCGCGATCGCGCTGGTGTCCGTGACCGGCCCGAGCCTGACGGTGACGGTGCTGGTGATCGGCTTCTTCAGCTGGGCCTCGGTGGCCCGGATCGTCCGCGGTCAGGTGTTGTCGATCCGGGAACGCGAGTACGTCGAGGCGGCCCGATCGCTCGGGGCGGGCGACGCCCGGATCATGTACGTCGACGTACTGCCGAACGTGATCGCACCGGTGATCGTGTACAGCACGCTGCTGATCCCGGTCGTCATCGTCACGCAGGCGACGCTGTCCTTCCTCGGGCTCGGTCTCGCCCCGCCGACGGCCGACTGGGGCGGGATGATCAGCGCGTCGCAGAACTACTACACGACCGCGTGGTGGTTCATCATGTTCCCCGGTCTGGCGCTGCTGGTCACCACGCTCGCCTTCAACCTCTTCGGTGACGGGGTCCGGGACGCGTTCGACCCCCGCGGGGATCGGAGCTGATCATGGCGATGTTCCTGGTACGACGGATCGGCCACGGACTCCTGGTCCTGTGGCTGATCAGCATCGCGGTGTTCGCCCTGTTCTTCGTTGCACCGAGCAACGTCGCGCAGACGCTCGCCGGCCGGCAGGGGACGCCGGAGACGATCGCGCTGATCAAGCACCGGCTTGGCCTGGACCTGCCGGTCTGGCAGCAGTACCTGCACTTCCTCGGCAACGCGGCGAAGGGGAACCTCGGGTACGACTACTACCACCAGGTGCCGGTGACCACGATCATCGGGCAGGCGCTGCCGGTGACGATCTCGCTGGCGCTCGGCGCGTCCGTGCTCTGGTTGCTGCTGGGCGTCTTCAACGGGGTCATCTCGGCGATCCATCCACGGTCGCTGGCGGACCGCGGGCTGACGCTGTTCTCGCTGTTCTTCTACTCGTTCCCGTCGTTCCTGCTCGGCCTGCTGCTGTTGTACTTCCTGTACTTCCGCCTCACGCTGGCCGGTTTCCGCTGGTTCCCGGCCGGTGGGTACTCGCCGCTGACCAGCGGTGCCGGGGCGTGGTTCCAGCATCTGTTCCTGCCCTGGATCGCGCTCGCACTGTTGCTGGCGGCAACGTATACCCGGTTGACCCGGGCATCGATGCTGGACGTGCTCGGCGAGGACTACATCCGGACTGCCCGCTCGAAAGGAATCCGGGAAAGCCGGGTGATCGTCCGGCACGGTCTGCGCAGTGCGCTGACGCCGGTGGTCACGCAGTTCGGTATCGACCTCGGGCAGCTGGTCGGCGGCGTGGTCGTCACCGAGACCGTGTTCAGCCTCCCGGGGCTGGGGCAGACCGCGGTGGTCGCGATCAACCAGCAGGACCTGCCGGTGATCATCGGCATCGTCCTGTTCGCCTCCGCCGCGGTCGTCGTCGCGAACATCCTGGTCGACATCGGGTACGCCGTACTGGATCCGCGGGTGCGGCTGCACTGACCGGCTGTACCGAAGGACGGGCAGTAGTAGGCCGTTTCGATCCGCCGGAACGGATCGAAACGATTCACTGCGGGGTACTGCCCGTTCTTCGGTACGTTGTCCCTCATGATCGCTGTCTATGGTGCCGGCGGGATCGGCTGCTACGTCGGCGGACGGCTCGCGGCGACGGGGACGCCGGTGACGTTCGTCGGCCGGCCGCGGACGGCGGACGAGGTGGCGGCGCACGGGTTGCGGCTGACCGACTACCTGGGCGCCGACCTGCAGGTTGCCGACGTCCGGTTCGAGACCACGCCCGCCGGTGCCGCGGGCGCCGACCTCGTGCTGGTGACGGTGAAGTCGGCGGCGACCTCACAGGCAGCTGACGAGCTGGCCGAGGTGCTGCCGCCGGACGCGGTGGTGGTGAGCTTCCAGAACGGCGTACGGAACGCCGAGGTCCTGCGGTCGCGACTGCCGTCCCAGGTCGTGGTGGCCGGGATGGTGCCGTTCAACGTGCTCAATCGCGGCGGCGGCGTGTTCCACCAGGGCACCGAGGGAAAGCTCGACGTACAACGGGATCCGGCACTGGCGCCGTACGCGGAGGCCTTCGAGCGTGCGGGCCTGCCGCTCACCCAGCATGACGACGTCCTGCCGGTCCAGTGGTCGAAGCTCCTGCTGAACCTGAACAACCCGATCAACGCCCTGTCGAACCTGCCGCTGCGCGACGAGCTCTCGCAGCGCGCGTACCGCCGCTGTCTGGCGGCCGCGCAGGCCGAGGCGCTGGAGCTGCTCGCCGCGGCCGGGATCCGGCCGGCGCAGCTCCTCGCCGTACCGATGCAGCGCTTCCCCGCCGTACTACGGCTGCCGGACTTCCTGTTCCGGCGCCTCGCGAGCAAGGTGCTGGCCGTCGATCCGCTGGCCCGGACGTCGATGTGGGAGGACCTGGAGGCAGGCCGCCCGACCGAGATCGACTACCTGAACGGCGAGGTCGTCCGGCTCGCCGCGTCCCTCGGCCGGACCGCGCCGGTGAACGCCAAGCTGGTCTCGCTGATCCGGGAGGCGGAGACCTCGCGACGCACCTGGGCTGGTCCAGATCTGCTTGGTTCCATTATGTGAGACTTGCGGTCTCGTATGATGGCAACATGGATGTTGCGGTCATCGGTGGAAGTGTCGCGGGGCTGCAGGCTGCGTTGACGTTGGGGCGGGCGCGGCGGCAGGTGGTGCTGTTCGACGACGGGCAGGCCCGGAACCGGACGGCGTCGCACGTGCACAACTACCTCGGCGCCGTCGACGTCGCGCCCGCTGAGCTGCTCGCGATCGGACGGCGGCAGTTGGCGACGTACGGCGTGGAGGTACGGGACGGTCGCGTCGAGGAGGTGACGCCGGACGACGACGGGTTCGTGGTCGACGGGCGGCAGGTGCGGGTCGTCGTATTGGCGACCGGGTTGTGGGACGAGCTGCCCGACGTCCCCGGGGTGGCCGATGGGTGGGGGCAGTCCGTTGTGGCGTGTCCGCACTGCCATGGGTGGGAGGTACGGGATCAGCCGCTGGTGCAGCTGGGGATGCGCGGTGCGCCGGATCGGTCGGTGGCGCGGGCCTTGCTGCTGAGTCGCTGGAGTGACGACGTGGTGCTGTGCACGGACGGCGATGCACTCAGCGGGACGCACCTGGATCGGTTGGCGGCCGCCGGAGTCAAGGTGCGCACCGAGCGCGTGGCCGAGGTCGGGTCAGGGGTGCGGCTGGTCAACGGGGAATCGCTGGCCGCGCGGCGCGTGTTCGTGGTGGTGCGGCAGCATCAGCAGAGCGATCTGGCCGAGCGGCTCGGGTGCCAGGTCGCCGACGGTGCGGTCGTGGTCGACGAAGGCGGACGGACCACTGTGCCCGGGGTGTACGCGGTCGGTACGACGGCCGCGCCGGCGTTGCTCGCGATCGGGGCGGCGGGGCACGCCAGCACCGCGGCGGTCGCCGTACACGGTGATCTGCTGGAGTCAGATCTGGGCGGCGGCTGGTAGCCGGGACGGGTCCGCGATCGGCCAGTCGGCCGGCTCGGTGGGGAGTTCGCCGAGTTGCAGGAGGCACCAGGGCGAGAGGTCGGGGATGCTGCGGACCGCTCGCCATGAGGACCAGCGGTAGTCGGCGACCTCGGCCGGGTTCGGCGTCGGGTCACCGGTCCACCGCGCTCGGTACACCGGGCAGATCTCGTTCTCGACCATGCCGTTCGGCATCTCGGCGCGGTACCGGAACTCCGGCAGCACCAGGTCGACCGTGTCCACCACGATGCCTAGCTCGTCGGCGAGCCGCCGGCGGACCGCGTCCGCGACCGGCTCCCCCGGCAGTGGGTGCCCGCAGCAACTGTTCGTCCAGGCGCCCGGCCAGGTCGGTTTGTGCAGTGCGCGCCGGGTGAGCAGCACCCGCCCGTCCGCGTCGACGACGTAGCTGGAGAACGCCAGGTGCAGCGGCGTCGCCGCGTGATGGACTGTTGCCTTCGCCTCGGTCCCGATCGCGCGCCCGCCGTCGTCCACCAGTACCACCCGCTCGTCGATCACGTGGTCGAGCCTAATCCGGTTCCGGCTGTGGCTGGGTGCCTGCTAGCCTCACCGTGTGACCAAGCACTGTGTGATCTATCGACCGGCTCTGGGAGGGGCCGACGTTCGGTAGTCCCTGCAGTCTGCACCACCCAGAGCCTCCGAGGCAGGAACCGTCCGGTTCCTGCCTCGTTCCGTTTGCCGGAGGCACTGGTGGCACGGGTGCCTCGCCCTGAGAGGAACCCCTTGATGAACGCTGTGATCGACCGGTTACGACGTACCACCGACCTGATCGTCGGTGCGGACGACCTGCGCGAACGCCTGGACTCCGGACGGCCGCTGCGGATCAAGTACGGCGTGGACTGCACCGCGCCCGACCTGCACCTCGGGCACGCGGTCAACCTGTGGATGATGCGCCAACTGCAGGACCTCGGGCACCGGGTGGTGTTCCTGCTCGGCGATCTCACCACGCGCGTCGGCGACCCGACCGGGCGCTCCGAGACCCGCCCGGTCCTCACCCCCGCGCAGATCGACGCGAACGCCGCATCGTTCCTCGAACAGGTCTCGCTGGTACTGCGGACTGACCCGTCGGTGTTCGAGGTACGGCGGAACTCCGAGTGGTACGACGCGATGCCGGTGGCGGAGCTGCTCGGGTTGTTCGCGCAGGTCACGCATGCGCAGTTGATGGCGCGGGACATGTTCCGGGACCGGGTCGCCGCGGGGCGGGAGATCGCGGTGCACGAGCTGGTGTACCCGGTGCTGCAGGGGTACGACAGCTTCGCGATGGAGAGCGACCTGACGATCGTCGGGTCGGACCAGCTGTTCAACGAGCAGCTCGGCCGGCACTTCCAGCAGCGGCTGGGGGCGCCGCCGCAGGTCGTGATCACCACGCCGATCACGCCCGGGATCGATGGTCGCGCCAAGCAGTCGAAGTCGCTGAACAACTACATCGGGCTGACCGACAGCCCGCGGGACAAGTTCGGGAAGCTGATGAGCATTCCGGACGAGCTGGTGGAGGCTTACGCCCGGGTGTACACCGAGCTGCCACCGGAGACGGTTGCCGCGCTCGCGGACGCGTCGGGGCCGGCGGCGCGGGACGCCAAGCTCCGGCTCGCGGCGGCGGTCGTCACCCGGTACCACGGCGCGGGCGTCGCGAAGGCCGAGCTCGACGCGTTCCGCCGTACGTTCACCGACCGCACGGAGCCGGCGGACATGCCGGAGCTCACCGTTGCGTTGGCCCACCCAACGGTCCTCGACCTCCTCCGGGCGGCCCACCCGAACGCGAGCAACTCCGACCTCCGCCGCCTCCTCCGTCAGGGCGCGGTAACCCTCAACGGCATCCGCCAGCACAACCCAGCCACCGAGGTCGACCTCCCGGTCATCCTCAAATCCGGCCCCCGAACCTGGCACCGAGCAACCCCGACCCCACCGACGGCAGGCGGCGCATCCCCCTTGCGAGGTTCACCCCTCACATAGCCCCTTCACCACCGGCATGCAGGGGCTGAACGGACAACGCGAGAGGTGAACCCCTGAACTCACGGCCAGTTCGGCACACCTCAGCTGCCTCAACGACCGACCATCCACGGCCGGCCGGCCCCAGCCGTCTCAACGGCCGACCATCCACGGTCGGCCGCCCGGCACACCCCAGCTGCCTGAACGGCCGACCATCCTCGGGACCTGAGCTCAGCTGACACCCCACCCGATGCCACCCCCGATCAGCACCACACCGCGGACCTCCAACACTCACCAACCGGCCGCCCCACCAGACCCACCCGCCTGGCGATCGCAGGAGGCCCGCCCAACCCTGTGGTTGGTCAGTGCCGGCGGTCCGACGCCCGACCCGCCGCCTGACCCACGCACTCGCCGATCACAAGCACAACCACCCGCCACACGACAACCACCCGCCCAAGCTCACTGGCCAACCACCCGCCCCGCCACCGCACCACAAACCTCCCGCCGCGATCGCAGCGCGACCGTCCAACGCCCCCGCGTGGGCCAGCCACCCGCCACCTCGGTCACCACAACCACGCGCCGCCGCGGGTCGCGGGACGACCACCCGCCACGGCGGTCGCAGGGGCGACCGTCCGGCGCCTCCTCGTCGGACAGTCATCCGCCGTCGCGGGCGCAGCCGCAGGGGCGACCGTCCGGCGCGTCCTCGTGGGACAGCCATCCGCCGTCGCGGGCGCAGCGACAGTCCAGCGACCCCTCGTGGGGCAGTCATCCGACGCCGCAGTCGCGGGTGGCCGCCCAGCGCCGCGCTTGTGGGGCAGCAGTCTGTCGTCGGGATCGTGGAGCGGTCGGCCGACGCGGTGGTTGGCGCGTCACGGTTCTACGACGCGCCCGACGTCGAGATGCCGGGTGGTTCGCGTCACGGGGTTCTACAACGTGCCCGACGTCGAGGTACCGGGTGGTTCGCGCCACGGGGTTCTACAACGTGCCCGACGTCGAGATGCCGGGTGGTTCGCGCCACGGGGTTCTACAACGTGCCCGACGTCGAGGCGCCGGGTGGTTCGCGCGTCACGGGGTTCTACGACGTGCTCGACGTCGAGGTGCCGGGTGGTTCGCGTCCCTGGGTTCTACGGCGTGGTCGAGGTGGAGGTGTCGGGTGGGGTGATTGAGGGTGTCGTCTCGGGGGTTGGGGTGTCGGGTGGGGTGGTTGGGTCGGGGGTGGGGGTTGGGGTGTTTTCGAGGGTTGTGGGCGGGGGTGGGGTGGGGTGGGTTGTTGGCGGGGGGATGTACGGGGGTCTGGTGGAGGTTGGGGTGGTGGGACGGACGGGGTGTTGGGTGGGGGTCGGGATGATGGCCGACGGTGGGGCGGTGGGGACCGCGGTGGGTGATGGTGTGGGGGTGATGCCTGGGGGCGGTGGTGGGGTGGTGCGGTGGGACTTGTCGTCGGTGGTGTGGGTGTTGCCGGTGTTGCCGGCGTCGGGGATGTGGTCGTGGGAGTCGGGGATCGCGACGGTCTGGCGGCTGCACGACTGCATCCAGCGGAGCACCATGGAGACGTAGTCCATCGAGTGGTTGTACCGCAGTACGGCCTGCACCAGCTGTTGCGGATTGCTCAGGTCGGCGCCGACCTGGCACAGGTAGTCCCCGGTCGCCCGCGCCGCATCGAAGACGTTGTGCGGATCGCGGATCCCGTCACCGTTGCCGTCGGCACCGAACGTCGCCCAGGTACCGGGGATGAACTGCACCCAGCAGTCCTCGCGCGACGGGTTGGTGCCACGGCACCGCCCGTCGTCGGTGGTCAGCTCCCATCGCCAGCGGCCGTCCGCGGCGCGGCGCAGCGTCGGCTCGGCCTCCCGCGCGAGGTGACGGACGGCGGCCAGCACGTCCAGCGGGGACCGCCGGTCACCGCGGCCCATCGCCAACGGGCGGTTGTTCCCGGAGAGCAGCCGCCAGATCCGGTCACCGCCTCGCGGGTCCTCCAGGAACTGCATCCGCACCCCCACCAGCCCTCCTCCAACCTCTCCCCCAGCGCAGTCGATATGGAGCGTCACCAGATGCGGACAACGCGTAGTGAACTAGGCCGAAGCGGAACATGAACACGATCGATGACGAACCGACATTTCGCTGTAATGTACGGACAAAAGATTCCTGCTATTCCGGGTCCCGCTTTTGTGCCAGGGTTGAGCAATGACGATCCTGATTACGGGCGCGACCGGAAACGCCGGCGGCGCGGTCGTGCAATCACTCGCGGAGCAAGGCGTCCCCGGCCGGGCCTTGGTCCGGACCGCGACAGACCTGCCGGCCGGGATCGAGCCGGTGTACGGCGACCTCAATCGGCCGGAAACCTTCGTCGGCGCATTACCCGGGGTCAGCGGGATTTTCCTGCTCAGCGGTTACGAACGGCTCGACGAATTACTGGCGAACGCGGTGCGCGCCGGCGTGCGGAAGGTCGTCGTACTGTCGAGCAGCTCGCTGGACGGCGAGCTGACGAACGCGGTCGCCGCGTACCACCACGCCACCGAGCAGGCGGTCCGGGCGGCCGACGTGGAGTGGACCTTTCTGCGGCCGAACTCCTTCATGTCGAACACGTTGCGCTGGCGCGACCAGCTCCGGGCGGGCGACGAGGTCCGCGTGCAGTTCCCCGAGGTGCCGGTGTCGACGATCCACCCGCGCGACATCGGGGACATCGCGGTCCGGGCGCTGCAGGGCGCTCACGATTCCGAGGTACTGCGGCTCACCGGGCCGGTCGCGCTGACGCCGGTGGAGCAGGTCGCGGTCCTCGCGGAAACCCTCGGCCGGCCGCTGACGGCGTACCCGATGAGCCGCGCGGAGACCCACGCCGAGCTGCACACCACCATGCCCGAGCCGTACGCCGCCGCCATCGAGTCGTTCTTCGGCGACGGGACCGTCGACGAGACCTCGGTGAACACCACGGTCACCGACGCGACAGGCCACCCGGCCCGCACGCTCCAGACCTGGACGCAGGAGAACCGCGCACTATTCGGCTAGCACTTGTTCGCGCAGGATGTCGGCGTGGCCGCGGTGCTGGGCCAGCTCGCGCAGGACCTGGAGGTAGACCCAGCGCAGCGTGCGCGGTCCCCTCGGATGCCCGGTCACGACCGCGTCCAGCGCCAGGTCGGCGACCGCCGACCTGGCGGTCGCGCACGCTTTCCGATGGGCGGCCGTGACCGACGCGATCGTGTCGTCGTCGGTGAGCTGGAACGAGTCGTTCGGCGTCTGTACCAGCCCGAGCTCCCGGCGGGACTTACCGCCCAGACACTCCTCGAACCACACCCGCTGCATCCACGTGAGGTGCTTGAGCAGCCCGAGCAAGGTGGTTGCCGACGGGACGAGCCGACGGCGGACCTGCTCCTCGGTCAGCCCGTCGAGGGTCGCCTCGATAGCGCTGCGATGCTCCTCGACGAACGCGTCGAGCTGCGTCCGCTCGTCGTCCAGCAGCACCTCGAACGACCCCATTGCCCGACCTTATCCTGAACCCGTGGACGGTAGGACCTTGGCGGTGAAGTGAGTGGTCCGGTGGGCATCATCTCAGGGGTTGGCCTCTGACGTTGTTCCTTCGCCCCTGGCATGCGGTGGGCGAAGGAACAATGTGAGAGGTCAACCCCTTGGATTGCGGCGATTCGGCCGCCCAGGGTGGCCACGGGTGCCGGACCGGCGCTGCGTCCACGGATCCGGGCTTATCCGGTCAACGCCTGCAGGTATTCCGCGGTGTCGCAGGTCGTGCCCAGCCGGGGGAACACGTACGTCGTGGCGAAGGTGTGCGCGTCGCCGTCGAGGCCTGTCATCGCGTCGGTGAGGAAGAAGGTCTCGTAGCCGAGGTCGGAGGCGGCGCGGCCGGTCGACTCGACGCCGAAGTTGGTGGCGATCCCGGCCAGTACGACGTTCGCGATGCCGCGGGACTGCAGCTCGGCGTCGAGCGGCGTACGGCCGAAGGCGCCGATCGTGCGTTTCACGATCTCCAGGTCACCGGGCTGCGACTCGGCCCCGGGCGCGAAACCACTGCCGTCGGGCTGGACCTCGACGCCCGGGCGTTCCACCCGGACGTTCACCACCAGCCCGCCGGTCGTGCGGGTCGCCGCGGCCAGTGCCACGGATCGTTCCAGTACGTCGGCACCGCTCAACGGCGCGGTCGGCAACGCGACGATCCGTGGCATCAGGTCGATCAGGACGAGCGCGGTACGGCGTCCTTCCAAAGGGTTCACGTGCCGAGCTTAAGATCGACCACGTCGACCCCGGCGAGGTAGCCGATTGCTGCCGCGTTCTTGCCGGTAACTGTCACGCTCAGCCGATGCGTGCCGGCGCCGAGCTGAACGGTGCCCAGGTCAACGATCTGCGTGCCCACCCCCGAGGACTGGTATCCGTCGAACGACACCGCCGTACCGCCATCCACCTGTACGTCGACGGTCCCGTAGTCGGCGGCCTTCGTCAGTACCGTCGACAACTGGTACGTGCCGGTCGTCGGGACGTCGAAGGCGAACACCGCCTGGTCACCGGCCTTCGCCCCGTGGATCCACGCCTGCGCACCGCCGGACCAGC
Source organism: Kribbella aluminosa (assembly GCF_017876295.1). Classification (NCBI taxonomy): domain Bacteria; kingdom Bacillati; phylum Actinomycetota; class Actinomycetes; order Propionibacteriales; family Kribbellaceae; genus Kribbella; species Kribbella aluminosa. The sequence continues at coordinate 2,496,525 of NZ_JAGINT010000002.1, read as the reverse complement.
TGACCCCACAACAGTTCCCTTGCGGATCAACGGCAACGGTGGACGACACCGGCGGCAACATCGCCTCCCCTTCGATCCGCAACGTCCGCCCGCTGGTCCCCTGCACACCCGCCGACTTGGGCCCGACATGCCCTGCAAGATCCACCGCGGAAACCCGATACGTCCACGTCTCTCCCAGTCCTAGGCCTCGGTGCAGGAAGCCGGGCAGCGGACTCGTCCCCAGCAGCTTCTCCGGTCCGCCGGCCTTGGTCCCATAGACGTTGTAGTACGCGATCCCACTGTCGTCAGCCACGTCCGACCACGCCACGTTGATCGCGTTGTCCGGTCGTCCGTCGGCGGCGAGGCCGGTGACGGCACCCGGCGCGCGGCGGTCCTCGTACGGCCTGGTGAGGGTTTGGACGACGTACGACGAAGCTGTCCACGCCGGGCCGGTGGGCCGGAGTTCGATGTCGAGGTGGTCGCGACCGGCGGTGAGGGCTGCCGGCAGTTGGTAGTTGTCGTCGAGCCACCGTTGGTGGGTGTTGCCGAGGGGTTGCAGCCAGGTGCCCGACTGTTTGCCGTTGACAACTACCTGCACCGATTGCCCGGGAGTGTTCTGATCGCTGGTCCGGCGGAGGGTCACGCCCCGGTTGGCCGGGTCGACGGCTACGCGGAAGTGGATCGGTTGGGTTGTCGTGCGGACCTGGTCGGTGAGGGTGATGTCGTCGTGGTCGCCTTCGTACACGGAGGTCAGGTCGGTCTGGATGCCGTTGTCGGTGTAGCCGTGCTGCTGGCGGCTTGTCGCGGAGCCGACGTCGATGCGGTCGGTCTCGCGGGCGCCGAAGCCGGCGGCCTTGTAGAGGAACGCCGTCGAGCCGTAGATCGCCGGGTGGTCGTCCTGCGGGCCGTGTTCGATGCCGAAGTGGAGCTGGTTCTCGAACGCGACCGAGTCGGTGATGTGCAGTCGCCAGGCGCCGTCGCACTCGTTGGTGCAGAAGCCGGCGCGGACCTCGTGCGCGGAGTTGCCGTGGAACGGGGTCGAGTAGGTGCCGGCGTTGAAGTACCAGCCGGACTCGTAGAAGTCCTCGGTCCCGGTGCCGTGGATGGCCGGCGTCCGCTCGCCGTCGGCGTACACCCGCTCGTCACCCTCGAGGTACCCGCGGGTGTTGCCGTCGGCAAGCAGTCCCTCCATGGTCTGCGAGACGCCGACGAACTTCCCGCGCCCGGCCACGTCCGCGAACGTCCAGTCGCTGCCCTGCGTGGTCTCGCCGCGCTTCGAGATCGCGGTGAAGTACCCGATCTTCCCGGTCGCCAGCTGGGCCGCCTTGCTCCCGTCGCGAGCGGCCGTCACCTCGGCCTGGCCCTTCAGCGGGTACGTCGTCGGGTTGACCAGCGTCACCGTCGCGCGGGCGACGTACGGCATCGGCCACCAGGACGAGTACCAGCCGTTGGGGTCCATCGCGAAGAAGAGCGAGTGCACCGGGTTCTCGCCGAGGCCGGAGCCGAAGAACTCGCCGAGCGGCGCGTCCACGCGCTTCTGGCCGTCGATCGTCACCTGGACGCGGACCCCGGCCAGCAGCGTGTCGGACGGCTTCACCCGGGCCGCGTCGGCATCGGTCGCGGCGTACGTCATCGCGTGCTCGCCGCTCCAGTTCTGCTTGCTGATCGAGTACCCGTGGGCCTGCTCGTCGGCGACGTGGTTCGGGCCGACGTCGAGGGTGTCGGTGCGCCCTGCCGTGGAGTCGACCCAGTACGCGAACTCGTTGAAGTCCAGGTCGGACGAGACGAACTGGTTGGTGATCGTGATCTGCGACTTGCCCGCGGTCAGGGCGGCCGGCAGGTCGACGGACTGGTCGTACCACTGCGCGCCCTGCGCCTTGAGCGGCGCCCACTCACCGGCCGGTGCGCCGTCGACGAGGATCTTGGCCCGCTGGTTGCCGATCCGGAGGTCCATCCGGCGGGTCAGCTTCACGCCCGTGTTCGCCGGGTCGATCTTCAGCGTGAACGTGCTGCCGCCGAGGAACGCGCGGCCGTCGTCCGCGAGGCTCTTCAGGTCCAGACCGACGATGTCGGGCAGCTTCAGCCTGAGCGCACTCAGCTCGCCGGGTCCGCGGGTGTCCGCCAGCGTGACTTGCTTGCCCGGGGCAAGGTTCAGCGGCGTGGCGGTCGTAGTGGCGTTCGGCTTCGCCGGCTTGGGGTCCTTGGTGCCCGCGGCGTTGAGCATCGCCAGGACGTCCTCGGCCTTGTCCGTCGGGTCGAACGTCCGTACGCCGTTCGCGTCCGGGAACTGGCGGTAGTCGACGTGGTAGAAGAGCGGGTTGTTCTGGGTGGTGATCCGCATCGAGGACCGGTACGGCATCGGCACCCGGAGGTAGACGCCGCCGCTGCTCTGCACGCCGTTCGCGACCAGCGGGTAGCTGAACGGGGCGCCGAGCTTGCCGTCGACGATGTCCTGCAGCGACCCGTGCAGCACCTGCTTGCCGTCGAGCTCGACCGTGATCGTGCCGGTCTTGGTCACGTTGCCCCCGTCGCGGGTGAACCAGATCGACGCGATCTCCCCGGCGCCGCTGGCCTCGGCGATGACGCACCCCGCGTCCGTCGTACGGAGGCAGGAGTAGGTGCCGTCGAAGCCGTCGTTGTTGGTCCCGTCGCGGCCGAAGCTGGAGAACTGTTTGGTGCGGACTCCGGTTTGCAGCTCGGGCAACCGGTCCAGATTCCGGTACACGTCCCAACCGACCGGACCGTTGTCGTTCCCGGGTGGATTGGCTGACGCGGTGGTGGGCAGTGCCAGGAGCACACAGGCGGCCAGAGCGATGACACGACGGAGCATGGGCGGGTCCTTCGTGATGGGAAATCGATTTCTGAGATGTTTACCACCGATGTTTCCCGATGAGAAGGCCTCAGGCAGACTGGACCCCGCACACAACTTCAGACTTTGCGGGAGATTCGATGAGCACCAGTGCTGTTGACGGCAAAGCCCAGATCGGCGTCACCGGCCTCGCGGTGATGGGCCGCAACCTGGCCCGGAACCTCGCACGTAACGGGTTCCGTGTCGCCCTGCACAACCGGTCCCAGGCGCGGACCGACTCCCTGGTGGCGGAGTTCGGCTCCGAGGGCGAGTTCGTCCCGTCCACCGATCTGGCGGGCTTCGTCGAGTCGCTGGAGCCGCCGCGCCGGGTGATCGTCATGGTCAAGGCCGGGGCCCCGACCGACGCGGTCATCGACGAGCTGGTGCCGCTGCTGGACGAGGGCGACATCGTCGTCGACGCCGGCAACGCGCACTTCCTGGACACCCGGCGCCGCGAGGCCGCGCTGCGCGAGAAGGGCCTGCACTTCGTCGGCAGCGGCGTGTCCGGCGGCGAGGAGGGCGCACTGAACGGCCCGAGCATCATGCCCGGCGGCTCCCCCGAGTCGTACGCCGCGCTGGAGCCGATGCTGACCAAGATCTCCGCGCACGTGAACGGCGAGCCGTGCTGCGTGCACGTCGGCCCGGACGGCGCCGGCCACTTCGTGAAGATGCTGCACAACGGCATCGAGTACGCCGACATGCAGCTGATCGCGGAGGCGTACGACCTGCTCCGGCACGTGCTCGGGCTGTCTCCGGCCGAGCTCGCGGACGTGTTCCGGGACTGGAACACCGGCGACCTCGAGTCGTTCCTGATCGAGATCACCGCCGAGGTGCTGAGCCAGACCGACCCCACCACGGGCGGCCCGTTCGTGGACGTCGTCCTCGACCAGGCCGAGCAGAAGGGCACCGGCCGCTGGACGGTCCAGTCCGCGCTCGACCTCGGCATACCGGTCAGCGGCATGGCCGAGGCCGTCTTCGCGCGCTCGCTGTCCGGTGACGTCGTACGGCGGGAGGCTGCCGCCGGCGTCCTTCCGGGGCCAACCGAGGTAAAGGTCGACGTCGACCGGAAGGCGTTCGTCGAGGACGTGCGGCATGCGCTGTACTCGTCGAAGATCGTGGCGTACGCCCAGGGCTTCGACGCGATCCGGGCCGCCAGCGAGGAGTACGACTGGAACATCGACCTCGGCGCGATGGCGAAGATCTGGCGCGGCGGATGCATCATCCGGGCACGGTTCCTGGACCGTGTCACGGAGGCCTACGACCGGAACCCGGCGCTGCCCTCGCTGCTCGTGGACGGCTACTTCAAGGATGCGGTCGCCAGCGGGCAGGAGGCCTGGCGACGGGTGGTCGCGACGGCGGCGACCGTCGGCGTACCGGCTCCTGGCTTCTCAGCCGCCCTGTCGTACTACGACGGTCTGCGGGCGGAGCGTCTCCCGGCCGCGCTGATCCAGGGACTGCGCGACCTGTTCGGCGCGCACACCTACAAGCGCGTCGACCGTGAGGGCAGTTTCCACCTGGAGTGGTCGGGCGACCGCTCCGAGAGCACCCAGTAGACCGCGAGCTGAGCAAGGCCGTGCCCAGTGAGGCACCTACCTGTTGCGACGTCATCACCGTGGCGCCGGCTACCGCACTGTCGGAGCCGGCGCCAAGGGTGCCGGTGCTGTTGGCGGTCACCAGCACCCACCCGGTCCCAAGACCTACCAGCAGGAACACGGGCATCACGTGTAGCCAGTAGCTGCTGTCTGCACGCACCAGCCCGAGCAGAGCGAGCCCTGCGGCGATGGTGAGCAGCCCGGGGCAGATCAGCGCCCTCACGCTGACTTTCGCGAACAGGCGGCTGACAGCACGTACGCCGACCATCAACCCGACTGTCAGCACGGCCAGGTACGAGCCGCCGCGCCTGCGATCTCTCAAGACCCTCAGCGGCAACAGCGGGTTGCTCACGCGAGCCTGTGCCACCAAGAACGCTGCCAGGAGCGCTACTCCAGCGCCCAGCGACGCGTAGGTCAGCGGCGCGCCCCAGCCGTCCGACTCTGCTCGCGCGAACCCGAAGACGACAGCCATCAGTCCCGCGGTCGCCAGCAACGCCCCTAGTACGTCGACTCGCAGTCCGCTGGTGCGTGGCGCCGGGCGGACGGCGTACAGGATGCCTGCTGCTGCCAGTGCGGCGATCGGGACGTTCACGTACATGGACCACCGCCAGTCCAGGTACTGCGTCAGTACGCCGCCTGCCAGTACACCCAGGCCCGAAGCACTCCCCATGACTGCGCCGTAGATGCCGAACGCCTTGCCACGCTCGGCGGCTGCGCGACCTCGAGCGGGCCGAGGCGGCCGCCGGCGCCAATCCGGTGGCACGCCTGCGGGCGCGGCTACTGTTCCCCGGGACCTGGACCCAGGAGTACGCGGGGCTCTACAAGGTGCTGCACGAGAGCACGCTGAACCGCCGGATGCAGCTGATCTTCAAGGAGGCGCTGTCGGTTCGCGCGACCGCCGCCGTACAGGCGTGCATGGACGCCGGGCCGGCGCCGGCGGACCGGGTCGATCGCTTCCTGCGCAAGCTTGTTATGTCTCAGGACATAGGTGACGGTTCTGCATCAGGACATCGGTGACACTGCAAGGATTCTTGGTGGTGACACTTCCGCCCCGAGGCTCGGGCGGTGGCTGCCAATGAACCCATCGATCCTCGTGTCCGTCTCGCGATCACGCAGTGGCCGTCTGATGCGCCTCGCGGGGCGGTCTCGACGTTCTGCGCCGAGCACGGCATCTCGCGCAAGACGTTCTACGAGATCCGGCGGCGCGCCCTGGCTGACGGGCCCGCGGCAGCGTTGGAGCCGAGGTCGCGGCGACCGAAGTCGAGCCCGTCGAAGCTGACCGACGAGGTCGAGCGGCAGGCGATCGGGGTCCGGGCTGCACTCGAGCAGTCTGGGCTGGACTGCGGCCCGATCAGCGTGCACGACAAGATGCACGCAATGGGCCTGGAGCTGGTGCCGTCGGTCGCGTCACTGGCCCGGATCTTCCGGCGGGCCGGCGTGGCGCGGCTGGAACCGCGCAAGAAGCCGAGGGCGGCATGGCCGGTTCGTGTATCCGGCCCCGAACGCCTGCTGGCAGCTCGACGCCACCGAGTACGTGCTCACCCGCGGGCGCAAATGCGTGATCTTCCAGCTCATCGACGACCACTCCCGCTACGCACTCGCCTCCCACGTCGCGTGGGGCGAGACCGCCGAGGCCGCGATCGTCGTGTTCAACAAGGCCATGACCGCCCACGGCGTGCCGCAACGGCTGCTGTCCGACAACGGGATCGCGCTCAACCCGTCACGCCGCGGACTCCTGGGCCAACTCGTCGTCCACGTCATGGCCCTCGGCGTCGAACCGATCACCGGCAAGCCCTACAAACCCACCACCCAGGGCAAAAACGAACGCTTCCACCAGACCCTGTTCCGCTACCTCGACAAACAGCCACTCGCCGCCGACCTGGACCAGTTACAGACCCAGGTCGACGCCTTCGACCACATCTACAACACCCAACGTCCCCACCAAGGCCTACCCGGCCGCATCACACCACTGACCGCCTGGCAGACCACCGCGAAGGCCGAGGCACCCCGCCCCACCCACGACCTGATCCGCCGTCCCGCCAGCCGGCCCCGACCCGCCCCCGCACCAGCACCCACAGACCTGCCCGACGACACCGTCGTGAAGACGCTGACCAGCAACGGCGCCTTCTACCTGGACAAGACCCAGTACATGGTCGACGGGCGACGAGGCTTCCAGCACGTCCTCGTCATCACCAACGGCAACAAGACCGGCGACACGATCACCGTCACCGACCTCCAAGGCGAGATCCTCATCGAACACACCCGACCCGCACCCGGCACCGCCTACGTCGGCAACGGCAGACCACCCGGACCACACACCGACAAACCCCAAACGTCACCGAAGTCCTGAGACATCGACTGTCACCGATGTCCTGATGCAGAACTGTCACCGAAGTCCTGAGACATCACACTTCCTGCGCAAGCTGGTTGGCGTGTCTGTCGAACATATGTTCTAATAGCGATCCAGCCAGTCAGAAGGAGATCGCCGCAACGATGACTGTAGACACCTTTGCAGTAGAAGCGCCGTCAGACCTGGTCGACACTCCCGAGGTTGTCGATACTCCCGAGGTCGTCGAGGCCCCCGAATCCGTCGAAGCGCCGAAGCCGAAGAAGGCTCCGGCGAAGAAGGCGGCCGGCAAGAAGGCCAAGACCATCGAGCTCACGCTGACCGTCACCGGCACGGCCGACGGCGAGTGGCACGCCGAGCTCAGGCAGGGCACGACGTACCTGGCGCGCGACCTGGCCGTCGCCGCGGCCGCGGTGTCGCGCGCGGCCAAGGAGCTGCACGAGGACCTGTCGACCCCGATCGACGAGGTGATCGAGGAGGCCCGCTCCCAGCAGGCCGCCAAGGTCGCCGCCCTCGAGGCCGAGCTGGAGGTCGCCCGCAAGGCCCTCGCCGACCTGGACTGACAACACTCCTGATCCCGACGCAGGCTCCCCGTGGTGGTCACCTTCCCTGACGACCACGGGTAGGAAAAGTCAGAACCCGTCCGCAACTGTGTGAGGTGGTTGCGGGCGGGTTCTGGAACTCGCTGGCGGTCCGGCTCTTCACCGAGCCTTGGTGAGTTGGGCCTGGACATCGCGGGGCACTCGAACGCCACGCGCCCGCAGGTTGGCGATGAATCGTGTGGCGAGTGGATCCGCACCCCCAGGGGTCACCGCGACCAACTGCCTGGTCCATCGTGGCGAGAAGGATCGGACCGCGCCCAGGAAGCCCGCGCTCACCGCGCTGACAGGTGTCACCGCGGCGCCGAGCCCGGCCGCCGCGAGCTGCGGAGCGGCGGTAGTCACCGATGTTCTCATCACCGGCTCCGGGCGGACACCGGCCCGACTGAGCGACCAATCGAGCCAGCTGCCGAGCCCGTTGTCCGGCGCGAAATGGATGAGCCGCTCACCGTCGAGATCGCCCAGCTTCACCGACGACTGCTCGGCAAGACGGTGGTCCTTCGGCGCCGTCAGCACGATCTCCTCCTCGGCGACCACCGTGGAGGTGAATCGCTCGGCCACTGGACCCGGCACCAGCACCACGTCCGCTTCGTCGGCCTCGATGAACCCGAAGAGCTCGCCCGGCACCGCGGACTCCCGCAGACTGATCGCTACCTCCGGCTGACGCCGATGCCAGTCACGGATGACCGGCGCAAGCAGCGGAACGGTCAGACTTTGCGCGCACGCCAGTCGCAGCGCTCCCCCGGTCGCCTCGCCTACCGCGCGTGCCGAGCGCACCGCCGATGCAGCCGCCTCAATGGCTCGCCGCGCATCGACGACGGCGGCTCGTCCAGCTGGGGTGAGCTTGACACCGCGCGGTTCGCGGCGAAGCAACTCCGTCCGGGCCTCGCGTTCCAGTCCGGCGAGCTGATGGGAGATCGCCGGTTGCGACGAGTGCAGCAGTCGCGCCGCTCGCGTGATCGATCCCGTGTCCGCGACCGCGACCAAACACTCCAGCGCCCGCAAGCTTGCCATCCATAGATCTTATCGCAGGCCATCGAAGTATCAATGCGATGGAGGGAAGCGGAAAGTCCCAGTGCCGGTTTGACCAGGCAAGAGCGTTCTTCCCGATCTCGGGGAGAGGGCACCCTTCGCTGAGAGAGAGCCAGATGGCACAGGCATTCATAACGGGTGGGTCGGGTTTCATCGGCCGGAGGCTGGTTCGCCGGCTTCTCGGCGACGGGCATACAGTCCGCGTCCTGGTCCGCAGTACGGCGTCGGCTGACGTCGTGACGGCGTTGGGCGCGGAGCCGGTGCGGGGTGAGTTGACCGATGCGGCCACGTGGCAGGAGCACGTCACGGGCAGCGAGGTGCTGTTCCACCTCGCGGCGGAGACGGACATCACGGCCGACCGCGCGCGGCAGGAGTTCGTGTCGGTCGGAGGCACTCGGGCGGCCCTGGACGCAGCCCGCTTCGCCGGCGTTCCCCGGCTCGTTCACTGCGGCAGCGAAGCTGCTCTCCTGGCCGGTGAGCCGCTCGTGGACGTCAACGAGACCGCACCGCTCCGGCCGGATTCAGAAGCTGCATACAGCGCGGCGAAGGCCCGATCGGAGGCGATCGTGCTGGATGCGAGCGGGCCGGGTCTCGCCACGGTGTCGATCCGCCCAAGGTTCGTCTGGGGGCCCGGAAGCTTCCTCGTCGAGGGACTCGCGGCGGCGGCGAAGGCTGGACACTTCGCCTGGATCGAGGGCGGCCGGCACACGACCGATGTGACGTTCGTCGACAACGCCGTTGAGGGCCTCATTCTCGGATGGCGTCGCGGCCGACCCGGTCAGGCGTACTTCATCACCGATCAGCACCGTGTGATCCTCCGGGAATTCCTCGAGACCCACTTCGCGATGTACGACGTCAGCTCCCCGATTCCCGACGTGGACGCCGAAACCGCCGCCCGGCAGATCGCCGTTCCGGCCCGGTGGTTCCTCGGCCAGATGTGCACGCTGCGAACCGAAAAGGCCGTCGCCGAACTCGGATACCAGCCGGTGATCTCGCACGCCGACGGCCTGGCCGCCGTGCGGGACTCGCTGGCCGGCCATCGAAAGGACTGAACATGTCATTGCCAACCAATGCAGAACCCCGCGTTCGGAAGGAGGCAAGGCTCCCGCTGTCAGGCCTCCTGGCGCTGTTCACAGCGGGCTTCCTGGGAATCATCAACGAGACGATCCCTGCCGGCTTGCTGCCGACGATGTCGAACAGCCTCGGGCTCTCGGAGGCCGCCGCCGGTCAAACGGTCACGGTGTATGCGCTCGCTACGGCGTTCACGGCGATCCCGATCAACTCGGCGTTGAAGAACCTGGACCGCCGGATCGTCCTGGTGGCGGCGCTGGTCACCTTCGCACTGGCGAACGCAGTCGTAGCGCTCGTCAGCAGCTTCATGGTCATCCTCGTCGCACGCTTCGTCGCCGGCGTCGGAGCGGGACTGATCTGGTCGAACCTCGGCGGGTACGCGGCACGGATCGCCCCCGCGGCGTTGCAGGGCAAGGCCATCGCCATTGCGATGGCGGGCACGCCCATCGCCCTGTCGCTCGGGCTTCCGCTGGGCACCTTCTTGGGCGATGAAGCCGGCTGGCAGGCGACCTTCGCCGTGGCGGCGGCTATCAGCGTCGCCCTGATCGTCTGGGTGCTGGTCTCACTGCCGAGCCTTCCGGGCCAGGCCGAGAAAGACCACGTTCGTTTCGTGACCATCCTCCGTGCCCCTGGGGTACGGCCGATTCTCGGGGTCGTTGCCGGATTCATGGTCGCCCACAGCATCCTGTACACCTACATCGCTCCGCTGGCGATCGCTGCGCATGCCGGCGGCCAGGTCGAGTGGGTCCTCGTCGTTTTCGGTGCAGCCGCGCTGCTCAGCATCTGGGCAACCGGATCCTATGTCGACCCGCACCACCGTCGGCTGGTCGTCATGAGCATGGTGGTCCTCGGCGGCGGCGCCTTCGTCCTCGGGTTCGCTGTGCTGAGTCCGGTGATCTTCTACCTGGGCGTAGCCGCCTGGGGCTTCGGGTTCGGCGGTTCGGCCACGCTGTTCGTCACCGCCGGCATCCGGGCGGCCGGTACGGACGGCGTCCAGTCGATGCTCGTGACCGTCTTCAATCTCAGCATCGCGGCCGGCGGAGTTTTCGGCGGACTCCTGCTCTCCGGACTCGGCGTCACCTCCATTCCATGGACAGCCGTCGCCATCATGATTCCCACGGCGATCGCGACCATCGCGGGTAGGCGACACGCCTTCCCGCACTGGCCGAAAAGCGCCTGACACCTCTCCGATTCCATGAAAGTACGAGGATCACATGTCAGATAACGACAAGCTGACCATCGGCGCCATCGGAGCGGGTCGTGTTGCCCAGACAATCGCCCGACTCGCCCTCGCGGCCGGTCACCAGGTCATCCTGAGCAACAGTCGCGGCCCCGAGTCCCTCACCGATCTCGTCGGCCAACTGGGCGAGGGTGCATCCGCAGGCACTGTCGAGGACACCGCCCGAGCCGACATCACGATCCTGGCGGTCGGCTGGGACCAGGTGCCCGCCGCCCTCGAGAACGGGGGCGACCTGAACGGGCGGATCGTCATCGACACCACGAACCAGTGGCACCACCACGACATGCAAGCCCCGGTCGATCTCGGCGATCAGACCGGCAGTGAGTACATCGCGACGCTGATGCCCGGCGCACGCGTCGTCAAGGGGTTCAACACGGTCTTCATGAACGTCGTCGCACAGAGCGCGGACCGGACCGACGGCCGCCTCGTCATCTTCCTCGCGGGCGACGACACCGAGGCCAACGCCACAGTCGCCGCCTTCGTCGACTCCCTGGGCCTCGCGGCCGTCGTACTAGGCGGACTGCGTGACGGCGGGCGGCTCATGCAGGCGGGCGGACCGCTGATCGCCCTGCACGTCGCCGAGATCGCCTGATTCTGCTCGGAGCACGGGGCATCATGACGGCGATCACCGTGCCGCAGGGCGCGGTGGGCGACCGCGGGCAACTCGACCAACTCCCGGGAGGTCCACCAGGCTGCCGGCGCCTTGAACAGGTCATTGCCTGCCGGAGCCCACCACTTCCTGTTCAACCACCCCGGACCTGCCGTACCCTCAGCCCTTGCCCATAGCAACAACCTGAGCTGGCGCCGGGGTCGGCTGAGCTGCGAGCGTAGCCCCAGAGTGGGGCTGGGCCGGCGTGGCGGTGGCGCTGCACAGGTCATTTCCAATCCCACGTCACCAGTTCTTGTTTCACGCCCCCGCCGTGTGACTGAAACGGCACGCCGAGGTGCTGGGCGGGGGCCGCCTATTGGCCTTACCGTGGGTGATCTGCAGGACGTGGCCGCTCCGGGGTGAGAAGGGGTCGGATGAGCACTCTCGAGGACCTGGGTTCGCTGCTGCTGGTGCGCGGCGCGGACGAGTTCGACCATGCGGGCGGCACGCTGTACGTGCACCTGCACCGGGTTGCCAAGCGCCTCGGGTCGCTCGGCGCCTCCGACACGCTGGTGCTGGCCGGGCTGGCGCACGCGGCGTACGGGACCGACGGCTACCCGACGCACCTGTTCGACTGGCAGACCGAGCGCCCGGTGCTGGAATCGGTGATCGGCGCCGAGGCCGAGGCGATCGTCTACCGGTACGGCGCCTGCGACCGGGAGACGACCTGGCGGGACCTGGCCGAGCACCGCACGGTCACCGACCGCTTCACCGGTACGTCGGAGGAGCTCGGCGCCGCCGCCCTGCGGGACTTCGTCGACCTGACGATCGTCAACGAGCTCGACGTCCTCGACAACGACGCGAAACGGGCCGACCAGCTCCGCCCGTTCCTCCAGGAGCAGCTGCCCCGCTGGCACTCCCTCGCCTCCCCCGCCGTACTCACCGAAGCCCAGCGCGTCCTGCAGCTCTAGGTGGTGCTGTAACACTAGGGGCGTGAAACGGTTCCTGTGGCGGGGGTTCCTGGGACTCCTCGGGCTCTGGCTGATCGTCACTGTCGCGTCGTTCGGCTTCAACTTCGCCACCAACGGAACAGCTGCGCCACCGCCGGGCCTCAAGTACGTCGAGGCGGGCGGCATCAACACCCGGTACGACACCTGGGGTACGTCGGGCACACCCGTCGTGCTCGTCCACGGTGCGGCGGAGTCCGTCGACACCTGGTCGCGGCTGGTGCCGCTGCTCGCGAAGACGCACCGCGTGTACGCGTACGACATCACCGGCTACGGGTACTCCGAGCGCAAGGCGCCGTACACGATCGAGCATCTCGCGGCGCAGCTGCTCGGGTTCCTGGACGCGATGCACCTCGGCGGTCCCGGTCAGCCGCGGCCGATCCTGGTCGGGCACTCGCTCGGTGCCGGGGTCGCGGCCGAGGCGACGCTGGAGGCGCCCGGCCGGGTCGGCGGGATCATGTTCCTGGACGGCGACGGCCTGCCGCTGCCGGGCGGGAAACCCGGTCCGCCGAGCTGGCTGATCATCCCGCCGTACCGGACCTCGCTGTTCCGGCTGGTGCTGGACCAGGGCTGGCTGCTGAAGAAGATCTACAACAGCGTCTGCACGCCCGGCTGCCCGCAGATGGACGTCGACGAGTGGACCCGCCCGTTCCGGCAGCCCGGCGCGGAGAACGCGGTGTGGCAGATGACCGCGAACGGGATTCCCGCGGTCCCGGCCGACCGGCTGGCGAAGCTGAAGGAGCTGAAGCTCCCCAAGTCGGTGGTGTTCGGCGCGAACGACACCAACGGCGGCAACGCGGCCGAGACCGCGACCCGGATCGGCGCGCCCGCGCCGACGCTGATCCCGAACGCGAACCACCTCACGCTGATCTCGGACCCGGCCCGGGTGGCGGCGGCGATCGACGTACTTCGCTGATCGCAGATTCCTGGAAATCCGGCGGCCGGCGACGGATGATCGGGACATGGCCCGATACGAAGTGGTTGCGCGCGCGAAGCCCGATCGGCGAGTCTCCAACGCCGACTACATCGACCTGGCCCTGCACTCCTGGTCGCTGGACAACGGGATGCGGTTCCAGCGGATCGAGGACCTGCCGGACGGCTCGATCGCGATCGTCCTGCAGCAGAAGATGTCGCCGCGCAAGCACGACGCGGCCTGCGCGATGGCGAACCGCAGCCTCGCCCAGCTCGGCATCCCGGCCGGCGACGTCGAGCGGATCGACCTGCACCGGCTGACCCGCAAGGGCGGCCGGGCGCTGATCCGCTCCTGGGCCGGCCCGAACAACCCGCCTGGCCCCGGCACCGCCGGCGACCGCGAGCCGCGCCGGCCGAAGCCGACGCCGCCGCACTTGCAGGAGTACCTCAAAGAGTGAAGATTTCGAATCGGGCCGCGTACTTCGTGCCGAGCAGCGTGCCGGCCGGACGCGACACACCTTCGAGGAACTCCTCCGGGTCGAAGTCGGGCCAGTTCAGGCCGTCGATGTAGGCCTTGTGGGCCTTCAGCGACCGGACCCCGGTCTGGAAGCTCCCGGTGGTGTCCACGCCGTGCCGCCCGCTGGGTGAGCCGGCCGCCCACAGTTGCCGGACGCCGTCCCACTTGTCGCCGGCGTCCGGGAAGATCCACCGGTTCGCGGCGTCCCGGACCGCGTCGAGGGTCGCGCGGCCGGTGTTGATGTGGTCCGCCTGGTTCAGCAGCGCGTCGCCGTCCCAGGTGTCGCGGAAGTTGTTGGTGATCACGATCTCGGGCTGGTGCCGGCGGATCGCTGCGGTGATCACGCGGCGCAGCGGTACGCCGTACTCGATCGTGCCGTCCGGCTGGCCGAGGAACTCGACCGCCGACACCCCGACGATCCGCGACGACTCGATCTGCTCGGCCTCCCGCAGCGGGCCGCACTCGGCCGGGTCGACGCCGTCGATGCCGGCCTCCCCCGACGTCAGCAGGCAGTACACGATCTGCTTTCCCTGCCCGGTCCAGCGCGCGATCGCCGCCGCCGCACCGAACTCCAGGTCGTCCGGATGCGCGACGACCGCCAGTGCCTTCTGCCAATCCTCGACAACCGGTTCGAGCTCCATGCTCGCAGGCTAGTCCCCGAAGACCTGGCGGGTGTAGGCGTTCTCGAAGGTTCGGTGTGGGTCGAGGCGGTCGCGGACGGCGAGGAAGTCGTCGAAGCGCGGGTACCTGGCGCGCAGGTCGGTCGCGGTCAGCGTGTGCAGCTTGCCCCAGTGCGGCCGACCGCCGTAGTCGGCGACGATGTTCTCGAAGGCCCGGAAGTACGGGTCGTGGGGCAGCCGGTGGTACTGGTGGATCGCGATGTACGCCGTCGCGCGGCCGGACGCGGTGGACAGCCAGATGTCGTCCGGCGCGGCCACCCGGACCTCGATCGGGAACGGGATCCGCTCGCCGGACGCGTCGATCCAGTCCCGCAACCGGTGCAGCACCTCGACCACGCTCTCCCGCGGTACGGCGTACTCCGACTCGCGGAACACGACACTCCGCTCGGAACAGAACACCTTGTACGACGCGTCGACGTACTCCCGGGCCGAGAGTGCGCGGGACGCGAGCTGGTTGATCCGCGGAACCATCCCGGGCCGCCGTACGGCCAGGCGGTTCGTCAGCTCGAACACCTTGTTGGACAGCAACTCGTCGTCCACCCAGCCGCGGACCCGCCCGACCGGCGCCGCAGCAACGTCCGCACCGACCCGGTTGTTCCGCTTGGTGAGCGCGATCTCGGTGTGCGGGAACCAGTAGAACTCGAAGTGATCGTTGCCGTCGGCAAACTCGTCGAAGCCGTCGAGGACGTCGGCCAGCGGCAGCGGCATCTCCTGCGCACGCAGCAGGAACGCCGGCACACACTGCAAGGTCAGTGCGCTGATCACGCCGAGCGCGCCGACCGAGATTCGGGCCGCGCCGAACACCTCGGGGTGCTCCTCGGCCGAGCAGTGCAGGACCGAGCCGTCCGCGGTGACCAGGTCGAGCGCGACGACCTGGGTGGCCAGGCCGCCGAGCTGAGCACCGGTCCCGTGGGTCCCGGTGGAGATCGCACCGGAGATCGTCTGCTTGTCGATGTCGCCGAGGTTCGCCATCGCCAGGTCGAACGCGGCGAGCCCAGCGGTCAGCTTCCGCAGGTCGGTGCCGGCACCGACCGTGACCCGGCCGGACGCCTGGTCCGCGTGCAGGATCGAGGACAGGCCATCGAGCTGGACCATCACCTGCTGCGGCACCGAGCAGCCGGTGAACGAATGCCCGGAACCGACAGCCTTGAGCTTCTTGCCCTGCTCGGCCGCGGCCTTCACCGTCGCCGCGAGCTCGTCGGTCGACCCTGGTCGCAGAGTCTCGATGCCGGTCGCCGACTCGGTGCCGGACCAGTTCCGCCAGGTGCTCATCCGAAGTTCTTCCCTTCGCCCCGGTACGTCGCGAGCTCGCTGACGTCCTCGCCGTCGATCGCGTGCAGGACGTCGAACCGCTCCAGCATCTCGCCTGCCTTGGCGTAGCGCATCCACACTCTGTCGCCGATTTTCAGCCGATCGGCCGATTGTCCCTGCACCGGAGTCTGCACCTCCCCGGCGCCCTCGGTGCCGAGCAGCTTCAGCCCGGACGGCGATGCGGGCAGCGGGAGCCGCGACTTCTTCGCCGGACCGGACGCGACGTACCCACCGCCGAACAGCGTGGCGATCCGCGGCGCGGGCCGCCGTACTACGTCCACCGCGTACGCCATCGCGGGCTCGGGCTGGAAGACGTCGTACTTGTCGAACAGGGTCGGGCCGTAGAGGCCGGAGCCGGCGGTGACCTCGGTGACGACCGGATCGGCGCTGCTGATCTCCAGGCTGCCGGTGCCGCCGCTGTTCACGATCCGCAGCGGCGCCACCTGCTTGACCGCGTCGACAACCGCGCCGCGCCGGTCCGCGAGCTCCGCGGCCGAACGGCGCTTCACCCAGCGGACGGCCGGCGACGTGTCCGGCAGCCCGGCGATCTGCGCCTCGTAGAACATCACGCCGGTCAGCTCGAACGCACTGTCGGCCGCCACCGTACGGGCGAGGGTCGCCACGTCGGTCGCGGTCCGGAGCGGGGACCGCCGGACGCCGAGGTGCTGACCGAGGATCCGCAGCGAGGCGTCGACGTCCAGGCAGACCTGGATCCGGGCAGTCCCGGTCGCGGTGGCCTTGATGAATCCGAGGTGCTCCGGCGAGTCGATCATCAGCGTGATCCGGGACGCCGCCTCGGGGTCCTCGGAGAGTTCGCGGAGCGCCGCCCGGTGCGCGGTCGGGTAGCCGAGCAGGATGTCGTCGACGCCGTTCCGGGCCAGCCAGAGCGCCTCGGGCAGCGCGTAGCTCATCACGCCGTGGAACCCGGGCCGCTCGAGCGCGGCGGCGATCAGCGGGCGGCAGCGAACCGACTTGGAGGCGATCCGGACCGGGGTACCGGCGGCCCGGCGGACCAGGTCGTCGGCGTTCCGGCGGAACGCGGCCAGGTCGATCACGGCGTACGGCGCGTCGAGCTGCGCGGTCAGGCGGGCATACCGGTCGAAGTCACCCATAACCGGAGTGTAGGTCACGAAATACTGAAAGGTAATACATCTTCCAGCACTCGCCCTAGTCGATGACGGACTCCAGGGCTGGTACGACGGTGTGCGCCCAGTCGGACTGTTGGTCCGGGTGGGTGGAGGTGGTGGCCAGTAGGGCGACTGTGGAGCCACGGACTACTGAGAGGTCGACGTAGGACTCAGCTCCGGCGTATGAGCGTACGGCGGTCGCTGCTGTGGTGGTGTCCCAGAGTTGTTTGACGGAGAGGTCGCCGCCGGAGCCACACGCGTGCATACGTGCCTGGTAACCCGCGTAGTAGCTCTCGGCTCCGGTGGCGTCCTTGAAGCGGAGTAGGAGGGCTGTGGCGGGTAGGTGGTCCGGGGTGCGGTAGCTGCCGGTCAGGGCGTAGGCGGGGACGGCGAGGGAGCCTTTGACCGGTTGGCCGGAGCAGCCGGAAGGTAGGGCTTCGTAGGAGGCTTGGTGGGGGTCACGACGGCGGGTCCAGGTGTTGTTGCCGATGAAGCCGGCTTCTGCGCCGCCTGGGTCGGTGTAGGTCTTCCAGCCGGCACCCAGCTTCTCTGGGGCTGGGAGGTTGCTGGCTGTTAGCGGTCCGGCGTTGGCTGGTGGTGGGGCGGTCGCTCGTTCCGGGAGCTGCGGTGGGACGGCAGCGTCGGTCGGCTCGTTGGTGGGGAGCGTGTTGGTGGGAACGGGCACCGTGCCGCTGACCATGCTGGGGATTGCCTTTGAGGGGGCAGAGTGCGTTGGCGGCTCAGCCGCGGGCTTGGAGCTGCAGCCTGTCAGCAGGAGTGCCAGCGCGCATGCGACCACCAGCGGCTTCACCTGGGCTCGAAGTGTTGGTAGTCGGGCTTGGCCCAGCCGGCGCCCCAGAAGTAGCCCTGACCGATGAGGGCCTTCGTGGCGACGCTGTTGGCGAACAGCATGCCCGGACGAACCACTGCGCGGTTGCGGTACGCCAGGCCGTTCGACGGGTACCAGACGCCGTTCGCGGCCAGGTACGGGTTCTCGACAGTGTTGATGTCGATCGCCCAGCCGTACGAGTGCGGCGACAGCGAGTACGGATCGCCTGTCACCCGGCGGCAGTTGAACGCCGACGTGTTGTCCGCCGCCATCGACCGGACGTCGTTGCCGCCGAACGCATCCACCCGGCGCATCTGCCGGATCGGGAACTTCGCCGCGAACGTCGAGGTCCAGACCGTGATCATCTTCGCGACCGCGGCGTCCCGGAGGATCAGCTCACCGCGGTGCACGCGGCCGTCGAAGCCCCAGTAGCTCAGCTGCAGCAGGCGTAGCGCCGACGGTTTCACGGGGCATCCGGCCCGGTACGTGTTCGGCACCATCGCCGCGGAGACGGCGTACACCTTGGGGTTGAGTGCCGCCCTGATCACGATCTTCGCGAGCGCGGAGTACTCCATCGCGGCCTGGCTGACGCCACGCGTGACCACGCGGACAGTACGGGTGGCCGGCAGGTCGTCGGGCACCCGGAGCCGGAAGTTGCCTCCGGCATCCATCGTCGCGACGTTCAGGAGTTGCCACTTCCCGCTGCCGAGGTACTGCTGCAGCGCGACCTCCTTGCCCGGCTCGGCCGGCACGAGCTTCCCGGCGACCGAGACGCCGGTGAGCGTCGCGTACCAGGACGCCGGGGTGTTGAGGACGATCTTCCGGTCCTGGATCGGCACGGTCCGGTAGTCCGAGATGGCGAGCGCGGTCTCGGCCTTGACGCCGATCATCGTGCGGAACGCCCAGGTGCCGGTGACCGCCGACACGTAGCTGAACCGGTACGCGCCGCCGGCCGTGGTCCGGGTGGAGCCGCGCAGCACCCAGGCGCCGGGGACGCGCTGCCAGAGCGTGACGTACGAGCCGGTGACCGGCTTGCTGATCTTGCCGGTGAAGACGGTCGGCCGGTCCTCCCAGGACGCGGCCGGCTGGGCCAGCGTGATCGACCAGTCCGGCGTCGGCGTCGGGGACACCACCGCCGGTGTGGGAGTCAGTGTTGGTGAGGCTGTTGGTGATGGTGTTGGTGCAGGTGTCGGCGTGACACCAGCCAGCAGTACCGCCACGACCCCGAGCAGATGCAGCCGCATGTGCCCTCCCCTCCCTCGACATCACTTACCCCTGTTAGAGGCAGTGACACCGGGAGGACGTCACACGAAGCCGCGAAGTTTCTACTCCGACAGCCGTTTGACCGCTGCGTCGACGCGCTCGTCGGTCCCGGTCAGCGCCACCCGCACGTGCCGCTCACCCGCAGTCCCGTAGAACACACCGGGGGCGACGAGGATCCCCTTGTCCGCCAGCGCGCCGACCGAGCCGTACGCGTCGTACGACGGGTGCGACGCCCACAGGTACAGCCCGCCGTTCGACAGGGTGATCTCCCAGCCGGCGTCGGTCAGGGCGTCCCGCAGCACCGCACGGCGACGCAGGTAACGGGCGCGCTGCTCCTCCACGTGTACGTCGTCCGCGAACGCCGCCGCCATCGCGGCCTGGATCGGGGACGGCACCATCAGCCCGGCGTGCTTCCGTACGGCGAGCAGCTCCGCGACGACCGTCGGGTCCCCCGCGACGAAGCCGCCGCGGTACCCGGCCAGGTTGGAGCGCTTCGAGAGCGAGTGCACCGCCAGCAGGTTGTCGAAGCTCCCGCCGGACACGTCCGGGTGCAGCACCGACACCGGCTTCTCGTCCCAGCCGAACTCGGTGTAGCACTCGTCGCTGACCAGCAGTACGTCGTTCGCACGCGCCCACTCGACCGCACGCCGCAGGTCCGCCGCGGGCGTGATCTGGCCGGACGGGTTGCGTGGGGAATTCAGGTACGCGACCCGCACCGGCCCGTCGTACGCCGCCGGGTCCGCGACCGGCACGCTGGTCGCCCGGGCGAGCGCGGCACCGGCCTCGTAGGTCGGGTAGGCCAGGTCCGGGATCAGGACCGTGTCGCCGGCGCCGATGCCGAGCAGCGTCGGCAGCATCATGATCAGCTCCTTGGTGCCGATCACGGGCAGCACGCCGCTCTTCGGGTCGACACCGGTCACATCGAGCCGCCGCCGCATCCAGTCCACCGCGGCCTGCCGGGCGGCCGACGTACCGATCGTCGTCGGGTACGCCGGGGCGTCCGCCGCGTCGGCCAGCGCCTGCTTCACCAGGTCCGGCACCGGGTCCACCGGACTTCCCACGGACAGGTCCACGATGCCGTCGGGATGCGCGGCCGCCTTCTGCTGGTACGGGGCGAGCTTGTCCCACGGAAAGTCCGGCAGGCGACTGGAGGTCTCGAAGATCACCCGGCTATTCTCCCCCACCTGCTCAGCGACGGTGTTCGGCTGTCCACAGCCCCACGATCAGAGATAGAGGCCGGTCTGGCCGTCTTCGAGGCGGCCGGCGGCGACCGCGTGCAGGTCGCGCTCGCGCAGCAGGATGTAGTCGTCGCCGCGCACCTCCACCTCCGCGCGGTCCTCCGGGTCGAACAGCACCCGGTCGTCGACCTCCACGGTACGAACGTTGGCGCCGATCGCGACCACCTTCGCCCAGGACAGCCGGCGGCCCAGCTGGGCGGTGGCGGGGATCAGGATGCCCGCCGACGACTTGCGCTCGCCCTCCTGCTCGAGGGAGACCAGGACGCGGTCGTGCAGCATCCGGATCGGCAGTTTGTCGTCGGAGAGCCGCTTGCGAGGAGTCACCGGCGACCCACCAGCCGGCGGATCACCAGCAGCACGCCGACCACGCCGACGACCGCACCGGCGACCGCGACGATCTTCTGGGTGCGCAGCTGCCCGTCCTCGTCGAAGACCTGGGACTTGGCCTGCTCGACCTGCCGCTCGAGGACGGCCTTCGGGTTCGCCCGGTCGACCAGCTCGTCCACGGTGGAGGCCAGGCGGTCGCGGGTGGCGGCGATGTCCGCCTCGATCTGCTCGGCGGTCCGAGCCTTCGTGTCCGACACGTGTCGGCTCCCTTCCGTCGGCGGGGCATGCCCCGAGCTGCCCCTGGTCACACCCATCCTCGCAGGTCAGCTCCGCAAGTCCACGACCACCTTGATGTCTTCCGGTTCCCGAACGAGTGCTTTCGGCCATTCGGACAGCGGCACGGTCCGGGTGACCAGCCGTTCCAGCCAGGTCCGGTCGGCCTTGGTCAGCACGTCCACAGCGTCCGCGTAGTGCCTCTTACCAGCGTTGACCGTGCCTACGAGTGCGGCGTTCCGCACCACTAGCTGCCGCACAAGCGCGTCCAGCTGTACGTCGACAGTGGCCGGGCCGGGGTGGATCCCAGCGAGGCACATGACGCCTGCAGGTGGCAGTAGTGAGGCACAGTCGTACACCAGCTGCCCGACACCGGTTGCCTCGATCACCACATCCGGTACGACGTCCAGTCGCTGCAGGTCCGTCAGGTATGTCGCACCGAGCTCCCGTACCAACTCCGGCTTGGGCCCGTCGGTGACCCGGTCCAGCACGTGTACGCCGTACCCACGCTGCCGTGCGATCAGTGCGGCCAGCAGGCCGATCGGCCCGGCGCCCGTGACCAGCACGTGCTGCGGTGCGTACCAGGAGCGTTGCCCTACCCGGTCCACCTGCTCCCACGCCTTGGTGAGGATGCTGGCCGGTTCCACGAGTACGCCGAGGTTCCCGAGCGCAGCAGGCACCGGTACGGCGAAGTACGGGTCGACCCGCCAGCGCTCGGCGCCGTACCCGTCCATGTCCTTGATACCGCGCTCTGTGTACTTCCCGTTGCGGCAGAAGTCCCACTCGCCGCGGGCACACGCCGGGCAGGGCACTGGGTCCGGCCGACGTACCACTCCGGCTACCAAGTCCCCGGCGGCGAAGCCGGAGCCGATCGGTGCCTCCAGCACGCGTCCGAGCGACTCGTGCCCGATGACGAGCCTGTCGGCACCCGGACGGCCGCTGCCGAACGCTCCGGTGACCAGCTCGATGTCGGTCCCGCAGATGCCCGTCAGCAGGCCCTCCACGAGAATCGACCCGTCGACCACCGGCGGTTCCGGTACGTCGCCCACTGCCGCCGAGTCGCTCTTGCCCGGCGTGACTGTCATGGCCCGCATCGCCTCAGGCTAGCCGCAACTGCCCAGGCCGCCGCGCACGTCACCGCGCACGTAACATTGCGCCCAGTAGACCTATCTCGTGGAGGACCTGATGTCCGATCGTCTGTCCGTCGGCGACACCGCACCCGACTTCACCCTGCCCGATGCCGACGGCAACGACGTGGCGCTCGCGGACCTCCGTGGGAAGAACGTGATCGTCTACTTCTACCCGGCCGCGATGACGCCGGGCTGCACCAAGCAGGCCTGCGACTTCCGCGACTCGCTCGACTCGCTGCAGGCCGCCGGGTACGCCGTACTCGGGATCTCCCCGGACAAGCCGGCCAAGCTGGCGAAGTTCCGCGAGCGCGACGCGGTGACCTTCCCGCTGCTCAGCGACCCGGACAAGGAGGTGCTGACGGCGTACGGCGCGTTCGGCGAGAAGACCATGTACGGGAAGAAGGTGACCGGGGTGATCCGGTCCACGTTCGTCGTCGACCAGGACGGGAAGATCGCGGTCGCGCAGTACAACGTGAAGGCCACCGGGCACGTCGCCAAGCTGCGCCGCGACCTCGGTCTCTGACACCGCTGACCCAAAGACAACCTTGTCAGGACCTACTTCGGAGGGAAACCTCCGACCGTTTCACGGATGTGGTCCATAGAACGGTCGCTTGAGTAAAGTCCTGCTGTGATTTGGATCACAGCAGGATCTCAGCTGACCGCAGCGGCACCGGCACACACGGTGAGTTTTCCGGCGTTCCTGTGAATGAGCTGTACGCCGTGGCAGGTTCCGGTTCGGCGACGGCTGTGTCACGCCGATCGCGGCCTTCTCCGTGACGTGCGGAAATTGGGTACTCTGCGCGCGCAGTCAGCCTCTGGCAGCATCTGGGAGGGAGGGACCTGCCGCGATGGGAAAACACTCCTCTGCGGTGACGCGTAGTAACAACAACCGTCGCTCGGTGTACATCACCGCGGTCGGGATTCTGGTGCTCACACTGGGCGCCGTCTTTGTGGTCCGCTCCTTCGGATCCCAGCAGGGCGCCGACGGATTCCTCGGCGGCGGTAAGTCCTGCACCGACCCGACCCAGATCCGGCTGTCCACCACCCCGGAGATGCAGGCCCCGCTCGAGGCCGCCGCCAAGTCGCTGTCGGCCAAGGGCGGCAAGGACGGCAACGCCTGCTACCAGGTCACGATCACGGCGGCGCCGTCGGCCCAGGTCGCCCGGGACGTCGCGCACGGCAGCGACAGCCGGCCGGACCTCTGGGTGCCGGACTCCTCGCTGTGGGTCGCCCAAGCGGACGACGGCCAGAACGTCCCGAGCATCGCGGTCCCCTCGGTCGCCACCTCACCGCTGGTGCTGGTCGGCCGCAACGAGAACTTCGGCGACATCTCGAGCTGGCTGCGGCTGCTCGGCGCCACCGAGCCGGCCCTGCTCGATCCGCTGAGCACCTCACCGGGTGCGCTCACGCTGCTCGCGGTGCAGTCGGAGCGGCAGAAGACCTCGGCGTCGGACACCCAGGTGTCACAGGTCGTCGTACCGCTGGCACAACGGCTCGGCTCGATGGCCAAGCCGTACACGGACGTGAACGCGCTGTTCGGCCGGGCGGACCAGGACGGCAGCAAAACCGTCGTACCGGCGTCCGAGCAGAGCTTCGTGAAGTACCAGGAAGCGCACCCGGACGCCCAGCTGAAGGCGATCCTGCCGGCCACCGGCACGCTGACGCTGGACTACCCGATCGTGGTCACCGCGAAGTCCGACAACCAGCAGGCGAGCGACGCGGCGCAGGCGCTGGCCACCGAGCTGCTCACCGACTCGGCCGCACAGGCCCGGGATCAGGCCGGTTTCCGCGACACCACGCTGAGCCCGCTGAGTGGCGGCCGCGGTGTCGGTGACGTGACCCAGCTGACCAAGCCGACCAGCTCCGCGATCGACAGCACGCTGCAGAACTGGACCCGGCTGTCGCTGTCCACGCACTCGCTGGCCGTCATCGACGTCTCCGGCTCGATGGCCGAGAAGGTCGGCGACAAGACCCGCTGGCAGCTCACCGTCGAGGCGGCTTCGAGCGGCCTGAACCTGTTCCCGGACAGCGCCGAGCTCGGCCTGTGGACGTTCTCGACGAAGATCGGGTCCGACAACGCCGACTACAAGCCGCTGGTACCGATCGCACCGCTGACAAAGGCGCAGCGGCAGACCATCGTCAGCCAGCTGAACAGCCAGCACCCGATCATCGGCGGCGGCACCGGCCTGTACGACACCGCGATCGCGGCCGTCCGGCAGGTCCGCCAGACGTACAAGTCGAGCGCCGTCAACACCATCCTGCTGTTCACCGACGGCAAGAACGACGACCCCAACAGCCCGACCCTGGACAAGGCCGTCCAGACCCTCCAGGGCCTCCAGGACCCGTCCCGCCCCGTCCGCATCATCGCCCTCGGTATGGGCCCCGAGGCGAACGCCAACGAGCTGACCGCCCTGGCCCAGGCCACCGGCGGCCAGGCGTACGTCGCCAAGAACCCCAGTGACCTCAAGAGCGTCTTCATCGACGCCCTCCAGAGCCGCTGAGCCGGCTGGCCTCCCCTAAGATGTACCCCCAGGGGAGGCCAGCCTCCTCGGCCAGAGTGGTGGAACGGCAGACACACCGGCTTTAGGTGCCGGCGCCCCCGGGCGTGCGGGTTCAACTCCCGTCTCTGGCACAGGTTTGTTCAGGTGGTTGGTAGGTCGGCAAGGAGTTCGGTCACCCGGGTGCGGATGTCGTCGCGGATCTCGCGGACGACTTCCAGAGGCTGGCCGGCGGGGTCGGTGAGTTTCCAGTCCTCGTACCGTTTACCGGGGTAGAACGGGCAGGTGTCGCCGCAGCCCATCGTGATGACCACGTCGCTGGTCTGGACGGCTTCGGGGGCGAGGAGTTGGGGTGTGGCGGCGGTGATGTCGATGCCTACCTCACGCATGGCCTCGACTGCCATGGGGTTGAGTTGATCGGCGGGCTCGGAGCCTGCGGAGCGTACGTCGACCGTGTCGCCGGACAGGTGGCGTAGCCAGGCGGCCGCCATCTGGGAGCGGCCGGCATTGTGGATGCAGACGAACAGGACGCTGGGTTTGCTCACGAGGATGCTCCCGCAGTGGTTTCGGTGTGGGGCGTGACGGCCTTACCCGCGTTGGGATAGAGGGCCACGACCAGGGCGGCGCCGACGACGGCGCCGGCGAGCTGGAAGGCGATGAAGCCGGGGACGGAGCTGGGTGCGATGCCGGCGAAGGTGTCGGTGAACGCCCGGCCGACGGTGACGGCCGGGTTGGCGAACGAGGTGGACGACGTGAACCAGTAGGCCGCGCCGATGTAGGCGCCGACCGCGGCCGGTGCGGCCTTGGCGCGGCCGGATGCGGCGAGGGAGAAGATGAGCAGGACGAGTCCCGCGGTGGCGACGGTTTCGCCGACGTACAGGTGTCCGGCGGAGCGGTGAGTGGTCGACCAGGACACGGCGGTTTCGCCGTACATCAAGTTCGCCAGAATCGCACCGGCGATGCCGCCGCCGAGCTGGGCGGCGAGGTAGGCCGCGAGATCCTGCGCGGTGAGGCCGGAGCCCGAACGTCGGCCGAGCCACCAGTCGACCGCGGAGACGACGGGGTTGAAGTGCGCGCCGGAGATCGGGCCGAACATCAGGATCAGGACGGCGAGTCCGAGTGCGGTGGCGAACGAGTTCTCCAGCAGCTGCAGGCCGACGCAACCGGGCGAGAGGCTGGCGGCGGCGATTCCGGAGCCGACGACGACGGTCACCAGCAGGCCGGTCCCGAGCCCTTCGGCGAACGTACGGCGCCACAAGGGGTGCGCGTGGCTCATCCGCGGCGCACCTGTCCGGGGGCCAGGGCGGGGGCCAGCCGGTCGATGCGGTCGGCGAGCTCGGAGTAGGCGGCTTCGAAGGCCGCGTCGGTGTCAGCCGGTGCGGGATCCGGGACGGACCAGTGCAGACGGGGGCGTTGTTCGGAGAGCAGGGGCTCGGGGACCAGGTGTTCGTGGAGCAGGTGCTCGGAGGGCAGGTGCTCGGAGGGCAGGTGCTCGGAGGGCAGGTGCTCGGGGAGCAGGTGCAAGGGGACCACGTGCTCGGGGACCACGTGCTCGGGGACCACGTGCTCGGGGACCAGGCGCTCGGGGGGCAGGTGCTCGGGGACCAGGCGTTCGGCGACCAGCTGTTCGTGGGCGTTGTCGCAGACCGCGATCAGCAGGTCGTCGGGGTGAACGACGTCGCGCAACTGAACGGGACGCCAGCCGGACGGGTCGAGGCCGTGGCGGCGGGCAACCTTCAACGTGCGCGGGTGCACCCGGTCCGCGGGTTCGGTGCCGGCCGACACCGCGGGGACGTGGCTGCGGCGGGACCAGATCGCGGCTGCGAGCTGGGAGCGGGCGGAGTTCTGGGTGCAGACGAACACCACCCGCTTCGCCGCGAGCAGCACGGGCGTGGCGATCGCGGACAGGGCCTCGGGTTCGAGACGGACGTAGGTACGGCGGCGGTCGCCCTCTGATCGGGTCCGGACGACGAGGCCGGCGTCTTCGAGCACTTTGAGGTGATGGGCGATCAGGTTGGTCGGCAGGTCCAGGGCGGCGCCGAGTTCGCCGGGCGCGGCGTCGCCTCCGACGAGGGCGTCGACAATCGCGAGGCGTGCGGGGTCGCCGAGCGCCGCATGAATCCGGGCTCGCTCCGCCAGATTGAATCGCTCAGTGTTCATTGACTCAATAATTACTGAGGTATTTCCGAGAGTCAAACGCG
Source organism: Kribbella aluminosa (assembly GCF_017876295.1). Classification (NCBI taxonomy): domain Bacteria; kingdom Bacillati; phylum Actinomycetota; class Actinomycetes; order Propionibacteriales; family Kribbellaceae; genus Kribbella; species Kribbella aluminosa. Next base: position 2,469,915 of record NZ_JAGINT010000002.1, on the reverse strand, counting down.
AACAACCCACCGACCGGCCGAAGACGAGCGCCCGGGCGGATCAGCCGGCCGGCACGGCTTCTGGCACAGCTTCCGGCGCAAGTTCGGGCGCGACTTCCGGTACAGCTTGCGGCGCGGCTTGGGGCGCAGCTTGCGGTGCGACTTCCGGTGTGACTTCCGGTACGGCTTGCGGGGTGGCTTCTGGTGCGGCCAGCAGGTCCGCGACCCAGCGCAGCTTCTCGGGCACCGGCCAGTAGTAGACCCAGGTCCCGCGCCGCTCGCAGTCCACCAGGCCGGCCGCGCGCAGCACCTTCAGGTGGTGGGAGATCGTCGGCCCGCTCACCTCGAACTGCGGCGTCAGATCGCAGACGCAGATCTCGCCGCCCGCCGAGGTGATGATCGAGAACAGCCGCAGCCGGATCGGATCCGCCAGCGCCTTGAACACCGCAGCACCCTCCGCGGCCCCCGCCTCATCGAGCGCGGCAGCAGAGATCGGCGCACAGCAACCACCGGCGGCCCGTGCGGTCAGCGCGATCTCTTGTTTCGACATGGATCTATCTTGACTCTTGTCTAATCAGGAGGCAAGCTGACTGTTGTTTCGATGATCTTCTAGACAGGGAGTGGGATCGTGGTCGAGCAGACAGCAGCGCCGATCGTCGTCATCGGCGCAGGACCGATCGGCCTGGCAGCAGCCGCACACCTCGCAGAACGCGGACTGGACTTCGCCGTACTCGAATCCGGTCCGGGCGTCGCGGCGGCGATCGAGGAGTGGCGGCATGTACGACTGTTCAGTCCCTGGCGGTACGACATCGACGCCGCGGCCCGGCGACTACTGGAGCCGACCGGGTGGGTGGAGCCCGAGCTTGGCAAGCTGCCGACCGGCGGCGAGCTGATCGACGCCTACCTGGCTCCGCTGACCAAGACGCCCGCACTGAACGATCGCATCCGGTACCACGCTCAGGTGGTCGCGGTGACGCGGGTCGGGTTCGATCGCGTCCGTACCGCGGGCCGCGAGAACGCGCCGTACTTGATCCGGCTGGCCGACGGGAGCGAGCTGCTCGCGTCCGCGGTGATCGACGCGGCCGGGACCTGGCGACGGCCGAACGTGCTCGGCGGTTCGGGCATCCCGGCTCGCGGTGAGGTGGGGCTGGATGGGGTCGCCCATGCGCTGCCCGACGTACTCGGAGTGGATCGGGAGCGCTACGCGGGTCGTCGTACGGCGGTGGTCGGCGCCGGGCATTCCGCGGCGACGACACTGCTCGACCTCGGACGGCTCTCCGACGAGGAGCCCGGGACCGAGATCGTGTGGGTGGTGCGCGGCACCGATCAGGCCCGTACGTACGGCGGCGGTGATGCCGACGAACTCCCCGCCCGTGGCGCGTTGGGCTCCCGGTTGAAGGTGCTCGTGCAGTCCGGGCGGGTTGAGCTGGTCAGCTCGTTCCGCATCGAGTCGATCGGTACGGCGAACGGCCGCGTCGTGCTCGCCGCCGGGGAACGGACCGTCGTCGCGGACACCGTGGTCAACTCCACCGGGTTCCGTCCCGACCACGACATGGTCTCCGAACTACGGCTCGACCTCGACCCGATCATGGGCTCGACCCGCGCGCTCGCGCCGCTGATCGACCCGAATCAGCATTCGTGTGGGACGGTTCCGCCGCATGGTGCCGACGAGCTCGCGCATCCGGAGCCGGGGTACTACGCCGTCGGCGCGAAGTCGTACGGGCGCGCTCCGACGTTCCTCCTTGCCACCGGCTACGAACAGGCTCGCTCCGTGGTCGCCGCGCTGGCCGGCGACTGGGACGCCGCCCGCGACGTACAGCTCGACCTCCCCGAAACGGGCGTCTGTTCGTCCAACCTCGCCTACGGCGGCAGCGCGGACGAGGCCGACGGCTGCTGCGGCCCCGCGCCGCAAGCCGTACTCGCCGACCGTGGACTGGCGACCGGGATCAGCGGCGGCCTGCTGACCGTCATCGAGAACGACACCACCAAGTCTTCGGGCTGCTGCGGCTGACACTGGACTCTCCTCGGCGACAGCCGCACGTCGCCGAGATGGTCGGGTGGCGTCGCCCTCGCGATCCACGGAGAGCGCCCTCGGCGCCGTCGAGGTCGTGGTGATCAGGCGGGGATCCCCCAGCAGCACAAGGAGCGCGGTACCTCAGTCTGCCCTCGGACCCAGCCTGGCTCAGATGGTTGCGAAAGATGGTGGGCCGGTGGCGGGTTCGGTGGGGGTGCGTTCGCCCCAGACGGCGAAGCGGGCTGCGGCGGTGAGGGTCGCTTCGTCGGCTTTCCATCGGCTGGTGCGTGGGGCGGGCACGTCTATGTCGCCCCAGGGGTCGCCTGGCGGCTTGTGGGGTTCGGGCGGTCTGGGTTTGTTGCCGGGATCGTCGGGGCATGCGGGTACGGCGCCCGGTGGCTCGGGTGTGCCGGGTGTGTCCGATGCGTTGGGTGTATTGGGTGTGTCGCGCAGTGGTTGACCGGCTGGGGGATCCGGTTGCGCGATGCGAGCGCGTGCCGGTGGGCTGGTACTTGGTGGGCACGTGCTTGGTGGGCTGGTGCTTGGTGGGCTCGTGCTTGGTGGGCTGGTGCTTGGTGGGTTGGCCCAGGTGGGGCGGGCGATGTGGACTTTGCCGTTGGTGATGGTGATGTGCCAGCGGCCGGCGTGGAGGTCTACATGGTGGCGGCGGCACAGCAGCACGAGATTGGTCAGGGCGGTCGGGCCGCCGTCCAGCCAGGAAGTGAGGTGATGGGCGTCGCACATGACCGGCGGCGCGGCACACACCACGCAGCCGCGGTCGCGGGCGTTCAGGGCGTGCCGGGTGTGTTTGGTGACCAGGCGTTCGCGGCGGCCGACGTCCAGCGGTTCGGAGGTGGAGCCCAGGACCAGCGGGATGACATTGGCGTCGCAGGCCAGGCGGCGGATCGCGGCGGCGGACAGGGCGTCGCCGTAGACCGTCTGGCCGGTCGCGTCGGCGGTGGCTGATGTGAGGTCGTCGAGGTCGATGGTGACGGTGATGGTCGCTTTCGCGCCGTGCCCGGCCGGAGCGGTGTCCCAGGCGTTCGCGGCGACCGTCAGTGCGGTGGTGAGTGCGTCGGCCTGGCGCTTGTCGCGGGACCGGGGGTCGTGTTCGCCGTCGACGGTTTTGTGGGGGCGGGCGCCGGCGTGGACGATGGCGCGCAGCAGTTCGGCGTTCTCGTTGGCGAGGTAGCCCCTGAATTTCACGCCGTTCTCGGCCGTGGTCAACGTCAGCGACTCCCGCGCGTACGCCTTGTGTTCCTCCGGTTCGACGCCGTCAGCATCGAGCAGGTTACAGAGTTCATGAGCGGCCGACCGCAACTCCTTCGGGGTCAGGTGGGCCGCGAGGGACACCAGCTGAGTCTCAGCGACGTCCAGGTCCTCGACCGGGACGCGAGCACGGACACGTTCGAGTTCGGTGACGATCGCGAACGCGTGCGCGGTCTGCATGAGCCGCACCGTGCCATCGCCGGACTGGATCCCGTCAGCCAGGGCCGCACCGACCGCGCCGTACCTGGGCAACACGCGGGCCAGACGCACATCGCGCCAGGCCTCGGAGCGGTCGCGGCGGTGCCGCAGGTTGAGCAGCTCGACGGTGTCGCGGGCGCCGAGTTCCTGGGCGTGGCCGTCTTCTTCTGCGCGGGTGACGAGTTGCAGCCGGATCCCTTGCAGCCGGATGATCTCGGCGTCGACCGCGTCGAGCGCAGGCAGCACCTCATGGTTGCCCAAGGCAACCACTGAGCGTCCACCGAGAACATCCATACCGGCAACTCTAGCCGCCGCCTCCGACAGTTCTCACAACGAACCCCCTTGTTTTCAAGAGATCTACGATCCGGATGCGACGACACGAAACTCTGCAACGCAGTGCACGGCGGGATCAGCGGCGTACCGCCCGCCCTCGTCGACCCCAAGTGCGTCCCGCCGTCCAACTCGTAGAACGACGACCGGAAGTACCACAACTGACGCCACTACGCGCTTCCCCGGTCGACCGCGAGCTCACTCGCCGCAACCACGAACCGAGGCGACAGGACTGAAGTCTCTACGGCCTCGGGGAGTTTCATTCAGCTGGGGCGCGGAGTTGTCGGTAGTCGGCAGTACCATCGGAGCATGGGGAGACAGGTGCTCGCCGGTGTCTACGTGGCGATGATGGTCGCGGTTGTGGTTGGTGTGGATGTGGGGTTCTTCCGGCACCAGTTCTGGCCGCGGCTGTTCGCCAACGTCGGGATCGTGTTGGTGTTTCTTGCGTTCTATCTCAGGTTTCTGAAGCGGGGTTGAGGTGCACGGCGCCGGTTGAGCCGTTGAGGGTGATGGTGACGCCGGTGGGGATGCGGTCGGTTGCTCGCGGGACGGCGAGTACGGCGGGGATGCCGTGTTCGCGCGCGACGATCGCCGCGTGGGAGAGGACGCCGCCGGTCTCGGTGATCACGCCGGCGGCGATGGACAGGAGCGGCGTCCAGGCCGGGTCGGTGTACGGGCAGACGAGGATGTCACCGGGCCGGACGAACCCGAAGTCAGCCGGGCCACGGACGACGCGCGCCGATCCGGTCGCCACACCGTGACTGGCGGGAGTACCACTGAGGACGGCCCTGGTGGAGGGTGGCGTAGGTGTGGGGGTTGGTGGGTGGGTGGTGACTGGGCGGGATTGCAGGAGCCAGATGGTGTTGGCGGCTATGGCCCATTCGATGTCTTGTGGGGAGCCGAACGTGGTGGCGGCTCGGTGGGCGAGGGTCGCCAGGTGTACGGCGGTGGCGTCCGAGAGGGTCGGCGTACGGCGCTGATCGGCGGGGACCGGGCGGGTGACCAGGTGGGAGCCGTCGCGGACCAGCGCTGTGGGTTTGTCGGCGATCGTCCGGGTGACTCCAGCGTTGCGGACTTCGTAGCGGTCGGGGGTTACGTGACCTTCGACGACGCTCGGGCCCAGGCCCCAGGATGCCTCGATGAGGGTCGAACCGTCGGGCGAGGTGAACAGGACGCCGGAGACCGCCGCGTCCACGTGATGCTGGATGATCACGGCCATCGCGGGTGTCGGGGAATCCTTCCGGTACGCCGTTGCACGCTCGGACCAGAGCGACGCCCGGCACGCCCGTACGGCGTCGACGACCGCGTCGATCCCGTGTACGCCGAGGAAGCTGTCATGCTGCCCCGCCGCCGATGCCAGGCCCGTGTCCTCGTTGGACGCCGACGACCGCACGGCAACCACCGGATCCCCCGCACTCACCAACCACCGCCGCAATTCCTCAACCTCCTCCGCCGCAAGCCCACCACCACACCCCCGCCCAACCACCGACTCCCCACCAATCCCAGCGTTTCCGTCAGGCGTAGGTGAGATGGGGAAGGGGATTACTACGCCGTCGGGGACCGGGAGGTGTGTTTGGAGGAGGGTGGCTAGAGAGGCGGCTTTGGGACCGCAGGTCGTGGGGGTGGCTTGGGAGAGGGGGATCAGCATCGGCCAACCTTCTAGCAACGGAGCGTTGACAATGTTTTGTTGACAACGTTTTGTTGATGATCCACTGTATTGGTATGCGACGCAACCAGAACGCGGATCAGCTGCAGGCCGAGCGCCAGCGGACGGCTCGCGAGCAACTGCTGGCGAGGGGGGCCGACGAGTTGCCGGCGCGGCCGTGGCGGCCGCCGCCGGTGCCGTTGTCGGCGGTGGATCTCACGCAGTTCGCGGCGTGGCGGGCCGCGGAGCTGGGCGACGACGACCTGCTGGCGGCGCTGGCGTTGCTGCCGGCGGCGCGCGCCGAGGTGGACGAGGTCGAGGCGGGGTTGTTGTTCCTGGCAAGGAGTTCGGGACTGACCTGGGCGGAGATGGCGGACGCGATGGGGTTCAGTTCGCCGCAGGCATGTCAGCAGCGGTTCAACCGGCTGGCGGCGCGGCAGGACGGGGTGTCGTGATGTTGCTGGTGCTGCATGCGGTCCGGTTGCTCGGGTTCGCGGACACCCCTGCGGTTGCCAAGCGCTTCGACCTGCCCGTCGACGAGACGCAGGACGCGCTCGAGGACGCCGAGGCGCGCGGGTGGACGACGTACAGCAGCTTCGCCGGCACCTCGGGCTGGTCGCTCACGGAGGAAGGACGCTCGGAGAACGAGCGCCTGCTGAAGGACGAGAGCAGCACAGAAACGGTGCAGCAGGTGTACGACGAGTTCCTGCCGCTGAACGGGATCTTGCAGCAGGCGTGCACGGATTGGCAGTTGCGGCCGGTGGACGGGGATCCGTTGGGCGTGAACGATCATTCCGATGCCGCCTGGGACGCCGGTGTGCTGGACGAGCTTCGGGTGCTGGGGGTCGCGCTTGCGCCACTCGTGCGGCGGTTGACGACGGCGCTCCCCCGTTTCCGGGGGTACGACGTACGGTTCTCGGCCGCCATCGAGCACAAGTGGGTGGACCGCAGCGACGTGGACTCGTGTCACCGGGTGTGGTTCGAGCTGCACGAGGACCTGCTGGCAACGCTCGGGCTCACGCGCTCCTAGTCGCGTCCAGGTACGCCGCACCCCGGGGGGAGATCCGGTAGCCGACCTCGAGACTGTAGGTCAGACCAAGGTTCTTCAGCTTCCGTACGTCGAGCTTGAACGGCGCGGTCTGACGGCCGACCGACGCGGCCAGGTCCCCGGCCCGCACGGCCGGACTGCTCTCGATCAGGCGGAGCGTGTCCTGCGTCCACGGCCCGTGCTGGCTCAGCGAGTCGAAGTGCGCGAGCCGGTCCTGCAGGTCGGCGAACTCCTCAGCGCTCAAGGACGTCCGCGCCGCCAGCTCCTCCCGCGGATCCGGTCCCTCGACGAGATGGAACCGGATCAGGAACGTCGGCAACGACTCGTCGCCCCGCAGCCGCCGGCGGACGTCGCGGGCGTTCTGCCGATCGGCCAGCTGCAGGTCGGCGTCGGTGTCCGCGATCAGCTCGGGATTCACCGGGCGGATGCTGTCGACCTCGATCCGCCCCGCGTTCGTGCGGTACACCCGTCCCTCGGCGACCCGCGGCTCGGCCCAGCGGCGATAGGCGACGGTGATCCGCCCGTCGGCGACCCCGTCCCGGTCAGATCCGGCGAACAACATCCCTAGCTCCCCAATGCCTTCGCGACGATCGGGGCGAGCGAGCGCAACGCCTTGCCCCGGTGGCTGATCGCGTCCTTCTCCTCGATCGACAGTTCGGCTGTCGTCCGGTCGTACCCCTCGGCCTGGAACAGTACGTCGTACCCGAACCCGCCGGTGCCACGCAGCGAACGGATCACCGAGCCGCGCATCTCGCCGAGGACGATCTCGTCCGGCCCGCCCGGCCGCACGAACGCGACCGCCGCCACGAACGACGCCCCGCGCCGCTCGTCCGGTACGTCCTCGAGCTGACCGAGCAGCAGCACGTTGTTCGCGTGGTTGTCCTTCGACGGCCCGGACCAGCGCGCCGACAGTACGCCGGGCATCCCGTTCAGCGCGTCCACGCAGATCCCGCTGTCGTCCGCGATCGACGGCAGGCCGGTCGCCTTCAGCGCCGCGTGCGCCTTCAGCAGCGCGTTCCCCTCGAACGTCGGCTCGGTCTCGGCCGGTTCCTCGTACGGCGGCACGTCGCCGAGCCCGAGCACCTCGATACCGGGCACGATCGGCGTCAGGATCCGCCGCAGCTCCTCGAGCTTCTTCTTGTTGTTCGAGGCAAGCAAAACCCGACTCACGCCAGGGCCTCCTGCTGCAGCTTGGCGAGATCCGCGCACCCGGAAAGTCCGAGCTCCAGCAGGCTGTCCAGCTCGGAGCGGTCGAACGGCGCGCCCTCCGCGGTCCCCTGCACCTCGATGAACTTCCCGTCGCCGGTGATCACCAGGTTCATGTCGGTCTCGGCCCGGACGTCCTCCTCGTAGCAGAGGTCGAGCATCGGCGTACCGTCGATGATCCCCACCGACACCGCGGCGACGCTGCCGGTCAGCGGCTCACTCTTCAGCAGCTTCCGCTCCCGCAACCAGGACACGGCGTCGGCGAGTGCGACGTACGCGCCGGTGATCGCCGCGGTCCGGGTGCCGCCGTCGGCCTGCAGCACGTCGCAGTCCAGCAGGATCGTGTTCTCGCCGAGCGCCTTGTAGTCGATCACGGCCCGCAGCGAGCGCCCGATCAGCCGGGAGATCTCGTGGGTACGGCCACCGATCCTGCCCTTCACGGACTCGCGGTCCGAGCGGGTGTTGGTGGCCCGCGGCAGCATCGCGTACTCCGCGCTCACCCAGCCGAGCCCGGAGCCCTTCCGCCAGCGCGGCACGCCCTCGGTCACACTCGCCGCGCACAGCACCCGGGTGCGCCCGAACTCGACCAGCACCGAGCCCTCGGCGTGGTCGAGCCAGTTCCGGGTCACCTTCACCGGGCGGAGCTGGTCAGCATTACGTCCATCGATACGGGCCATGAATCAGACCCTATGCCTCCAGGCGCCGCACCTCCGAATGGGACGAGGGCGGAAGGGCGATGGACGACGGCGGGAGGACGAGCGGACCGGCCGGACGACCGAGCGGGCTGATCTGCGGGCGCACCTGCGTGACGGCCATCCGGGCGGCCCAGGGCAGCAGGTCGTGGGCGCGGCGCCCGACCCAGGGAGCGCCCTCGCGGACCAGCCAGACGGCGTCCGCCCATTTGCTCGGCGGGCGGGACGCGCAGTCCAGGTCCGGCGGTACGTCGATCCGCACGCCGCGGCCTGCCAGCTCGTCCGCGAACGCCCGGGCCAGCTTGCGGTGCCCGCGCTCCCCCGGATGCAGCCGGTCCACGCTCCAGAAGTCCCGCCGGTACACCTCGGGGTAGTCGGCCATGTCGAGCCGGATCCCGCCGTACCGGGTGTGCAGGTCGTCGAACGCGACGTTCACCTGCTCGATCCGCTGCCACAGCGGCCGCCGCAGCCAGCGCGGCAGGCCGAACACCTTGCCGTGGTCGTGGAACCGGACGGTCAGCAGTACGGCGCCGCGCGCGGTCAGGTGCTCCGCGCACTGGTGAAGGTGGTCGCGGATCCGGCCGGCGTCGAACGTCGACCGGAGGGTGTCGTTGACGCCGACGATCAGTGAGGCGATGTCGATCGGGGCCGGCGCCGGTAGCGGGCAGTTGCTCGGTCGCGACGACCGGCACGGTGGCGCCGCTGGTCGCGAAGTTGGAGAACGTCACACGGTGGGAGCTGGCCAGGGAGTCGGCGAGCAGCGAGGCCCAGCCCCGCCACCCCTCGCCCGGGCGCGCACCGGCACCGGACAGGTCGGTCGTACTGCTGCCGTTCATCGGGTCCCCGACCCCTACGGTGGTCGAGTCCCCCAGTGCCACGTAGTGGAGGCTCACATTCCGCCATGGTGACGGTACGGAGCGAGACGCCGATGTGCGGCGGGTGACCGGCAGCCCAATTCCAACTGGAGGATGGGTGATTGATTGCCGGAATTGCTCGGAGTTAGGGTGTTGTAAACAACTATGTGCAGGAGTGCCTGGAATGATTGATCTTCGGTTTGGCGTCGTGGGCCTCGGGGCCCGCAGCCGCATCGCCCAGTACGCGCACCGTCCCGGCGAGGGCTCCGAGGTCGTGGCCCTGGCCGACCCGTCCGCTCCGCAGCGGGACGCGGCCCTCGAGCTGTACCCGGAGGCGACCGCGTACGCCGACCACACCGAACTGCTCGACCAGAAGCTCGACGGCGTGTTCCTGACCACGCCCGACGACCTGCACGAGGGTCCGGCCGTCGACTTCCTGCAGGCGGGCGTCCCGGTGTTCGTGGAGAAGCCGCTGGCGATCACCACCGAGGGTTGCGACCGGGTCCTGCAGGCGGCGTACGACTCCGGCGCACGGCTGTACGTCGGCCACAACATGCGCCACATGCCCGTCGTACTGACGATGCGCAAGCTGATCCAGGACGGCGCGATCGGTGACGTGAAGGCGATCTGGTGCCGGCACTTCGTCGGCCACGGCGGCGACTTCTACTTCAAGGACTGGCACGCCGACCGCAGCCGGACCACCGGGCTGCTGCTGCAGAAGGGTGCCCACGACATCGACGTGATGCACTGGCTGGCCGGTGGGTACACGACCCGGGTGAACGCGATGGGCGCGCTCACGCTGTACGGCGGGATCACCGACCGGCAGGACCGCACGGGGCAGCGGTTCAAGGACTTCGTGTCCAGCGACAACTGGCCGCCGCTGGAGCAGAAGGGCCTGGCACCGGTGATGGACGTCGAGGACATCTCGATGGCGAACCTGCTGCTCGACAACGGCGTCTTCCTCACCTACGAGCAGTGCCACTACACGCCGGACTACTGGCGCAACTACACGGTGATCGGCACCCACGGCCGGCTGGAGAACTTCGGTGACGGGCCGGGCGGCGTGGTAAAGGTGTGGAACAGCCGTCGCTCCGGGTACCGCGAGGACGCCGACCAGGTCGTCGAGATCGAGGGCGACAGCGAGAACCACGGCGGCGCCGACCCGCACCTCGTCGCGGAGTTCGTGAACTTCGTCCGGGACGGCGGCGCGACCCTGACATCTCCGGTCGCAGCCCGCGCCGCGGTCGCCGCCGGGTACGCCGCAACCCAGTCCCTGCGCGCCGACGGCGTACCGCAGGACGTGCCCGCCCTGGACCCGAACCTGATCAGCTATTTCGACAACGGGCAGGCTCGCTGAGGGTGCTACTCTCATCGACGTGACCTGGTACGCCGCACTGCGAATGCTGAGCCCTCGATGCGGGAGGACTTCAGCGGCGTAGGCACGTGTGCTTGCAGCAAGAGGCCCCCGATGTCGGGGGCCTCTTTTCGTTCACCCGAAGCTGCGAACCACCTGGAGTGCCACATGATCACGTACATCACCGACTGTCACGACGGTAACGCCCGCGCCAGACTCAGCACCCGGATCGGCGCGCTCTTCGGCCAGGCCCCGACGATCGTCGCCGCCGACGGGCCTGATCCGGAGTCGTTCGCCGCGCTCACCCTGCTCGACTGCCTGATATCGCTGGAGCTGCTCGGCGAGGAAGGCCGTCCGACCATCACGCTGCTCAACATCGCGCCGCGGGACGGCGTCTGGCCGAACGGCGTACCGTTCTGCTTCTTCCACTACGGCAAGCACCTGGTCGTCAGCACCTTCAACGCGCGCGTGCTGTCGCTGGTACGGCGTGAGCTCGGGATCGAGAAGGTCCACGTCACCGACATCCGCGAGGCCGTGACGGCGGCCGGGTTCGGGCAGGCGGACGTCGAGAAGATCGCCGGCACCCAGTTCCGCAGCCTGTGGTACGTGCCGCTGCTGGCGAAATGGGTCGCCGACGGGCGTCCCGTGCCGGCGGCGGAGACCGCCGTACCGGAGCTCGCCGACGCCGATCCGGTGGTCGCGCACGTCGACAACTTCGGAAACTGCAAGCTCGACCGTAGCCTCGACCTGGTCCCCGGCGGCGCGCTGTCCGTTGCCCAGCGCAACGATGACGGCAGTACGACGATCGTCGACGTGACCTGCTACCCGCACCTGACCGCCGTACCGCGGAACACCCCGGGCATCGTCCCGGGCAGCTCCGGCACCGGCTTCACCGAGCTGGTGATCCGCGGCGGCTCAGCAGCCGCCGCCTTCGGCCTCCGCCCCGGCGAGGTCGTCCTACCGTTGCAACGGGAGGCCGGCTAGTTGGTCGAAGGCCTCGTCCATCGTCTTCAGGTACTCCGGGAGCGGGGCGTCGACAGCCAGGAACTGGTACGTCGCCATCACCACGCCGACGACCGCTCCCGCCCAGGCGCGGACTGCGAGATCGCCGGCGGCACGGCCGGTGCGCTCGGCCGCGAGACCGGCGAGCAGGTCGATACCGGCGTACAGCTGGTCGAGCATCCGGCCCCGTAGCTCCGGCACGCTCATCACGAGCCGCTGACGCTCGGACTCCAGCGCCCACTCGTCCTCGCTCAGCACGTCCATGCTCTGCCGGATCGCGGCCCGGAGCGCCTCGGTCGGGTGCAGGCCGGTCGGCTGACTGCGGAACAGCTCGATCATCACCGGATCCAGGCGGTCGAAAACGATCGCGTCCTCCTTGGTCGGGAAGTACCGGAAGAACGTGGCCGGCGATATCTCGGCCGCGGCGGCGATCTCCTGGACCGTCGTCTCGGTGTACCCCTGGTCCCGGAACAGCCGCAGCGCATGCTCCTGGATCGCGGCCCTGGTCTTCGCCTTCTTCCGTTCCCGCAAACCACTCATCGACGTCCTCGCTTCGCTGCGGGCGCCGCTGCGCGGCGGACCGCTGTGTTTGACGGTGAGCTCGCTTCGCTCACTCACGTGCCTTGATTGTGACCGCTTCCGGCACGACGGCGCCCGTACGACGTGGCAGAAACGCCAGCGCCAGCACGATCGACACCGCCGCAAGGCCGCTGCACACCCAGAGCGTCACGTCCATGCCGTCGACGAACGCGGACCGTGCCGAGCGGGTGAGGTCGGGCGAACCGATCGCGATCGCGGCGGACGCGCTGTCCCGGGCCATGTGCGCGACCTCCGGCGGCAGGCCGCCGACGTCCAACTGGTTCCGGTAGGCCGCGTTCAGCACTGTGCCGAGGATCGCGACGCCGAGCGTGCCGCCGACCTGCCGGGACGCCTGGATCAGCGCGGATCCCGAGCCGCTGCGGTCGAGCGGCAGCGCGGCGAGCGCCATCCCGTTCATCGGCGGCAGCGTGAAGCCGATGCTGAGCCCGACCAGGCTGACCCAGATCGCGGTGAACCCGTACCCGTCACCGGCCTTGGTGAGCGCACCGATCGCCAGCCCGGCCAGCATCAGCCCGAACCCGAACACCACCGACACCCGCGCGCCCGCCTTCTCCAGCAGGCGTTCGGCGATCTTCGCGCCGATCAGCATCCCGCCGATGATCGGCAGCAGCCGCAGCCCGGCCTGGAACGCGTCGGCGCCCTGCACAGCCTGGAACAGCTGCGGCAGTACGAAGAGCAACCCGACCAGCGCGAACGACGCCAGCGTCGCGAGCAGCGTGCCCCAGGTGAAACCCGCCGAGCGGAACAACGACAGCTCGATCAACGGATCCGCCGTACGCCGGGCCCACGCCCAGAACGCGACCAGGAACACCAGCCCGGCCGCGATCCCGCCGAGCGCCCACGCCGAGCCCCACCCGTGCTCCCCCACGGCGATGAACCCGTACGTCAGCGCCACCAGCCCCGCCGCGGTCAGCAGGATTCCGGGTACGTCGATCCGCCGCGACCGGTGACCGGCCGTCCTCGGGATCAGGACGGCGACCGCGACCAGCCCGACCGCGACCAGCGGCAGGTTGATCAGGAACACCGAGCCCCAGCGGTAGTGGTCGAGCAGCCAGCCGCCGAGCAGCGGGCCGAGCGGGATGCCGATCGAGTTCGCCATCAGCCAGATCGTCATCGCGCGCTGCCGTTCCTCCGGCGCGAACAGGATGTTCAGCAGCGACATCGACAGCGGGATCAGGAACGCGGACCCGATCCCGAGCGCCGCGCGGCCGGCGATCAGCTGGCCCGGCGTCTGCGCGAACGCACAGGCGGCCGACGCCAGCCCGAACACCACGAGCGCCCCGAGCATCAGCCGTTTCGGCCCGAACCGGTCGCCGAGCAGCCCGGCCGGCAGCAGCAGCGACGCGAGCACCAGCGTGTACGCGTTCGCGAACCACTGCAGCTGGCTCGTGGACGCCTTCAGATCGGTCGCGAGCGTCGGCAACGCGACATTCAGCACGGTCAGGTCCAGCCCGATCACGATCAGGCTGACGGACATCGCCGCCAGGGCCCACCACCGGCGCGGATCCAGCATGACAAACACCTTTCTGAGATCAACTCTAATTTGAGAGTAGATCTCAGAATTGCGATCTGTCCAGGGCGCTGCGGAGAACCTCCCGGACGAGGTCGGGCTGTTCCAGCCACGGCGAGTGACCGGCGGCCGGGATCAGGTGAAAGGTGTGGTTCGGCACGTGGTCGGCGAGGTCGCGGACGGCCCAGGCCGGGCGCGGGTCGCCGGCGCCGTGGACGAACGTGACCGGGGCCTGGATCGTGGCAGCCAGTGCCTTCAGCTCGTCGTGCGTCTTGCGCCCGGTCGCCCCCAGCGCACGGTTGGCGGCGAAGTTGATCGGCAGGTCGACGGACGCGCTCGCGTACGCCCACTCCATCGCGCGCCCGGAGTCCGCGTGGTCGGTGAACCACGACAGCGCCCGGAACTCGATCTCCTCACCCGGTGTCCGCGGCCGGCCGGACAGGTCCTCCAGCCGGGCGTCCTGTTCCGGCGTGATCCGGCGCGCGCGTTCCTCGTGGTACGCCGTCCGCCAGTCGCCGACACCGACCCCGTCCAGGTACACGAGGCCGGCGACGTGATCGCCGTACGCCGCGGCGTACGTCATCGCGAGCGAGGCGCCGAACGAGTGGCCGAGGACAACGATCCGCTCATGACCGAAGTACGCGCGGAGCTCGTCGATGTCCTGCGCGAGCCGGTCCATCGTCTGCGTGTCCGACGGACCCGAGCGGCCGCAGCCGCGCTGGTCGAAGCGGTGGACGACGGTCAGGTCGTCGAGCATCTCCGCGAGTACTTCGTAGTCGTCCCAGAGCCCCGGCCCGCCGTGCAGGATCACGACCGGCGGCCGCGCCGGCTCCGTACTGGTCGTACCGGTCGTTGCGGTCCACAACCGCACGCCGTCAGATGTCGAAAACGGCATGCGGGGTAGCGATCTCGACCGGGCCGGAGAAGGTACGCCGGGCGTGCTCGGCCTGCGTGTCACGGTCGAACCACGGCGGCACGTGCGTGATCACGAGCCGCTTCACGCCGGCCCGTTTCGCGTGCTCACCGGCATCCGACGGGGTCAGGTGCAGGTCGGCCGGGTTGCTCGGGTCGTTGTCCGGGAGCGCGGCCTCGGACAGCAGCACATCGGCGCCCCGGGCAAGCTCCACCAGCGCGTCGTTCGGCCCGGTGTCGCCGGTGTAGACGAGCGACTTGTTGCCGTACTCAACGCGCAGCGCGTACGCCGGCACCGGGTGCACCATCGGCGCGGTGCGGATCGTGAACGGCCCGATCCGCTGAACCTCCTGCCAGGTATGGAACTCCAGCTCCTCCTCCATCCCGGGATCGAGCGGCAGGTCGTACGCCAGCGCCATCCGCTCCGACGTACCGGGCGGCCCGAACACGGGGATCCGCGGGATCGGCGACCCGGGTGCGTAGCGCGCCGCGACGTACAGCCCGCAGAGGTCCATGCAGTGGTCAGGATGCAGGTGGGACAGGCCGATCGCCCCGATCTCCGGGACCGCGAGGTGCCGCTGGAGCGAACCGAGCGCGCCACTGCCGAGGTCGAGAACCAGGCTGAACCCGTCGGCGGTGACCAGATAGCTCGAGGCGGCCGAGTCCGGCCCGGGTACGGACCCGGAGCAACCGATCACGGTGAGCTTCATACCTGAAACCCTACCGGCGAGTCGCCTGTGGCGCAGGACGATTCAGGTCACATCAGGCCACACCGTCAACGTACCCAGGCGAACTGGTCCACGTTCGAAAGTGCGGGGCCGAGGAAGCGCGAGCCGATCGCGGCGAACTCGGCCGGGTTACCGGTGGTCACGAAACGGTGCTCCGGCGTCGGCAGGTCGTCGGGGCGCAACAGGTCCGCCTTGGTGAGCACGGAGTACACGTCCTTCGCGCACTCCTCCGCACTGCTGACCAGCGTGACGTTGTCGCCCATCACGTACGAGATGACGCCGGTGAGCAACGGATAGTGGGTGCACCCGAGGATCAGCGTGTCGACGCCGGCCTCGACCAGCGGGTCCAGGTACTCGTGCGCAGCCTCCAGCAACTCCGGCCCCGACGTCACGCCCGACTCGACGAAGTCCACGAACTGCGGGCAGGCGCGGGTGAACAGCTCCACCTGCGGCGCGGCCGCGAACCCGTCCTCGTACGCCAGCGACTGCGCGGTCGCCTTCGTGCAGATCACGCCGACGCGCTGGTTCCGGGTCGCGGCGACGGCCCGCCGCGCGGCCGGCAGGATCACCTCGACGACCGGTACGTCGTACCGCTCGCGGGCGTCGCGCAGCATCGCGGCGCTCGCCGAGTTGCAGGCGATCACGAGCATCTTCACGCCGGCGTCGACGAGGTGGTCGAGACACTCGAGCGCGTACTCGCGGACCTCGGCGATCGGCTTCGGGCCGTACGGCTGCCGGGCGGTGTCGCCGAGGTACAGGATCGGCTCGTGCGGCAACTGGTCGAGAACCGCGCGGGCGACGGTGAGTCCCCCGAAACCTGAGTCGAAGATCCCCACCGGTGCGTCAGCCACGGGAAGAGCTTATACAGGTCCGGCAGCGGGCAGATCACAAGCCAGCCTTACCTAATCTCTGCAACCGACACGCCGAGGTTGTCCACATCTTTACGTTATGGAATTGCCTTTTCGCGTGATGCACGCCACTCTGGAGCGATGTTTGCTCGACCGCCCCTCGTGATGCCATGAACCTGCTGCATCACCTCGCGGTGACCCTGACCACCGCTGCACCAACTCCGCAGCCCGACCACGTCGCTGTCGCAGGACAAGCGGCGAGCCAGAGTGCGGAGTCGAACAACGGCACAGCCGCGGACGTCGCGTCCTCGATCGGACCGATGGGTCTGCTGCTGTTGCTGCTGATGGCGATCGTCGCTGTGTACGTCGTCTCGCTGTCGCTGCACCCGAATGCCAAGTGCACCAGGTGCAAGGGTGCCGGCCGGCACCACGGCAGCATCTTCAGTTACGCCCAACGCCCCTGCAGCAGTTGCAAGGGACGCGGGGTCCACCCCCGACTCGGCCGCAAGGTCCTGTTCAAACAACCGTAGGCGGACGATGACCTAACCCCTGCAAACCCCTGCAAGAAGGTGCCCGAGGCAACAATCAGGCACCGAGCCCGGCCCGGCTCTCCGCCCGCCGGCCCGGCTCAGGCCCAGAGCTGTCCCTCGAGGCGATCCTCGGCCTCGTCGATGGTGCCCTCGTAGGCGCCGGTGGACAGATACTTCCAGCCGCCGTCCGCGACCACGAAGGCGATGTCGGCCTGCTCGCCGTCCCGCACGCACCTGGCCGCCTGGCCGAGCGCCGCGTGCAGGATCGCGCCGGTGGAGATCCCGGCGAAGATGCCCTCGTTGTCGAGCAGCTCGCGCACCCGGCGGACGGCGTCCCGCGGCCCGACCGAGAAGCGCGCGTCGATCAGCGTCTTGTCGTACAGCTCGGGGACGAAGCCCTCGTCCAGGTTGCGCAGGCCGTAGACGAGTTCGCCGTACCGCGGCTCGGCGGCGACGATCTTCACCTCCGGCTTGTGCTCGCGGAAGAACCGGCCGGCCCCCATCAGCGTGCCCGTGGTGCCGAGGCCGGCGACGAAGTGCGTCACCGACGGCAGGTCGTCGAGGATCTCCCGGGCGGTGCCGTCGTAGTGCGCGAGCGCGTTCGACGGGTTGCCGTACTGGTACAGCATCACCCAGTCCGGGTGCTCCTCCGCGACCTGCTTCGCGACCCGGACCGCTTCGTTGGACCCACCCGCGGCCGGCGACGAGATGATCTCGGCACCCCACATCCGGAGGATCTGCCGGCGCTCCTCGGAGGTGTTCTCCGGCAGCACGCAGACCATCCGGTACCCGCGCAGCTTGGCGGCCATCGCCAGCGAGATGCCGGTGTTGCCCGACGTCGGCTCGAGAATCGTGTTGCCCGGGCGCAGCCGGCCGTCCTTCTCGGCGTCCAGCAGCATCCGCAGCGCCGCCCGGTCCTTGATCGAACCGGTCGGGTTGTGGTCCTCGAGCTTCGCCCAGAGCCGTACGTCGGCCGACGGCGACAGCTTGGGCAGCCCGACCAGCGGCGTACCGCCGACCGAGTCGAGCAGGCTGTCGAAACGCATCAGATCGAGCCGCCGGCCACCGCCGGCAGCACGACGACCACGTCGCCGTCCTTGACCTCGGTCTTCAGGCCGCCGGTGAACCGGACGTCCTCGTCGTTCACGTACACGTTCACGAACCGGCGCAGCTCCTCCGGGTCGCCCTCCACGATGCGCTCCTTGAGGCCCGGGTGGTTGCCGTTCACGTCGTCGATGAACGCGGCCAGGTCGGCGCCGGCGCCGGTGACCGCCTTCGCCCCGCCGGTGTAGGTGCGCAGGATCGTCGGCACGCGCAGCTCGATCGCCATCTCAGTCTTCTCCTTCTGGGCCATCTTCAACAGATACAGCTTCATAGGAACCAACCACGCGCACTTCTTCTTCCGTGACCTCGCCGCCGACGATGCGGTACGACCGGAACTCGATCGGCCCGTCGTACGCCGGGTCATGTGCGCCGTCCCGGGTGGATACCAGGACGTAGTGCGCCCCCGGCTCCTGGGCGAGGTTGATGTCGGTCCGCGACGGGTACGCCTCGGTGGCGGTGTGCGAGTGGTAGATCACCACCGGCTCCTCGTCCCGCTCGTCCAGCTCCTTGTAGAGCCGGAACAGATCACCCGAGTCGAACTCGTAGAACGTCGGCGACATCGCGGCATTCAGCATCGGCACGAACCGGGTCGCCCGATCCGACCCCTCCGCCCCCGCAACCACCCCACACGCCTCGTCCGGATGATCCTTCCGGGCATGCGCGACGATCGCCTCATACGTCGCCTCCTCGATGACCAGCACACCTCCACGGTAGTTGGCCGAATCGCGGCATCCCGCCGACCGCACGGTGCGTCCAGATGCTGGGACAGCGTCGGAGCGGACCGCCAGGCCATCACAATCGGCCGCCCGGGGCGGCGGCTACGCCTGGGGGCACCCGGAGCGCCGGATTGTGATGGCCTGGGCGTCCGCGCTACCAGCGGTCGTGGACCTGCGGCCGGATCAGCTCGTCGTATACCTCGCGGACCGCGGCCAGCTGGTCGGCGGTGAGCGGGGCGAGGTCGGCGGCGGCCAGGTTGCCGGCTACCTGCGCGGGGTTGCGGGCGCCCGGGATGACGGCCGACACGCCTGGTTGGTCGAGGATCCAGCGGAGGGCGAACTGGGGCAGGGTGGCTCCTTCCGGCACGGCTGCGGTGAGGCGGCGGGCTGCCTCGAGGCCGGTGCTGAAGTCGACGCCGGAGAAGGTTTCGCCGACGTCGAAGGCCTCGCCGTGGCGGTTGTACGTGCGGTGGTCGTCGGGGGCGAACGTGGTGTGTTCGTCGTACTTGCCGGAGAGCAGGCCGCTGGCGAGCGGGACGCGGGCGATGATGCCGACCCCGGCTGCCTGCGCGGCAGGGAGGACCTCGTCGAGGGGCTTCAGGCGGAAAGCGTTCAGGATGATCTGGACGGACGCCACGTTCGGACGGGCGATCGCGGTCAGCGCCTCGGCGCAGGTCTCGACGCTCACGCCGTACGCCGCGATCCGCCCCTCGTCGACCATCCCGTCGAGGGCGTCGAACACGGCGTCGTCCGAGTACACGGCCGTCGGCGGGCAGTGCAGCTGGACCAGGTCGATCGTGTCGACCCCGAGGTTCCGCCGGGAGCGGTCGTTCCAGGCACGGAAGTTCGCCGGCGTGTAGTTCTCCGGGACCTGCTCGACCCGGCGCCCCATCTTGGTCGCCACGGTCAGGCCGCCGACCGACTTGAGCACCTGCCCGACCAGCCGCTCGCTGCGCCCGTCGCCGTACACGTCCGCGGTGTCGATGAACGTCACCCCACCGTCGATCGCGGCGTGCAGCACCGCGAGCGCGTCGCTCTCGCCGACCGCGCCCCAGTCCGCCCCGAGCTGCCAAGCCCCGAGCCCGACCACACCCACATTTCGCCCGGTCCGCCCAAGCCGCCGCGTCTCCATGCGGCCAACCCTAGTGTCAGCGCATGTTGTGGAGGAGGGCGGACTGGAGGTAGCCGAGCCAGTCGTACAGGTCGTACGTCAGGCGCCGTGGGTCGTCGTCGTCGAGCTTCTCCCAGGTGGCGTAGTCGTCCTCGTCCTTGATGTCGAGGCGGGTGCCGATCGCCAGCCGTAGGTCGTTCAGCGCGCGCAGCCAGGACAGCTGCTCGTCCGGCTCGAGCGCGATCTCGTCGGCGCGGGACTCCTCCAGCGCGGACAGCACCCGCTTCGCGTCGGTGACCTTCCCCTCGCGGAGCCCGCGCTCGGTGAACCGCCGGAACTCCGACGACGCCATGTCGTCGGTCTTGTACGCGTCCGGCAGCAGCCGCTGCAGTACGACGTCCTCGGGCGGCGAGGTCGGGCCGTCGTTGTCGCTGAGCAGCGCCTCCAGCGGGTCCACGGGCGTGGTGGTCCGCGGCGGCAACCCGTCGTACAGCAGCTCGACCAGGTTCCGCAGGAGGTTCGCCAGGATGTCCGCCTCGTGCTCGGCGAAACTGAGGACGACGGTCTTGCGGCGCTTGCGGAACCGCGTCACGACTTCTCGCAGGTGGCCCACAGGCCGTAGGAGTGCATCGCTTCCACGTCGCGTTCCATCGCTTCCCGGTTCCCGTTCGACACCGCCGACCTGCCTTCGGAGTGCACCTGCATCATCAGCTTCTCCGCCTTCTGCTTGGAGTAGCCGAAGTACGTCTGGAAGACGAACGTCACGTAGTCCATCAGGTTGACCGGATCGTTCCAGACGATCGTCACCCAGGGTGGGCTCAGCTCGATCGCCTCGTCGACCTCGGGGCTCTCCAGCTCGCTCGGTGCGGTGCTCACCAGTCCATTCTCTCCATCATCGGTTCCGGGTTCGCAATAGGCTGCCCTCGTGACCCACTCGACGGCCCTGCTGACCGATCATTACGAACTCACCATGCTGCAGGCTGCGCTCGCGGACGGCACGGCGGAGCGCCGCTCGGTGTTCGAGCTGTTCGCCCGGCGGCTGCCCGACGGTCGGCGGTACGGCGTGGTCGCCGGCGTCAACCGGCTCCTGGACGCGCTCGAACAGTTCCGGTTCGACGAGCAGACGATCGCCTTCCTGGCCGATCGCGGCGTCGTCGACCAGGCTACCCGGGACTGGCTGGCAGGCTACCGGTTCACCGGCGACATCTCCGGTTACGCCGACGGCGAGATCTTCTTCCCGGGCTCGCCGGTCCTGGTGGTGGAGTCCTCGTTCGCCGAGGCAGTCCTCCTGGAAACCGTTTTCTTGTCGATCCTGAACCACGACTCCGCGGTCGCCTCGGCCGCCTCCCGGATGACCTGGTGGGCCGGTGGGCGGCCCTGCATCGAGATGGGCTCCCGGCGGACCCACGAGGAGGCCGCGGCCGCCTCGGCGCTGGCGGCGTACATCGCGGGCTTCGGCGCCACCTCGAACCTGGAGGCCGCCCGCCGGTACGGCATCCCGAGCACCGGTACGGCGGCGCACTCGTTCACGCTGCTGCACGACCGCGAGCGGGACGCGTTCCGGTCCCAGCTCGACGCGCTCGGCAAGGGTACGACGCTGCTCGTCGACACGTACGACGTCGCCGAGGCGGTCCGGACCGCGATCGAGCTGACCGGCCCGGAGCTCGGCGCCGTACGGCTGGACTCCGGCGACCTGCCGTCGCTGGCCGCGCAGGTCCGTGAGCAACTGGACTCGCTGGGCGCGACGAAGACCCGGATCATCGTGACGAGCGACCTGGACGAGTACCAGATCGCCGCGCTCGCGCCGGCGCCCGTGGACGGCTACGGCGTCGGTACGTCGCTGGTCACCGGCTCGGGCTACCCGACGTGCGGGTTCGTGTACAAGCTGGTCGCCCGGGAGGACGCGAGCGGCGAGCTGGTGCCGGTGGCGAAGAAGAGCCCGGACAAGATCTCGATCGGTGGCCGGAAGTGGGCGCTGCGCCGGCGGTCCGCGGCCGGTGTCGCGGAGGTCGAGCTGATCGGCGTCGGCGAGCAGCCGGTCGACGACGGCGACGACCGCATGCTGCTGAAGTCGCTGGTCGAGTCCGGCAAGATCGTCGGCCGGACCACGCCGGAGGAGTCGCAGGCCCACCACGAGAAGGCCCGCTACGAGCTGCCCCGCTCGGCCAACCAGCTGAGCCGCGGCGAGCCGGCGATCCCCACCGAGTACGTCGGCGACTACGACGCGCGGAACCCGTTCCGGTCCCGGAGCCACACATGAGTGAGGAGTGGTCGCCGGACGCGCCTGCCGACGAGGCCGACGTACTGATCGCGCTGCGGTTCGCGGAGCGGGCCGCGCGGAAGGCCGTGGCCGAGGAGCTGGCCGGGACCGAGCTGCACACCGGGCAGGAGCTGGTGCTCGCGAAGCTCCTGCACCACGGTTCGCTCCCGGTGGCGCGGCTGGCGAAGGTGCTGGACGTCGAAGTACCGACCGCGACCAAGACCACGCAGCGGATGGAGGCGGCCGGGCTGGTACGGCGGGTGAAGAGCGCGACCGACGCGCGGCAGGTCGGCATCGAGCTGACCGACCGCGGCGTCGCGCTCGCGCACACCGTCCAGGAGGTCTACGACCGGGCCGGCCGCCGCGCCCTCGCCAACCTGACCGCCGACGACCGCCGTACCATCCGGAACCTGCTCTGGTCGATCACCTCGACCCTCGAGGACGTCACCCAGCTATAGCGGCAGGTAGGTGTCCAGGTACTCGTTGCGGAACTTGCCCGCCGGGTCGTACTTCGCCGCGAGTCCGACGAAGTCCTTCACCTTCGGGTACCGCTCCGCCAGCGTGGCCGCGTCCGCCTCGAAGACCTTGCCCCAGTGCGGGCGGGTGTCCAGCGGGGCGAGCGCCTCCTCCAGGTCCGCGACGACCGGCCGGACCGCGGCCTCGTCCTGGATCCAGGTGAAGTGCAGGGCCACCGTGTCGCGGCCCTGGCTCGGGCTCAGCCACAGCTCGTCGGCGGCGACGGTCCGCACCTCCGACACCTGCAGCACCGGCGCGAACCGGTTGCCGAGGGCCCGCAGTACGTCGACCGCCTCGGCGGCCCGGGTGCGCGGCACGAAGTACTCGGACTGCAGCTCGTCGCCGTTGCTCGGGGTGAACTCGAGCCGGAAGTGCGGCAGCCGCTCGTTCCACGGCCCGGGTACGCCGCCCTGCTGGGTCGCGTAGTCGGCCGGCATCACCTTGATCGGGTGCCGCGCGCCGTCCGCGAGCCGGCCACCCATCCACTGCGGCTCGGGTTCGCTCAGCTCGCGGCGCTTGCGCCAGACCATGACCTCCGGGTCGACCCAGTCGGTGAACGCGCTGACGCTGTACGCGCTGCCCATCACGTCGGCGAAGTCCGACTGCAGGCGGTCGACCGGCACGCCGTCGTACACGACCTGACTGATCTCGTACGACGGCTGTACGTCGAGCGTGAGGCTGACGGTGACGCCGAGCGCCCCGAGCGAGACGATCGAACCCGCGAAGTCCGGGTCGTCACGGGTGAGCGTGACGAGCTCGCCGTCCGCGTTCACGAACGTGATCGCGTTGACCGCGTCCGCGAGCGGCCCGTTGGTGTCGCCCGAGCCGTGCGTACCGGTCGAACAGGCCCCCGCCACCGAGATGTGCGGCAACGACCCGAGGTTGTGCAACGCCAGCCCCCGGGCCTGCAGCGCGGCCGTGATCTCGCCGTACCGCGTCCCGGCCGACACCGTCACGCCATGTCTGCCGGGGTCGCCGATGTCGATCACCTGCGGCAACTCCTGCACGCCGACGAGCACACCGGAGGTGTCGGCGATCCGGTTGAACGAGTGCCCGGTGCCCAGCACCCGAACCTTCTCGGCCCGCGCCACCAACTCCTGCAGTTCCCCGACCGTGCGTGGTCGCCGCAGTTCACTCGCAAACTCGACGTTTCCGGCCCAGTTCCTCGTCATTCCTGCAGCCTCGCACACCGGGTCCGGATCGGCCTGGTCCCGTCCACACACCGAGCCTCCCCCACCCCGGCGACCGTGCGTGGTTGGATGGCGCCCGATGGTCATCTGCTTCGGTGCCGCCGGGTTCTGGCTCCTGATCTTCGGCGTCAGTTTCTGGCGGGACCGGCGGCTGTTCAAGAACGGGATCTTCCTGGTTCTGACGTTGATGTTCGCCGGGCTCGGCGTGATCTTCGCGGTCGAGACGGTGAGCAAGCCGGTGGCGGTCGCGATGGTGTGGGCGATCGTGATCGCGATCCCGGTGGCGATCGGCCTGCTCGCGGTGTTCCTGGTGATCAACGGGGTGACGATGCTGCGCCGGGAACGCCGCCGGCTGTCGAACCTGCTGTCGCTGATCGTCGGGCTCGGGATCATCGGATTCGTGATCTTCAGCGTGCTGGTGCAGAAGATCGGGTGGGAGCCGCTGGCCGCCGTACGGTCGGTGCTGCTCGGCGTACTGACCTATATCTCGTTCCTCTTCCTCTGCTTCCTGGTGTACGCGTTCTTCTACAGCCGGGTCCGCTCGTCGCGGAAGGTGGACTTCGTCGTCGTACTCGGCTCCGGCCTGATCGGATCGCGCGTCCCGCCGCTGCTCGCGAGCCGCCTCGACCGCGCACGGCAGGTGTACGAGCGGGCGCTCCGCAAGGGCCGCTCGCCCCGGATCGTGACGTCCGGCGGCCAAGGCCCGGGTGAGGACCTGCCCGAGTCCCACGCGATGGCGGCGTACCTCGTCGAGCACGGCGTACCGGAGGACCAGATCCTCCGCGAGGACAGGTCAACCACCACCTGGGAGAACCTGACCTTCAGCCGGGACCTGATGGCCGGCTTGCGCCCGGCGTACCGCTGCCTGATCGTCACGAACAACTTCCACGCCTTCCGCGCCGCCCTCACCGCCCGCAAGGCAAAGGTGAACGGCCAGGTCGTCGGCTCCCCCACTGCGGCCTACTACTGGCCAACAGCAACAATCCGCGAGTTCATCGCGGTACTGGCCAGCCACCCGTACCTCAACGGCACCATCTGCCTGCTGATCACGGCCCTCGCGATCGTCCCGCACCTCTAGAACAGCATCAGGGTGGCGGCGGTGAGGCCGGCCAGGACTATCAGGGTGCGGAGGTAGGTGGCGGGGAGGCGGCGGCCTATGTGGGCGCCGAGGTAGCCGCCGATGACGGATCCCGTGGCGAGAAGGGCGGCGGCGGGGAGGTTGAGGTCGGCGATGAAGAGGAAGATGGTGCCGGCGACCAGGTTGGCGGCGAGTAGGGCGAGGGTCTTCAACCCGTTGACGACGCGGAGTTCCAGGTCCAGGCCGAGGCCCAGGACGGCCATCATCATCACGCCGGCGCCTGCGCCGAAGTAGCCGCCGTACACGCCGGTCAACGCGGTGCCGGCGATGGTCGCCGGGGTCATCGATCGGCGGAGGTCGTGCGGGTGCTGGGAGTGGGAACGCAGCCACCGGGAGATCCACGGCTGGACGCCGACGGTCAGGCAGGTGAAGAGGATCAGCCACGGTGCCGCGGACGCGAACACCCGGGACGGCAGCGCCAGCAGCAGGGCCGCGCCGCCGATCGCGCCGACGGCACAGACGAGTACGACGACAACGACCTGCCGGCGCGGCACCTCCCGCAGCTCACGCCGGTACCCGAACGCGCCACTCAGCGCCCCCGGAAGCAAACCCAGCGTGTTGGACGCGTTCGCAACCACCGGCGGAATCCCCAACGCGATCAGCACCGGAAAGCTCAGCAACGAAGCGACACCGACGGTCGACGTAAGAATCCCCGCACCCAGCCCCGCACCGACAACTGCCAACTGCTCGGGACCCGTCACCCCCCGATTATCGCCGACCCCGCAGACTCACTCTCCGTAGGTCAGCGGCGGCGTGGTTGGACCAGGTTCGACTCGTAGGCGGCGATCACCAGCTGCGCGCGGTCGCGGGCGTGGAGCTTGGCGAGGAGGTGGCCGATGTGGGTCTTCACGGTGCCACGGCCGACGTTCAGGTGGTCGCAGATCTCCTGGTTCGACAGGCCGCGCGCGATCAGCGTCAGGACCTCGCGTTCGCGGTCGGTCACGCCGGTCAGCCCGGCCAGCGGCGCCTGCCCGGGCTCGGCCAGCCGCGCGAACTCCGCGATCAGCCGGCGCGTGATCGACGGTGCGAGCAGTCCCTCGCCGGCCGCGACGACGGTGATCGCCTGGAGCAGTTCGACCGGCGGTACGTCCTTCAGCAGGAAGCCGCTCGCCCCGGCGCGCAGCCCGGCGTACACCGCGTCGTCGAGGTCGAACATCGTCAGGATCAGCACCTTGGTCCTGACACTCTCGGAGCAGATCTGCCGGGTGGCCTCGATGCCGTCCAGCACGGGCATCCGGACGTCCATCAGTACGACGTCGGGCTGCTCCCGGCGCGCGAGCTCGACGGCCTCGACACCGTTCGCCGCCTCGCCGACCGTGATCAGCCCCGGCGTGGTGTCGATCAGCACCCGGAAGCTCCCGCGCAGCAACGCCTGGTCGTCGGCGACCAAAACCCGGATCTCAGGCATGCGGCAGCCGTACGACGACCTCGAAGCCGCCACCCGGCAACGGCCCGGCGCGGTACGTCCCGCCGTACACGCTGACGCGCTCGCGGATCCCGATCAGCCCGTGTCCCTCGACCGCCGTACCGCCGGCGCCGTCGTCGGTCACTTCCACGTGTACTGCGTTCCCGCTGCCGGTGACCGTGATGCGGCAGTGGTCGGCGCGGGCGTGTCTGGTGACGTTCGTGAGGCACTCCTGGACGATCCGGTGGACGGTCAGCCCGACGGCCTCCGGGAGCGGTTCGGGTACGTCGAGCGTGAGGTCGACGCGGACGCCGGTGGACTCGACGCGGGCGACCAGCTCCGGCAGCGCGGCCAGCCCGGCAGGCGGGGTGAGGTCCGCGGGTTCGTCGTCGGACGTCCGCAGCAGTCCGAGCATGTGCCGCAGCTCGACCAACGCGTCCCGGCTGGTCGACTCGATCACGGACAACGCGTCGGACACCTCCTCCGGACGGACCTGCAGGACATGGTTCGCGACTCCGGCCTTGACCGCGATCAGACCCATGCTGTGGGCAACGATGTCGTGCAGCTCGCGGGCGATCCGCAACCGTTCCGCGGCGACGGCCTGCTCGGCGAGCGCCTGCGCGGCGCGGGCGGCCGCCGCGCGCCGGTCCCGGACGACCTGTCCGAGGACCCACGCGCCGTACAGCGCGGCGAACCCGGTCAGCACGACCGCGGCCCGCGACTGACCTGCCGGCGCACCGGCCACCACGGCGAGCAGCAGTACGACGAACCCGAGCCCGCCGGCCAGCCCGAGCAGGCGGCGGCTCGACACCGGGCGGGACGAGGGCCGGGTGAGCGCGACGACGTACAGGACGTAGGCGGCCGCCAGGAGCGGATCGCGAAGCGCGTTCGCGAGGACGGCGACGACCGAGACGACCGCCGCGATCGCGAACGCGGGCACCGGCCAGATCCGCCGTACCGCGATCGGCAGGGTGAGCCCCAGCGCAACGAGCCCTGCTGTGGTGGATGTGGTGGCCAGGACGAGTACGGCGTACCCGATCGCGACGAAGCAGTCCACGGCGATCAACTGCCGCCTGGCCAAGCCGTACTCCGTCACGCGTCGAACCTAGCCGACGGCTCGGCACCTCGCCTCGGACCGTGGTCCGACGGCTCCTGGTCCGATGTGCGGACGGGGAATCCGCGGAACCGTGAGCCGCATGCTGAAACTACTCGCACTCGCGGCGAGCGGGATGCTGACGACCAACGTCCTCACCCCACCCGCCCAAACGCTCACCTGGGGCGAATGCCCCGGCGGCCCCGGCTCGGTCGGGATCCAATGCGCCACGCTGAAGGTCCCGGTCGACTGGGACCACCCGAACGGCCGCCGGCTCACGCTGACCATCGGCCGGCTCCGCTCCACGGCCCCGAAGCCGAAAGGCTCGGTGCTGGTCAACTTCGGCGGCCCGGTCGGCATCAGCATCGATCTCATGCGCAAGTACGGCGGCGGGGAGTCCTTCGCCGGGCTGCGGCAGAAGATGGACATCGTCACCTGGGACCTCCGCGGCGGGCCGAACCTCCCCGGCCTCAGTACGAACCTCCGGTGCGACTGGACCGGGGCCCGGATCCCGGCGCTGCCGCGGGACCAGGCGGAGTTCGATCGCATCGCGGCCACCAACCGCGCGGCCGCGGAACGCTGCCAGGCGAAGGATCCGGAGCTGTTCGGCGCGATGGACTCGGCCACCCACGCCCGCGACGCCGACGCGATCCGGCAGGCGCTCGGCGAGCGGCAGACGAGCTTCTACGGCGCGTCGTACGGCGGGTTCATCGGGCAGGCGTACGCGCAGCTGTTCCCGCAGCGGGTCCGCGCGATGGTGCTGGACGGGACCTGGAACCACAGCGCCGCGGACTGGGACCGTGAGCTGGCGCGGCTCGCGCGGGACGTCCAGAGCTACCTGATCCGGTTCTTCGATTGGTGCCGTACGCAAGGAAACTGCGCGAACGCGCCGGCCCTCTGGCAGCGGATCACGGCCCGCGCCGATCGGACACCGCTACCGGCCGGCGACGTGAAGTACGGCGGCGACGACATCCGCGCGCAAGGTGTCGCCCTCGCGCGGGTGGGCGCGGCGTCGTACCCGCGACTCGCCGCGGCACTCGAGAAGGCCGCGTCGACTGGGGACGCGTCGGGCTTCATCCCGGATCCGCCGAACGCGCCGTTCGCGATGACCGCCTCGCCGGGTGTCGTGGAGTGCACCGACTGGCCGCACCCGGCCGACCACCGGCAACTCGAGCAGCAGGTACGCCGGATGCGCGCGGCCGCGCCGTACACCGGGGCGGTGGCGACGATCGAGCAGGCGATGCTGTCCTGCGTCGGCTGGCCGATCCCAGTACGCAACCGGCCGGCCGCGTTGCCGGACGGTCTGCCGCCGCTGCTGATGGCCGGGAACTGGAGCGAGTTCCAGGCGGCGTCGCGGGTGGTCGACCAGGTGCCGGGCAGCGGGTCGATCTACCACGACGGGCCCGGGCACACGTTGTACCAGTTCAACGCGTGCGCCCGGGCGAAGATCGACGCCTACCTGGCCGAGCTCGTCGTACCTGCTCGTGGAACCCGGTGCTAGCGGTCAGCGGACCTTGACGGTGGCCGCGGCGCTCCTGCTGACGTTGCGGCCGTCGCTGACCTCGACGCGGTAGGACAGCGTCTGACCGCTGGTCAGGCCGGAGTCGGTCACCGAGGTGACGGTCGGCCTGGTCCACGAGTTCGACGTCCGCGACCAGCTGCCGATCCGGGTGTTGCCGCGGTACAGCAGGTAGGTGAGCGTCAGGTTGTCGCGGTCGAGCACGGTCTCGAAGGCGATCGTCACCTTGTTCGGCCGCGCGCTCGCCACCTTCGGCGCGGCCGGACGCGCCGGCGCGGCACCGCCCGGTACGTCGGTGAACCGGGTCAGCCCCTCCTGCGGCTTGCCGTTCACCGCCGTGAAGTCACCGCCCGCCCAGAGGTCGTTGCCGCCGGACGCGAACGCGAGTGGGCCGACCAGCGTCGTACCGCCGGCATCCGTGTTCGGGAACCAGGGACCGAGCTTGCCGGTGATCGTGCTGTAGACGAGCAGGTGATGCATGCCGGTCTTGTCGGGGAACTCCCCGTCCGCGCTGCAGTCGTGGGCGTGCGAGCCCTTGTACAGCCAGTTGCCGATCGCAACGATCGCCTCGGTCGCGCCCAGGCACTTGCTCTGCCAGAGCAGCTTGCCGGTCGTGCTGTCCGCGGCGAGCACGCCGTCGTAGCACTGCATGCTGTTGGTGCCGGCGTTGGACGCGAACACCTTGTCTCCCTGGACCTCGAGGTCCTTGACCCGGCTGTCGCACTCCTCGGACAGCGGCGGGATCGCGGCCGCGGCGGGCATCGCGAGCACCGCGCCGGTCCGGGCGTTCAGCATCGCGAGCGCGTGCTGGTCGCGGCCGCCGATCGTGGTGAACCCGCCGCCGACGAAGACCCGCGCACCGTCGGTCGACACCTCGAGCGCGTGGACGTCGTCGTTCGCGCCCGGGTCCCACGGCAGCAGCGCGCCGGTGCTCAGCGCGACCGCGGCGAGGCGCTCCCGGGCGACCTTGTCGACGGCGCCGAACGAGCCGCCGAGATAGACCGTGCCGGCGGTGACCTTCAGTGCGGCGACGCGGTAGTTCACCACCGGGTCCCAGCCGGCCACGAGCTTGCCGGTGGCAACGTCGAACATCGCCACCCGGGACCGCGGTACGCCGTCCACCACGGTGAAGTCGCCGCCGATCACGACCCGGCGGCCGTCCGGCGACGCGGCGATGCTCCAGACCGGCCCGTTCACGCTCGGCGCGAACCGCGTCGGTACGCCGGTGGTCCGGTTGAGCACCACGAAGTACTTCCGCGCCACGTCCCCCACGCCACGGGCCTTGCCCGGCGGCCGGACCCGGGTGAACAGACCACCGGCGAACACCAGGTCCCCGGCGACGGCGACCGCGTTCACGCTCGCGTTCGTCTGCCAGGACAGCTGCTCCACCGACGACAACGCGGACCCGAACCCGCGCGGCGCACTGCGCGCCGCGCTCCCGGTCGCAGCCTGCACCGCAGGCCCGGACGGAACCAACGCAGCAGCAATGACGGCCGCGGCGACAACCGCGGCCAGAACGGCCTTCTTCATGAACGAACCCCCCAAGGGCCCGCCCCGGCGGAAGATGCCGGCCCCATGACTCGGTAACAATGCGCCGTCAAACCATAACTGTCAGCACATGGCTTCCGGAAACCGGGCTTGCATCGAGTTTATTAGTCGGCTAAGTTTTCTGCTTAGCCGACTAACTATAACCAGGAGGACGGGTCATGGACCTGGGTTTCAAGGACGTGGCAGTGCTGGTGACCGGCGGGTCGTCCGGGATCGGGCGGGACACCGCGATCGCGTACGGGCGGGAAGGCGCGCGGGTCGCGATCACCTACAACACCCGGAAGGACGCCGCCGAGGCGGTCGCGGAGGAGATCGAGGCGGCCGGCGGCACGGCGTACGTCGTACCGATGGATCTCGGTGCGCCGGAGACCATCGCCGCGGCGGTCGCCTCGACCGTCGAGCACTGGGGCGGTCTCGACGCGGTCGTCGCGAACGCGGTCAGCTGGGGCACGCTCGGGTACGACGAGCGGCCGTCGCGGATCGAGGAGTCCCGGCCGGAGTGGTGGACCGGGATCATCCGGGCGAACCTCGAAGGGAACTTCCACCTGGTGCAGCAGGTCGCGCCCGCGCTGCGGCGCTCGGAACATGGGCGGCTCGTCCTGCTCTCGACCGACCTGGCGGAACGCGGCATGGCCGGTTCCTGGGCGTACGGCGCGGCCAAGGCGGGGCTGCACGGCCTGGCCGCGAGCCTGCAGCACGATCTGGGCGCGGACGGCGTACTCGTCAACGTCGTACTGCCCGGGATCACGCTGGAGAACGGCGTACACCGAGTGATTCCGCAGCCCGCGCTGGAGCGGATCGCGGCCGGCTTCACCGCGCGGCACCTGCCGGACGCGTCCGAGCTCGCCGACGCGATCCTGTTCCTCACGTCCCCGCGTACCAGGTCGATCCAGGGCCAGCTCCTGCACGTCACGGGCGGCGACCTGATTCCCTCGTAATGCAGCCTGGACGGCGTCGGCGCTTGTACGGTGGGCTCAGGAGTACTCCGGCAAAGGAGCGGCGCGATGGCCCGGGCACTGATCGTGGTTGATGTGCAGAACGACTTCTGCGAGGGCGGGAGCCTGGCCGTCGCCGGCGGCGCCGACGTCGCGTTCCGGATCGGCGAGCTGCTGCACGAGTGGCACGAGGCGGAGCCGGACGAGCGGCAGTACGCGTACGTCGTGGCCACCCGTGACCACCACATCGACCCGGGCGACCACTTCTCCAAGACGCCCGACTTCGTGAACTCCTGGCCTCCGCACTGCGTGGCCGGCACCGACGGCGTCAGCTTCCACCCGAACCTCGACCCGCAACCGTTCGACGCGATCTTCGACAAGGGCGAGTACGCCGCGGCGTACTCCGGCTTCGAAGGCAAGTCCCACGAAGGCGGCCACCCACTCGCCGACTGGCTCCGCGGCAAGGGCGTCACAGACGTCGACGTCTGCGGCATCGCCACCGACTACTGCGTCCGTGCCACCGCCCTCGACGCCAAGGCCCAGGGCTTCGACACCACCGTCCTCACCACCCTCACCGCCGGCGTAGCCGAACCCACCACCCACCAAGCCCTGACCGACCTCCGCAACGCCGGCATCACCGTCACCTAGACGGACACCGCTCCGCGACGACTGACCTATTGCCTCCTGCGGGGACGCACCAGGTACCGACGCAGGCCGGCGACAACGCCTTGGTGGCGGCGCCCTCCTGGTGTGCATTCTCGACAGGAGGTGTCGACCGGTCAGGTAGTGCACCTGAGCGTAAACGTGATCGCGCGTACGGCGTCTCGCCGGTGCTCTACCTGTCGACCGGCACACACACGGGCGGGAACCTTGACGGGGGCTTCTAGGGGGACGCCTGCGCGGTCTCCGCCTCGCCGGCGTGGCCGTGTACGGCGCTGACGTCCGTGATCAGGTCCGGCACCACGGACGTGACCGGCGTCCACGCGTACGTCACGCCGGTGCGGACGTACTCCTGCGCGAGCACGGACAGGCCGGGTTGTTGCCGCGGTGCCCGACCAGGTCCCGCAGTACCTGCAGAAAGGTTGCCGGTGACAACCTCATCGTGCCGGCGAACGCGATGTGGTGCGGGGAGACGCCGTACGGGACCGGCGGCCGACCGGGATGATCACCAGCGGCGCCTCCCGCACCGCCGCCTCGTAGGTCGTCATCTCCGCCAGTTTCCGGAAACTTCTCGTCGCGTGGCGACGGATTCTTTCCGGAAAGGTGCTCATGACCGCTCCGGGGCAGACTCGACGGTACGACGGAGGTTGTCGAGGTGCTCGCGGGTCAGCGCGAACGCCGGGCTGCCCGGCGGGATCGCGTCCCCGGCCGCAGCCTGCCCTGCCGGATGATCCCGGGAATCGGTCAACCGGTCGGACAGGCTGGGCGGCACCTGGCAGGTTGTGTATGCCTGCAGGTTCAGGTGGTGACGGTGATCGGGGTGCCGTTGGAGGTCAGGGACCAGTCGGTGGTGTGGAAGGTCTTCGGGTCGACGGTGCCGGTGGTGGTCACGTAGTCGATCATCAGCTGGCGGATCTCGACCTGGCGGTTGTAGACCACCGGGGCGGTCTTGATGTGCGGGAAGTTGCCGCCGCCGGACTGGCGGTGGTTGTTGACCGCGACAACGAACTGCTGGTCGGCGGCGACCGGGGTGCCGCCGTACGCGAGGTCGGTGATCCGCGCGCCGGGCGCCTTGGCGATGTCGATCTTGTACGTCAGCGGCTTGGTCAGGCCGCCGACGATGTCGTAGTTGTAGTCCGGCGTACCGTTCGGCGCGGTCGACGTCGGCGCGTTGGTGACCTGGTCCGACGGGAACGGGCCGGTGCCACTGATCTGCTTGAAGTACTGCGCGGAGAACTCGAGGTACTCCTTGACCTGCGTGCCCGTCATCGTCACCGCGAGCAGCGTGTTGTCGAAGACGTACAGCCCCGCGACGTCGCGGACCGATACGTCACCGGCCGGGATCGCCGCGTCCCGGTTGAACGGGGCCGCGATCGCCAGCACCGGCAGCGAGGCCTGCGGCGTACCGGCGAGCGCCTTCGACACCGCGTCCGCCTGGACGAAGTTCACGAAGTCGAGCGCGGCGGTGTCCTCCCACGGCGCGGTCGCCGCGGACATCGCCTCGGTGCAGGTGCCGATCTTCGAGTTCACGTACTGGACGACCTTGTCGTGGTCCTTCTGCAGCAGCGCGACCACGTCCCGGTCGGCGTCGACGGTGTTCGCGTTCAGCACCTGGCTGTGCCGGGCGACTACCTTCCACTGTCCGCGGACCTTCTGCAGGTCCAGGTCGAACAGCGACAGCCGCATGCCCCACTTCAGCGGCTCGCTCAGCACGACCTGCTCGCCGCTGGTCTTGTTCGTGACCAGGCGCTCCGGGATCTCCAGGTGCGCGTGGCCGACCAGTACGGCATCGATGCCCGGGACGGTCTCGGCCATCAGTACGGACGCGTTCTCCGGGTACGGCAGCGCGTCGCCGTACGACGAGGACAGGTCCATGCCCGAGTGCACCGAGGCGATCACGAGGTCGGCGCCCGCGGCGCGGACCTTCGGGACCCACTGCCGCGCGAGCTCGACGATGCCGCCGAACTTGAGCTTGTTCTCGACGTTCGCCTTGTCCCAGATCGCGATGCCCGGGTTCGTGAGGCCGAGGATGCCGACCGTGATCGGCTTCTCGCCTGGGACGTGCACCCGCTTCAGCACGTACGGCGGGAACGCGGGCAGGCCGGTCGTCCAGTCCTGGGCGTTCGCGCCGAGCAGCGGGAAACGCAACTGGCGCTGGAACTTGCGGAGGATGTCGAGGCCGTAGTTGAACTCGTGGTTGCCGAGCGCCGCGGCGTCGTACCCGATCCGGTTCATCGCGGCCGCCATCGGGTGCGTGTGGCCGCCGGTGATGGGCTCGATCTTCGCGTAGTAGTAGGCCAGCGGGGTGCCCTGGATGGTGTCGCCCGCGTCCAGCATCAGCGGGCGCGGCGCGTGCCGGTCCGCCGCGATCCGGTCCCGGACGGCGCTGACCAGCGTGGAGATCTTCGCCAGGCCGATGTCGTTGTGCGCGGAGTCGTCGTACTCGGCGTTCTTGAAGTAGTCCCAGTTGAACACGTTGCCGTGCAGGTCGGTGGTGCCCATCACGGTCAGCCGGACCGTCTTCCCCGAACCGCCCGCGAACGCCGGCGCCGGCTCGAATCCGGCCGCGGTCAGCGCCGCCGCGCCGCCGATCCCCGCACCGATCCCCGCACCGATCACTGTGCGTCGCGTCATCGTGTTCCGCTCACCGCTGTCGGTCATCGCCCCGCCTCACAAGGTCGCTTCGCCGGGATCTCCGGCACGAGTGCACACGATAAGCGAGACACGCCCCGGCCCGGTGAACGGATGCCCCCTTCCTCGCGAGAGGATGCCGCCCATGACCGCCCTCATGCCACGCCTCCGGCGCGGCGGGTCACGGGGCTTCAGCTCCCGCCCTTCCCTCGTCGCTCCGGTCGCTTCGCTCCCTCCGCTCCTCAGTCCAGGGCGGGAGGCCCCGTGACCGGGCCGCCCGGCAAACTCTTGCCGCTGGTCGCCGCCCTGCTGTGCGGTGCCGTCCTCGCCCAAGCCGCCTCGCCGTCCGGTCCTTCCGTGACGTCCGCCGCGCCCGTGGTCAGTACGACGCCGGACCACGGACTCCTCAGTACGCCCGGTACGTCGAAGCGTGGTGAACCGTCGGCCGGCAAGGAGAGCACGCAGCCGGTGCAGCCGACCCCGACGACCCCGACGACACTGCCCGCGGACGACTGGAACCTGGCCGGCCACGGGAAGGTCCTCTACCTGACCTTCGACGACGGCCCCGCAGCACGAGTGGACGCCGAAGGTTCTTCAGGTACTGCGGAAGCACCACGCGCAGGCCACCTTCTTCGTGCTCGGGATCCAGGTGGCGCAGTACCCCGACCTGATCGCCGCCGAGCGCGCCGCCGGGCACCGGATCGGCAACCACACGTTCGACCACAAGACGCTCACGCTGCTGCCGGACGCCAAGGTCCAGCAGGAGATCGCGATGGGCATCAAGTCGAAGTGCCTACGCCCGCCGGGCGGCGGCACCAACGCGAAGGTGCAGGCGATCGCCGCGGCGTACCACCAGCGCGAGGTCCTCTGGGACGTCGACACGAAGGACTGGGAGAAGCCCGGCACCGCCCACGTCGAGCACGCGATCATGGCCGGCGCCCGCCCCGGCGCGATCATCCTGATGCACGACGGCGGCGGCAACCGCTCCCAAACCGTCGCCGCCCTGGATCAAGCCCTCACGAAACTCACCCAGCAGGGGTACACCTACCGCTCGCTGCCCTGCTAGGGCGTGACTCCCGGCCCCATGCCCTAGCGCTGTACGCCGGCGGTGCCGTTCGAGAAGTGGCGGAGGGCTTCGTCGATGACGTGGACGGGCTGGTCGAGGGCCTTGATCAGGAACATGCCGGTGGGCCGGAGCAGCGGGTTGGGTTTGACGACGCTGCGGACCGGCCGCTGGTCGAGCCCGCGGACGCCCGCGGTGGTCGCGCCGACGCCGCGCTCCAGCGCCAGGTCGAGCATGTACTGACCGAGCAGCTTGTGCTGGGTGAAGCCGCGGACGGTCGCCCACGGCAGTACGACGGGGAACGCCGCGCCGTCGCACGCCAGTTCGAGGCCCTTCACCGAGATCCGCATCGCGACCGGCGGCAGCTCGTTCGCGTCGTACCACTGCTGCCGGTCGGTCTGTACGCGGTACACCAGCAGCGTGCTGAGCACCAGCGGGAGCATCGCCAGGATCAGCAGCAGCGCGAACGGCCACATCCCGGAGCCGCGGAACGCGAACAGCGCGTAGACCGCGGCGACGATGCCGATCGCGCCGAGGATCGCCGTCGCCCAGGCGCCACGCCGCTCCACGGTCCGCACCACCTCGCGCCGGCGCAGCACCGCGTCCCGGTCGATCCCGACCACGAACGGTTGTCCCGAATCACCTGGCGGCATCGCTACCTCCGGCGTGTCGTCTGCCGCGTCCAGCTCCGCGACCTGTGAAGTTGCGTCCCCGTCCTCACTCACCGGGAAAGAGTCCCACACACCGTCAGTTTTTGCGCCTTCCGGCCCAGGTCCAGGCGTAGACGCCGTCGTCTGCCGCTTGGCCGCCTTCACCCAGTTCGAGTGGGCGGAAGGTGTCGACCATCACCGCCAGCTCCTCGAACCGCTCGGCGCCGAGGGACGCCTCGATCGCGGACGGCTGCGGGCCGTGGGCGTACCCGCCCGGGTGCAGCGAGATCGACCCGAGCCCGATCCCGGAGCCCTTCCGGGCCTCGTAGTCGCCGCCGCAGTAGAACATCACCTCGTCGGAGTCGACGTTCGAGTGGTAGTACGGCACCGGCACCGACAGCGGGTGGTAGTCGACCTTCCGCGGCACGAAGTTGCAGACCACGAAGTTGTACCCCTCGAACACCTGGTGCACGGGCGGCGGCTGGTGCACCCGCCCGGTGATCGGCTCGAAGTCGCTCACGTTGAACGTGTACGGGTACAGGCAGCCGTCCCACCCGACCACGTCGAACGGGTGCGTCGCGTACGTCATCCGCGTGCCGACGATCCCGCCGGGACCGTTCCCGCGGTGCTTCACCAGCACCTCGACGTCCGTCCCCTCCTCGACGAACGGCTCGGTGGTGGGGTGCAGGTCGCGTTCGCAGTACGGCGAGTGCTCGAGGAACTGCCCGTACCGGGACAGGTAGCGCTTCGGCGGCGCGATGTGCGAGTTGCCCTCGATGGCGTAGGCGTGCACGCCGTCCGGCCCGGGCAGCCAGCGGTGCGTGGTCGCGCGCGGGATGATCACGTAGTCGCCCTCGACCGCGTTCAGTACGCCGAAGACGGTCTCGACGGTGGCCGAGCCCTTCTCGACGTACACGCACTCGTCGCCGATCGCGTTCCGGTAGTACGGCGACGGCTGCTCGGCGACGACGTACGAGATCCGGACGTCACCGTTGCCGAGCACCAGGCGACGGTCCTCGACGGCGTTCGACTTGGACGTGTCGGTGAACAGGTCGTGGAGCTTCAGGTGGCGCGGCGTCAGCGGGTGGTTCGGGACGGTGGCCAGGTCCGGCAGGTCCCACACCTGGGAGTCGACGAGCGCGGACGGTACGCCGGCGTGGTACAGCAGCGAGGAGTCGGACGAGAAGCCCTCCTCGCCCATCAGCTCCTCGTAGTACAGCCCGCCGTCCGGTTTCCGGAACTGGGTGTGCCGTTTCGGTGGTACTTCCCCGACCTGCCGATAGAACGCCATACTTACTCCGTTGAACGATAATCGAACGCGTGCGTCCGCTTACCGAAAGCATCCGTTAGGCTCTGGAGCATGTCAACCGTCCCTGCCCTGTACCGGCACCTGGTCGACGACGCGTCGATGTTCCCCCCAGGCGACCTGCCGCTGCCCGAAGCGGTCCCCGCCCACCGCTCGCACCTGCAGTCGCCGTACGCCGACCTGGTCGGCCCGCTCGTCTGCACCGACCAGGACCTGCTGAAGGTCGCCGAGACCGCCCGCACCGGCGGGGGCTCCGGCCCGCTGCGGGTTTCGGTGGTGATCTCCGGCGGCGCCGGCGGGATCGAGCCCGCGATCCGTTGGGGCGACCGCTCGAAGGACGTCGAGGTGGCCGCGGTCGAGGTCCGGCTGCGCGACGAGGACGACCTGTCCCGCAACGCGCTGCGCGTCGTCCGCGCGTGCGACGGCTGCCTCGACGAGGAGACGGCGTACGTCGAACTCGGCCTGGACGGAGCGTGGGAGCGTGCGCTCGACGTGGTCGCCGACGCCGGGTACGCCGCGAAACTACGCACCGGCGGGATGGACGCCGCCCTGTTCCCGTCGGCCGGCCAGGTGGCGTCCTTCATCACGGCCTGCCTCGATCGGGAGGTCGCCTTCAAGTGCACGGCAGGGCTGCACAACGCGGTCCGCCATACCGCCGAGGACACGGGATTCGAGCACCACGGCTTCCTCAACGTGCTGCTGGCGACCCGCGCGTCGCTCGACGGGGCTGCGCACGACGAGCTGATTCAACTGCTGGAGCGGCGCGACGGCCAGGCACTGGCCGAGCAGGCCCGCGGGCTGACCGACGACCAGGCGGCAAGCACCCGGCGATGGTTCACGTCGTTCGGATCGTGCAGCATCGACGAACCGCGGAACGACCTGACAACACTGGGTTTGACGGAGGCATCATGAGCTGGATCGACATCCCGGACGGCTCGCCGTTCGGGCCGGAGAACCTGCCGCTCGGCGTGTTCCGGCACGGCGACGAGGAGCCGCGGGTAGGCGCCGCGATCGGCGACCAGGTTATCGACCTCGCACCGGTCGCGTCGGCACAGATGCTGGACGGCGCCCAGCTGTTCGCGCAGCCGAGCCTGAACGCGTTCCTCGCCCTCGGCCGCCCGGCCTGGCGTGCGACCCGGAACTGGCTGCTCGACCTGGTCAGCAACTCCGCCGAGCGGGACACGGTGGAGCCGCATCTGATCCCGCAGTCGGCGGTCGGCATGCAACTCCCCGTCGAGGTCGCCGACTACGTCGACTTCTACGCCTCCGAGCAGCACGCGACGAACCTCGGCCGGCTGTTCCGCCCGGACTCCGAGCCACTGCTCCCGAACTGGAAGCACCTCCCGGTCGGCTACCACGGCCGCGCCGGCACGATCGTTGCCAGCGGCACCGACATCGTCCGCCCGTCCGGCCAGCGCAAGGCCTCGGACGCGACGGTCCCGACGTACGGCCGGTCCCAGCGACTCGACATCGAGGTCGAGCTCGGGTACGTCGTCGGCACACCGTCGACGCTCGGAAAGCCTGTGTCTGTTGAGGATTTCGAGGAGCACGTGTACGGCGTGGTGCTCGTCAACGACTGGTCGGCCCGCGACCTACAGGCCTGGGAGTACGTCCCGCTGGGCCCGTTCCTCGGCAAGTCCTTCGCCACGTCCATCTCCCCCTGGGTCGTCTCCCTCGACGCCCTCGCGGCATCCGCCGTACCCCTCCCGGCCCAGGACCCACCCGTGCTGCCGTACCTGGCCGGCAAGAACCTGGTGAACTACGACATCACCTTCGAGGTCTACCTGAACGGTCACCTGGTCAGCAGCCCGCCGTACCGCGACCTCTACTGGTCCCCCGCCCAGATGCTCGCCCACCTGACCGCCAACGGCGCCAGCGTCCGCACCGGCGACCTGTACGCGTCCGGCACCGTCAGCGGCCCGGAGAAGAACCAGCGCGGTTCCTTCATCGAGCTGACCTGGGGAGGCCGCGAACCCCTCCTCGTCAACGGCAAGCACCACACCTTCCTCGAAGACGGCGACGAGCTCACAATCTCCGCCTGGGCACGTGGCTCCGACGGGTCCCGCCTCGGCCTCGGCCTCGGCGAGGTAACCGGGCGCATCACCCCGGGGTCACGGGACAAGTAACAGCTTGTTCCGCGACCCCCACGCCTGTCCTCACACCCACTCACCGCCACGCCGTACTCGGGGAAATCTTGTTCATTACTGTTCGTTTCTCTTGACGAGTTAGCGGTTGCGTGCGAACTTCGTCCGCATGAAACGTTCAGTGGGGTGTGGAGTACTGGCTGTAGCCATGGCCGCCGCCGTGCTGGTCGCGCCGGCCGGCGCGCAGGCGCAGCCGGTGGGTGGCGATCCGGCGCTGCGGTCGCCGGAGCTGACGGTCACCGTGGGGGCGGACTTCCCGCGGGTGATCAGGTACGTCGACAACGCCTCCGGGCAAGCGCTCGGCGGACAACCGGACGCGATCTCGACGGTCACGATCGACGGGGTCGCCCGCACCGCGCACCTCGTGGCGCCGCCGGCGATCGCTGACACCAAGGCGTCGTACACGCTCGGCTTCGACGCGCTGCCCGGCGTCGAGCTGGACACCAGTCTGAGCGTCGCCGGCCGGGTGACGACCTTCGCGATCGACGCGGTCCGCGACACCGGGACGCCAGGGACGAGCCGCGTGCACACGATCGACATCCCGAACCAGGACCTGGTGTCGGTGTCGAGTACGGACGCCGGCGCGACGACCGCGTTCACGACCCTCGACCCGGACTCGACCCGGAACGCCGACAAGATCACCCCGGTCACCGCGAGCACGCCGGGCGAGGCGTCCGCGACGGGTGCGGCGTACGCGTTCGTCAACACCAGCGGGCTGGCCGCCGGGATCGAGTCGAACTCGACGTACGACAAGCCGTCCGGGCAGTCGGTCGACGACGGCGCCCGCTTCTGGCATCAGGCCCGCAAGGGCAGCGACGGCAGCACGCGGGTCGGCGTCTGGAGCGGTCAGTGGACGTACCGCGCCGACACCTCGCCGTACACCGAACCGCTCCCCTGGGCGAAGGTCGTGGTGACGCCGGACGCGAACCACGACAAGACCGTCGACTGGGAGGACGGCGCGGTCGCGTTCCGCTCGATCATGACCGAGCCGAACGGCGGCGACCAGGTCAAGGACCGGGTGATCACGCACATCCCGTTCAACTTCGCCAGCCAGGCCACGCACCCGTTCCTGCGGACCCTCGACGACGTCAAGCGGATCTCGCTGTCGACCGACGGGCTCGGCCAGATGGCGCTGCTGAAGGGTTACGCGTCCGAGGGGCACGACTCGGGACACCCTGACTACGGCGGCAACTACAACCTCCGCGCGGGCGGTCTGACCGACCTGAACACGCTGCTCAAGCAGGGCAAGTCGTGGAACGCGGCGTTCGGCGTCCACGTGAACGCGACCGAGTCGTACCCGGAGGCGAACGCGTTCAGCGAGGACCTGGTCGACAAGAATGCCAAGGGCTGGAACTGGCTGAACCAGAGCTACTACATCAAGCAGCGCCCCGATCTTGCCTCGGGCAACATCGTGAAGCGGTTCCAGCAGCTCCGCGACGAGACCGACAAGAACCTGCAGGAGCTGTACATCGACGTGTACTACCAGTCCGGCTGGCTCGCCGACGGCCTCACCCGGCAGCTCACCGCGCAGGGCTGGCAGATCGCCACCGAGTGGGCCGACCGGCACGAGCGGACGTCGCTCTGGTCGCACTGGGCGAACGACCTCGACTACGGCGGCCCGACCAACAAGGGGCTGAACTCGAAGATCATCCGGTTCGTCCGGAACCACGAGAAGGACGTCTGGAACAACGACCCGATCCTCGGGCAGTCCGCGATCGTCGAGTTCGAGGGCTGGACCGGCGAGACCGACTGGAACGCGTTCTACGCGAACATCTGGCAGCGCAACCTGCCGGCGAAGTTCCTGCAGCAGCAGAAGATCCTGGACTGGAAGGCCGACGACATCAGGTTCACCGGCGGCGTCCGGGGTGCGGTCGAGAACGGGAAGCGGACTGTGTACGTCGGGAACGCGAAGGTGCTGGACGGCGACAAGTACCTGCTGCCGTGGGACAACGGCAAGAAGTCGTACCACTACAACCCGGCCGGCGGACGGACGACCTGGCAGCTGCCGGCGGCGTTCGCGGGCGTGAAGACGTTCACGGCGTACCAGCTGACCGACACCGGCAGGGCCAAGCCGGTCACGATCCGGGTCAACCACGGCTCGATCACGCTCGACGCAATCCCGGGCAAGCCGTACGTCCTCTACCCGGTCGCCGCTCCGAAGCCGCGGGCCGTGAACTGGGGTGAAGACACGCATCTGAAGGACCCGGGCTTCAACGCCGGGAACCTGGCGGCCTGGGACGCGACCGGCGGTGCGGGCATCGCGACGCTCGAGAACGGGCAGCACGTCGCCCAGCTCGGGACAAAGGCTTCGTCGGTGAGCCAGCGTATTACCGGACTCACGAAGGGTCGTACGTACAGCGCATCCGCGTGGGTGGAGGCAAACCGTCCGACGACCATCAGCGTCGACGGGGTGACGAACGTGATCACTCGGTCGACGGTGAAGAACATGGTTGCTGCTGATGACAAGCACGGCGCGTACTACCAGCGGGCCCGAGTCGTCTTCCAGGCCAGGGGGAGCACCGCCGATCTGGCCATCGGAGCAGCCGCGGGAGCTGCGCAGGTCCGGGTGGACGACGTGCGGGTGGTCGAGACGACCCCCGCCCGGGGAGTGGAGGACTTCGAGAACGTGGATCAGGGGTGGGGGCCGTTCATCAAGGGAGATGCCGGCGGGATTACCGATCCGCGGACGGTGCTTGCCAAGAAGCATGCGCCGTACACGCAGGCTGGGTGGAACGGGAAGCTTGTCGACGATGTCCTGGACGGGAACTGGTCGCTGAAGTCGCACGAGGAGAACGAGGGGCTCGTCTATCGGACCGCGCCGTGGACGGTGAACTTCCAGGCGGGCCACAAGTACAAGGTGAGTTTCGACTACGAGAGCGGACGTGCGGGGCAGTACGCGTGGATCCAGGGCGTCGACCGGCCGGGATCTGTGGAAGTGAAGGCGACGCCGATCGGTGAGCAGCGGACCAAGGCGACGTTCGACCAGGAGTTCGTCGCCGGCTGTGGCGGTGACAACTGGGTCGGGTTGCGGAAGCTCACCGACGGCGGCGACCAGACCGACTTCGTGATGGACAACTTCGCCGTCACCGACCTCGGTACGACGACCGAACCGGCGGACTGCACCTCGGTCGCCGTGACCGGTCTGACCGGGCTCGTGCCGGGTGAGGCGAACACCGTCACCACCACGTTCACCAACAACGACGTGGTGGCTGCCAGCAACATCACGCTCGGGCTGACCGCGCCCGACGGCTGGACCGTCACCGCGACCACTCCGGCGACGCACGCCACGGTCGCCGCCGGTGCGACCGCGACAACCACCTGGGACGTCAGCCCGCCGGCCGGTACGCCGGAAGGAAAGTACGTGCTGACGGCAACGGGTGGTCAGGCGACGATCACCGGCGAGGCCACCGTCCTGCCGCCGGGGATCGTCCCGCAGTCGCGGATCAAGGTGGTGGACGTCGACAGCGAGGACGTCGCCACCGGCGGCGCGGCGACGATGGCGCTGGACGGAAACCCCAGCACCATCTGGCATTCCGCCTGGTCCCAGGTCAGTACGCCGGCCGGCTTCCCACACTTCATGACGCTCGACCTCGGGTCGACGTACCAGGTGAACGGGTTGAGCTATCTGCCCCGGCAGAGCGGTACGAACGGGATGTTCAAGGGGTACGAGGTCTACGTCAGTGCGGACGGTCAGGACTGGGGTACGCCGGTTGCGTCGGGCCAGTTCCCGAACTCGACCGCCGTACAGCGGCTGGACTTCCCCGCCGAGCCCGGCCGGTATGTGAAGTTCGTCGGCACCAGTTCGCTCAACGGCGCGGTCTTCGGCTCGGCTGCCGAGCTGAACGTCTACGGAACCCACTGACCGGGGACTTGAACACCAGCTGGGGGCGTTGCACAGGTTATGTCTTGTGCAACGCCCCCAGTACTTGTCCCCGCCCCCGGCGGTTCGCCGGCATCGGGCTACTTGGTGATGGTCACCGAGGCCGGAGCGGACGCGGTGTTCGCGGCTACGACGCGGAAGGTGTTGACGCCGACCCGGCCGCTCTGCACCCACACCGAGTAAGTTGCGCGGCCGGTCACCTTGGTGGTGGCCGGGAAGTTGACCCACTTGCCGTTCTCCAGGCGCTGCACCTGGACGACCGTGTTCGCCGCGATCCCGGAGGTCTTGCCGGTGAAGGAGACCTTCGCCCACGCCTTCGCGGTGGCCTTGTCCGACTTGATCGTGATCGACTTCGCCGCGGCCGGCGTGCTGACGGCCGTCGGCTGCGTCGTGGCGGCGTTGGCCTGCAGGGCACCCGCGACACCGAGGCCGGCGGCGGCCAGGGCGACACCGGCGAAAGCGGCGGCGGTACGACGAACGAACTGAGTACGCATGATCTGTGGTTTCCCCTCGTTTTGTTGGTGTTACGGAGAGGAAGACGCGGCGATCACCGGAAAGGTTGTGTTACGACTCCGTCTCAGGTCCGGCGGGCAGCACGAGCCGTGCCAGCGCACCCCCGCCAGGAGCCTCGCCGAAGGTGAGTTCGGCGCCGAGAACCTTCGCGTGGCCGGCCGCGATGGTCAGCCCGAGGCCGTGGCCGACGCCCCGCTCGGCCATTCCCGAGCGGAACCGGCGCGGGCCTTCGGCAATCAGTTCCTCCGGGTAGCCGTTGCCGTGGTCAACCACCTCGACGGTCCGACCGCTGACCGTCACCTCGACCGGCGGCTTGCCGTGCCGCAGGCCGTTGACGATCAGGTTCGCCAGGATCCGCTCGATCCGCCGGGAGTCCGTGGACACCGTCTCGTCCGGGCCGTTCAGGTGCACGATCACGTCGTCGGCCGCGAGCGCCTGCTGCATCCGCAACCGTCCGACCGCGGACCCCACGAACGCGCCGAGCCCGACCAGTTCCAGGTCCGCCTGCTCGACGCCGGAGTCGAACCGGGCGATCTCCAGCAGGTCCTCCACGAGCCGCCGCAGTACCTTCGCCCGGTCCCGGACCAGTTCGCTCGGACGCCCCGGCGGCAACAGCTCCGCCGCCGTGGTCAGACCC
This sequence comes from Kribbella aluminosa, assembly GCF_017876295.1. NCBI lineage: Bacteria > Bacillati > Actinomycetota > Actinomycetes > Propionibacteriales > Kribbellaceae > Kribbella > Kribbella aluminosa. Next base: position 2,425,177 of record NZ_JAGINT010000002.1, on the reverse strand, counting down.
GTGACCGGCGTCCGCAGGTCATGGGCGACGTCCGCGGTGAACCGGCGTTCCGCCTCGAGCTGACCGCGCAGCGAGCTGGCCATTGTGTCGAGCGCCGTCGCCAGCGACTGCACCTCGTCCTTGCCTTTGCCGACGGCCGCGGCCGCGGATGCGTCCAGATCGCCGGCCGCGATCCGCCGCGCCGTACCCGCGACCGCGACGATCCGCTTCGACAGGCTGCCCGCGAGGATCACGCTGACCAGCGCGACCAGCGCGACCGTACCGATCCCGCCGAGGATCAGCGCCTGCTGCAGCGCCTGCATCGAGTCGTCGGTGTTGTCGTAGTCCTGCTCGATCGACAGCACCTTGCCGTCCTTGACCGCGACCGCCGCCCACATCTTCGCGTGCGGCGACCCGGTCTTGAACGTGGCCCGCTTCCCGGACAGCACCGCGTCCCGCAGCTGCGGCGGCAGATCCGGATCGTCGAGCTTCGCCCCGAACACCGGTACGTCGTTGGTGTCGTAGCTCTGCGCCGCGAGCTGGATCCGCTCGTCCGCGAAGCTGCGCGTCCGGTCCAGCCGGGCCGACTGGGCCTGGGTGTAGACCGCGACGCACAGCACCAGGATCGCGAGCGAAGAGACCAGCAGGAAGATGAGGCCGAGCTTGCCGCGCAGCCCCATCAACTGAGCCCCATCGACTAAGCCCGCAGCTTGTACCCGAAGCCGCGGACGGTTTCGATGCGGTCGGCACCGATCTTGGTCCGCAGCCGCTGCAGGTGGACGTCGACCAGCCGGCCGTCGCCGCCCCACTCGTAGTCCCAGACGCGCTGCAGCAGCGTCGAGCGGCTGAGCACCACGCCCGGGTTGTTCGCGAACTCGATCAGCAGCTTGAGCTCGGTCGGAGTCAGCTGGACGATCGCGCCACCACGGCGTACCTCCAGAGCCTCCCGGTCCAGCTCCAGGTCGCCGAACGACTCGACGCCGGACCCGGCCGTCGGTGCCGGGCGCTCCGGATCCGAGACCGCGCGCCGCATCACCGCCCGCAGCCGCGCCACCAGCACCTGGGTGTCGAAGGGTTTGGTCACATAGTCGTCGGCGCCTGCTTCCAGGCCGAGTACGACGTCGAGCGCGTCGCCGCGGGCCGAGACCATCACGATCGGGACCGTGCTGGTCTCGCGGATCCGGCGGCACACCGAGATCCCGTCCAGCCCGGGCAGCATGATGTCCAGCATCACGACGTCCGGATGGATCTTCTCGAATCGCTCGATCGCTTCCAGGCCGTCCTCGGCCGTGGTCACGTCGTAGCCGTGCCGCTCGAGGGTCAACTGGGTCGCCTCACGGATCACCGCGTCGTCCTCGACCATGAGAATGCGCGCTGCCGGTTCTTCCGGTACCACCGAACTTCAGTCTCCCTACTGGTCCGTCGAACTCACCTTGGTCATCTGCCGACCGTTCCAACGGTAGACCTCGACCCGGCGACCCGACGGGCAGCAAACCGGGTCGTTGATCGTGAAGATCTTCGACTCGACCACCAGGTCCCCTTGCGGGCTGGCGTTCACGGTCGGCTGCTCGACATCCAGGTTCCAGATCGGCCGTAGGCCCGTGGGCTCGACGGCGATCAGGAAGATACCGAAGACGAATTTGTCCAGGGTGTGGATCAGGACGATCTGCTGAGGTGTACCGCTGTGCAATACATCAACGGTCTTACCCCTGCTGAGGCAACGCGAAATCACCGTGCAATTCGAAAGCACTGTCCGGTCGTAGCCGGTCAGGTGCTTGTCGGCGAGCAGCCGGGCCCGAACTTTGTACAGGTCAACGGCCACTTTCGGGGTGCGTTCCGGGGGCGGCGACGGGGTGCTGGTGCCGAGCGCAACCGACGGCGTCGGGGTGTCCGACGGCGGCGACTCGGGGCCTTCGACGCGCAGCCCGCCGCCGTTCGCGCAGGCGGAAAGCGCGGCGGTCGCGACCACCGCGGCGATCGCGGGAAGCACGGCACGGCGCCACCGACCCATCGGGCGCCTCCTACCCTGCATCCGGTCCCCCCGCGAGTTCAACAACCTAGCTTCCTATGCTCCAGTCCCGACGTCACATTCGATGGCCGTGGACGTCGAATGGGCTCGGCAGTTCTGTTGCGGTTACGTCACAAGCTCAATCGGCCACGATCTTGCCCGGGTTCAGCAGGTTCTTCGGATCCAGGGCGTGCTTGATCGCCCGGTGCACGTCCAGCGCGACCGGCCCGATCTCCTGGGCCAGCCAGGTCCGTTTCAGGACGCCGACCCCGTGCTCGCCGGTGATCGTGCCGCCGAGCTCGAGCCCGATCTCCATCACCCGCTCGAACGCCTGCTGCGCCCGCTCGGACTGCGCCGGGTCGGCCTGGTCGAACACCACCGTCGGGTGCATGTTCCCGTCGCCGGCGTGCCCGAGGACGCCGATCGTGATGTCCAGCTCCACGGACAGCTGCTCCAGCCGGCCGATGAACTCCGCCAGCCGCGACCGCGGAACGGCGACGTCGTCGATCATCGTCGTACCGAGTTGCTCCAAGGCGGTCAGGGCGACCCGGCGGCCCTCGAGCAGCAGGTCGCCCTCCGCGTCGTCCTCGGCCTCGATGCACTCCAGCGCACCGTGGTCGCGGCACAGCTTCGCGACCGCGGCGACGTCGGCCGCGCCCGCCTCGCCGCCCGCGTCGGACTGCGCGATCAGCATCGCGGCCGCCTCCTCGGGCAGCTCCATCCGCTTGTACTTGTTGACCGCCTGGATCGTGGTCCGGTCCATGATCTCCAGCAGGCTCAGCGAGACGCCGCTGCGGATGATCTCCAGGATCGCGTTGCCGGCCTCGACGCCGGAGCCGAACAGCGCGGCCATCGTCTTGGGCTTCGCGGCCGCCGGGCGGAGCATCAGGGTCGCCTCGGTGATGATGCCGAGGGTGCCCTCGCTGCCGACGATCAGCTTGGCCAGGTCGTACCCGGCGACACCCTTCACGGTCTTCCGGCCGGTCCGTAGTATCCGCCCGTCGGCGAGCACGACCTCCAGGCCGAGCACGTAGTCCGTGGTCACGCCGTACTTCACGCAGCACAGGCCGCCCGAGTTCGTGGACAGGTTGCCGCCGATCGAGCAGAACTCCCAGCTGGACGGGTCCGGCGGGTAGAACAACCCGTGCTCGGCGACCGCACGGGACAGTACGGCGTTGTAGACGCCCGGCTGGGTGACGACGTACCGGTCCACCGGCTCGATCGCCAGGATCCGGTCCATCTTCTCCAGCGAGATCACGATGCAGCCGTCCAGCGCGTTGGCGGCGCCGGACAGGCCGGAACGCGCCCCCTGCGGGACGATCGGTACGCCGGCCTCGTTCGCGACCCGCACCGCCGCCTGGACGTGCGCGGTCTCCCGGGCCAGCACGACGGCCAACGGCATCCCGGCCGGGCAGAACATCGCCCGGTCGTACCGGTAGCTCTCCATCCGGTCCGGATCGGTCACCAACGCCTCGGGCGGCAGCACCTGACGCAGCTGCTCGACAACCTCACTCATATGCCGAGCCTAGTTACTACCGCGCGGTACTGCGCACCCCAGTCTCAGCGCGTGCGCGTAGTGGCGTTCTCCGAGATCTCTTGGTAGCCGCCGCCGTAGTTGTGGTACTCGCGGCCGATCGCGGTGAACGTGATGTTTCCGCCGGTGGCCTTCACCTTCGGTGTCCGGCAGGTGCGCTGGCCCTGGATGACGGAGCCGTTGCCACCGCTGCTGTCGCAGCTGAGCACCCGGCCGTCGTTGCCGCCGCCGGACTGCACCAGGAAGGCGTTGGCCTGGGCGTTCGCCACCACCGGCGACGCCATGGTGATCTCGGCCCAGTACTGCGAGCAGCCGTCCCGGACCAGCCGGATCGTGCCCCAGCTCGGCGGCTGGTGATTTCGCAGCATCGGCGCCGATGCGATGGATGTGGCACCAGAACAGTTGGCGGCGTTGACCGCCGCGGCCGGCATCGCGGAGAGGGCGATCGCGCCCATCCCCACACCGGCGGTGCTGAGCAGCAAGCCCAGTGTCTTCATGACGAAACCCTTCCTGAGCGCACGCCCCGACGCGCACTCAGGAAGGCACACTACGCGAACGGAGCCTGCCCGGACAGTCATTCCGGTAATCGGACGGCGACACGCCGTGTCCAGTTGCTGCTGGCAAGCTTTTGATCGTCAAAGCGGCCGTCAGAGGTTGCCGCGGCGCTCCTGTTCGCGCTCGATCGCCTCGAACAGCGCCTTGAAGTTGCCCTTGCCGAAGCCGAGCGAACCGTGCCGCTCGATCAGCTCGTAGAACACCGTCGGCCGGTCGCCGATCGGCGCGGTGAAGATCTGCAGCAGGTAGCCGTCCTCGTCCCGGTCGACAAGGATGCCGCGCGACTGCAGTTCCTCTATCGGCACCCGGACCTCGCCGATCCGGGCCCGCAGCGCCGGGTCCTGGTAGTACGAGTCCGGGGTGTTCAGGAACTCGACGCCGTTCGCCCGCATGATGTCGACGGTGCGCAGGATGTCGTTGGTGGCGAGCGCGATGTGCTGCGCGCCGGCGCCGTCGTAGAACTCCAGGAACTCGTCGATCTGGGACTTCTTCTTCGCCACCGCCGGCTCGTTCAGCGGGAACTTCACCCGGTGGTTGCCGTTGGCGACGACCTTGCTCATCAGCGCCGAGTAGTCGGTGGCGATGTCGTCACCGATGAACTCCGCCATGTTCACGAAGCCCATCACCTTGTTGTAGAAGGCAACCCACTCGTCCATCTTGCCGAGCTCGACGTTGCCGACGACGTGGTCGACCGCCTGGAACAGCCGCTTCGGGTGTCCGGCGGGGCGGGTGACCCGCGTGGTCGCCGCGACGAAGCCGGGCAGGTAAGGGCCGTCGTACTTGCTCCGGTCGATCAGCGTGTGCCGGGTGTCGCCGTACGCCGCGATCGCCGCGCGGCGGACCGTGCCGTGCTCGTCGGAGACGTCGTTCGGCTCCTCCAGGACGATCGCGCCGACCTTGCGCGCGTGCGCAATGCACTTGTCCACGTCCGGGACCTCGAGGGCGATGTCCGCAACACCGTCGCCGTGCTTGCGGTGGTGGTCGAGCAGCGGACTCTTCGGGCCGACACCGCCTGAAATGACAAAACGGGCGGAGCCGGCCTTCAGGACGTACGACTTGGCGTCCTTGCTGCCGGTCTCGGGGCCGGCGTACGCGACCAGGTCCATGCCGAAGGCGAGCTGGTACCACTTCGCGGTCTGGGTGGCGTTGCCGACCACGAACACCACGGCGTCCATCGCGGTGACCGGGAACGGGTCGGTGCTCTCGTCGTACGGCACCAGGCCGACGAGCTGCTTCAGCTGGTCGAGGTCGAGATCGGCGTCGAGCTCTGCAGGGGTGAGGTCGGTGCTGGTCATCGGGGGTCCTCCCGGGTCGAGGTGGTGTCACCGAGCCTTGTTTGTGGGCGGCAGGTTGCGCAACAGTTCGTTGTTTGACTAGGCAAGCTGTCTAGTCTTCTGCCGACCTTGCTAGGCTATTTGGTCAGTCTGACTATCAGCGGAGGACTCGTATGTCGGTGGACAAGCTGGACGCCCGGATCCTGCGGTTGTTCGCCGCCGAGCCGCGGGTCGGCGTACTCGAGGCGTCGCGGCGGTTGGGGGTCGCACGCGGGACCGTGCAAGCACGGCTGGACCGGTTGCAGCGCGACGGGGTCGTGCGCGGTTGGGGGCCCGACATCGACACCACCGCGATCGGCTACCCGGTCACGGCGTTCGCCACCCTGCAGATCGAGCAGGGCTCAGGTCACACCACGGTCGCCGAAGCCCTCGCCCGGATCCCCGAAGTACTGGAAGTGCACACGATCACCGGCGCCGAGGACCTCTGGTGCCGAATAGTCGCCCGCTCCAACGCGGACCTGCAACGGGTGATCGACCAGGTAGTCATCGTCCGAGGCATCCAGCGTGCGTCCACGGTGATCGCGCTGGCCGAACAAATCCCCCACCGCGTACTACCCCTGGTCGACGCGGCCACCCGCGAACACTAACCCCAGCCCCGTAGACCGCCGGCTTCACACCAGCACCCCGCGCATCCGCACACCCGCACACCGGGAACCCCGGATCAGGGGGTGATCAGCACCCGCTTGGCACCCCGGCACACCGCCGCACCGCCGCACCGCCGCACCGCCGCACCGCCGCACCGCCGCACCGACCAGCCCGTACCCGACCCCACCGGGCACCCGGCATTTCAGTGGTTAACCTCTCGGGTTGCCCCTTTGCCCCTCGCATGCGAGAGGCAAAGGGTGCATTTGAGAGGTTCACCCCTCAAATGCAAGGAGGTGCGGCCGGGCGCGACATGGGACGCAAGCTGTCGCCCGGCCGCCGGGAGCGGCGGGTGCCGGGAGCGGGGCGCGGCGGTACCGGGAGCGGGGCGCGGCGGTACCGGGAGCGGGGCGCGGCGGTGCCGAGTGCCGGGTGCCGGGAGCGGGGCGCGGCGGTACCGGGAGCGGGGCGCGGCGGTGCCGAGTGCCGGGTGCCGGGAGCGGGGCGCGGCGGTGCCGAGTGCCGGGTGCCGGGAGCGGGGCGCGGCGGTGCCGAGTGCCGGGAGCGGGGCGCGGCGGTGCCGAGTGCCGGGTGCCGGGAGCGGGGCGCGGCGGTGCCGAGTGCCGGGGGCGGGGCGCGGCGGTGCCCGGGGCAGCCGGTGCCGGGGCAGCAGGTGCCGGGCGCGGCAGGTGCCGGGCGCGGCGGTGCCGGGGGCGGCAGGTGCCGGGGGCGGCAGGTGCGTTGGGGTGGCGGGCGGGTCAGGCTAGGCGTTTGGCTACCTCGACCGCGGCTCGGGCGACCCTCGGGCCGACGAAGTCGCGGTCGAGCTTGCCGAGGACCACCACGCCGATGGATGCCTCGACGCCGGGGACGCCCAGGACCGGGGAGGAGACGCCTTGGGCGCCGGCTTGGAGTTCGCCGGCGGTTACTACGAAGGGGCGGCCGGCGGGGTCGGGTTTGCGGCGGCCGGCGAGGATGGCTTTGCCGGCGGCGCCTTGGTCCAGCGCGTGGCGGGAGCCCATCCGGTAGGAGACGTGGTAGTCGGTCCAGCTCGGCTCGACGACGGCGATCGCCAGCGCCTCCTCGCCGTCGGCGACGGTGAGATGTGCGGTGGCGCCGGTGTCCTCGGCGAGCGAACGCAGTACCGGAAGCGCCGCGTCACGGAGCGTGGGCTGCACGCGGCGGCTGTAGTGCAGTACGGCGAGACCGAGCCGCGCCCGTCCCTCGCTGTCCCGGCGCACCAGCCGGTGCAGCTCCAGCGTGTTCACCAGGCGGTACACCACCGTCCGACTGACCCCCAGCGCCGCCGCGAGCTCGGTGATGGAGAGCCCGTCCGGGGCGTCCGCCAGCAACTCGAGGACGGTGAGTCCCCGGTCGAGCGTCTGCGAGGTCTCGGCTGGCACCTGGCCAGACTATCCGCTATTCGGGCACGGCCCGGTGGCCCCGTATCTTGCTGCCGTGCGAAATTACTGGTCGCTGCTCCCCGCCGTCCTCGTGATCGTGGGTCTGATTCTGGTCTACGCCGTTCCGACCATCGTCAACCCGCAGTGGACGAGCTCGATCATGGCGCTGTTCCGCAGTACGGCGCTGCCGGCCGACGCCACGCCGGAGGAGACCCGCCGGGCGGCTGGTGTTCTCGGCCCGCAGCAGCTGCGGTCCCGCCGGATGCTGGCGATCTCGCTGGTGGTCGGCGCGCTCGCGATCATCGGTTTCAACGTCTCGCTGAACCGCGAGGCGGTCGGCTGCTACAAGGCGGCCCGCGCGTTCGGCGCGATCGACGGCCCGGACATCAAGGACCCGTGCTACGAGATGATCTACGGCACGTTCCTCGGCGACGGCACCGGGACCGCGCAGGAGAAGTCCCCGCAGCCGCTGCAGTACTACCAGCTGGTGAAGGGCAAGCGGCCGAAGTACCTGAAGTGGATCCAGAACGCTCCGAAGTACGACGAGGCCAACCTGCTGGTCCCTGCCGGCGGCAAGTGCGTCAGCGATCTCCGGGTCGAGCAGTCGGACACCGAGATCAAGATCTACCTCGACAGCGACGTACCGTGCCCGCCGGACAGCAACATCTCGCTGACCCCGATCAAGCTGAAGAAGCCGCTCGGCGACCGCAAGATCGTCACGGTCGGCGGCAAGGAGATGACCGCGGTGAACCCGGACCTGGACTCCTGGTTCACCGTGCTGAAGAAACTCGCCACCGGCGGCTGACCGGGTCAGAGTTCTCAGACACCCTCTTAGCTCAGCGCCCGCGTCCGCGCGTCGTACGCCCGGAACGGCCGGTTCCGGGCGAGCAGGATCAGCAGCCCGGTGACGCAGACCGCGGCGCCGCCGAGCAGCGCGACGGTCGGGCTGGTCAGCGAGGACGTCGTACCGACGACGAAGTCGCCGAGCCGCGGCCCGCCCGCGACCACCACGATGAACACCCCCTGCAACCGCCCGCGCATCGCGTCCGGCGCCGCGGACTGCAGCACGGTGTTCCGGTACGCCGAACTCACCATGTCGGCCGCCCCGGACATCGCGAGCAGCGCGACGCCCAGCCAGATCGTCCGCGACAACCCGAACAGCCCGACGGCCGCGGCGTACGCCGTGATCGCGAGGACGATCGCCACGCCCTGACGGCGGACCCGGGTCACCCACCCGGAGAACAGCACGCCGATCAGCGCCCCGATCGCCGGTGCGGCCTGCAGGACGCCGACCGTCCGTACGCCGCCGCCGAAGAACGCCCCGGCCACCGCGGGGAACAGCGCGCGCGGCTGCGCGAACACCATCGCGAGGATGTCCGCGAGGAACGTCGCCAGCAACGCCGGAGCCGTGCGCAGGAACGTGAACCCCTCCAGCACGGAGCGCAGCCCGGCCCGCCGGACCTCGCCGGTCGGCGGGACCGGAGGCAGCCGGAACAGCGCGTACAGCGCCGCGGTGAACGTGATCACGTCGACCAGGTACGCCGCCGCGAACCCCTGCCAGGCGATCACCGCCGCACCGAGCAGCGGCCCGGCGGTGAAGCCCAGGTTGAACGCGGCCTGGCTGAGCGTGTTCGCGGCCGGCAGCAGCTCCGGCCGGATCAGCCGCGGGATGATCGCGGACCGGGCCGGGTTGTTCACCGCGAAGCACGCCGACTGGCAGGCGACCACGCCGTACAGCACCCCGACCTGTCCCCAGCCGAGGTGCGACTGCAGGACCAGGACCATCGACAGCAGCCACAGCCCGGTCGACGAGACGAGCGCGAGCGTACGGCGGTCGATCGCGTCGGCCATCGCGCCGCCGTACAGCCCGAAGACGATCAGCGGGACCAGCGAGCAGAGCCCGACCAGCCCCACCGAGAACGTCGAGTGCGTCAGCGCGTACACCTGGATCGAGACCGTCACCGCGGTCATCTGCTGACCGAGCTGCGACACCGTCGACCCGATCCACAGCCGCCGGAAGTCTGCGGACTCGCGCAGCGGGCGGATGTCGGTGAGCAGACGCACGCAGACAACTTATGTCACGGTGTGAATCTCAGACCGTCGGGAACAGCTCGTGGTCGAGTGGTTCGCCGGCCGTCAGCCCGAGCCCGTCGGTGACCACGTGCCCGCCGCCGGTGTACGTGGCCTCGGCGTCGAAGTAGATGTTCACGTGCGCGATCCGCGGGTCGTCGGTCAAGTTCGGCGTCGCGGAGTGCGCCAGGTAGGCGTTGTGGAAGGTGCAGTCGCCGGCCTGCAACGGGATCGTCAGCCGCTCCTCCCAGCGCAGGTCGGGCGCCGCGCGGAACATGTCGTCGCGGTCGGACAGGTCCTGGCTGCGCAGGTCCTGGTGGTTCTGCGAGCCGGGGATGAAGGTCATGCAGCCGCGCTCCACGGGTACGTCGACCAGCGCCACCCATGCGGACAGCGAGGCGCGGGAGCCGGCGTGCGGCCAGTACGGGGCGTCCTGGTGGAACTCGGTCGCGGCGCCGTTGTGCGGGGGTTTGATCAGCAACTGGTCGTGCCAGATCCGGACCGGTACGCCGGCCAACGCGGTCGCGGCGGCCGCCAGTCGCGGGTCGAGGGTGAGTTCCTTGAGTACGTCGTTCTGCCGCCAGACGTTGACGTACTGGTTGAAGATCTTCGACTCCTTGAACAGGTCGTCGGCTTGTGCGGTGTGGGCGACGGCGGCGTCGCGGAAGCGGGCCGCCTCGTCGCGGCCGATGATGTTCCGGATCCGGACGACGCCGTTCCGGCGGTAGGCGGAAATGGTCTCTTCGTCGAGCGCCGTGGTTGCCGTAGGGTCGGTGGTGGTCATCGGTCGGCTCCTTGGATTCCGTCGTACTGGAAGGTGTTTCCAGCCTCGCGGGTCGGTGCCGCCGGGGACAGGATCTTGTTGACCACGGGTTGACTGATATTGACCTCCTGGGAGGCCGGTCGTGCACAACGTGCTGAGCAGTGCGGTATTCCCGGATCCGCGGCTGCCGGTCGCAGGTGAGCGGCTGGAGGTGGTCGCGGACGTCGCGCCGCACAGCCACGCGTTCTTCGAGATCGCGGTCGTGGTGGCCGGCCGCGGCACCCACGTGTCCGCCGGCGGCGAGGTGGAGCTGGGCCCGGATTCGGTCGTCGTACTGCGGCCCGGCGAGTGGCACGGGTACGTCGACTGCGACGGGCTGGTGGTACGCAACGCCTACCTGGGACCGGATGTGTTCGGGCTGCTGTCCGGCGCCCTCATACCCGGCGTGTCCGGGACGGGCGGCGTAGGGACGGGGGTGCGGGCGGCGGTGCATCCGGCGGTGCAGCACGCCATGCGGCTGCTGGAGGCCGACCTCGCCGAGCCCTGGACGCTCGAACGGCTCGCGGCCCGCGTCAGCGTTGCGCCCGGGTACCTGGTTCGGTTGTTCGGCAAGTCCGTCGGGATGTCGCCGATGGCCTACCTGAACCGCATCCGGGCCGAGCGAGCAGCCGGGCTGCTGATCGAGACCGAACTCCCGGTCGCGACGATCGGCGCCGCAGTCGGGTGGCACGATCCGAGCCACGCGACGCGGCGATTCCGGGCGACCTTCGGCCTCAGCCCCTCCCAGTACCGATCCGCTTTCAGGCCGTAAGCAAAGATGTGCTCATGACGTCGTCGTTGCAAACGCCTGACCCGAATCCCGGTTGGCTGTCCGAGTTCGCGCTCGCCGAGACCCGGACGCGGGTGCCGATCCTGTACGTCGAGGCCGTCCCCGCCCGGGTCGACACGCTGGGCCAGATCGAGCACATCGGGGTGCTGCTGCGCACCTCACCCGCGACCGGCGAGATCATCCGCACTCTGGTGTCGGGCCGCGTGATGCACAACGAGTCGATCCGCGACGCGCTGCAGCGCAACATCGAGAAGGACCTCGGGCCGGCGGCGTTCCCGCGGCTGCCCGCGTCGCTGGTCCCGGTGACGATCGCGGAGTACTTCCCGTTCCCCGGGATGACCCCGCTGCACGACCCGCGGCAGCACGCGGTCGCGCTGGTGTACGTCGTACCGGTCACCGGCGAGTGCAACCCGCGCCAGGACGCGCTGGAGCTCACCTGGCTGACCCCGGAGGAGGCCCTGGCGCCGAGCCTCCTCAACGACCTCGAGGGCGGCCGCGGCCAGCTCCTCAAACAAGCCCTGGCCTGGTCCGGCGCCATCGTCTGACCCACCGGTTTACCAGGGCGGGCGGCCTTCTTCGGCGTACACCTGGCCGGTGGGGCCGTCGGCGTCCAGCGTCGCCAGCCCTACCGCGACGGCCGCACCCTGCGCAGGTGTGCGCGCCGCGGTCCAGCCGCCCATGTCCGTGGCGCAGTTGCCGGGGTCGGCGGCGTTGACCAGGATGCCGGTGCCGCGCAGTTCGCTGGCGAGCATTACCGTCACCATGTTCACGGCCGCCTTCGACGAGTTGTACCCGAGCGTCAGCACCGTCGACATCCGCGACTCCGGATCCGTCACCTCCACCGGCAGCGCGACCACGTCGAGGCCCTCGGCAACCAGCTCCTTCGTCGCGACCGCACCACGGTCCGCGTCCCGCGATCCGGCCAGCACGATGAACCCGCGCTCCCCCAGCTGCCGTGCGATCTCGATGCCGATGCCCTTGTTGGCGCCCGTGACGAGCGCGACCTTGTTCGTGTTCATGCCGCCAACCTCCGTCCCCCAGGCCGCCCGAGGCAGAGCGAGCCGACCCTGGGACCGGCACTCCCTGGATACAGGAGTTGACAACCAAGCCCTGATCAAGCGACTGTTTGATCCGTCGTTTTCCGACGGAGAGGGTTGCCTGATGCGTAAGTTACTTACGGCCGTGGTGGTGCTCGGGTTGCTCGTCGTTCCACTGCGCGCAGCAGACGCGGCCGAGCCGGGGAAGCTGGTGTTCGCCGACGAGTTCGACGGTACGGCGATCGACCGGACGAAGTGGGCGATCCACTCGAACGCCGAAGGCGACCAGTGCCTGGGCAACAAGGGCAACGACCAGCTCGAGTGGCACACCTGGGACGCGCTGTCGGTGCGCGACGGCAAGCTGACGATGACCGCCACGAAGAACAACCCGGCGCCGGGCTACGAGTGGTCGGGCGCGCTGATCACCACCGGCCAGGCATGCGGGCACGAGCCGTCGAAGTCCTTCGCCGTCCAGCCCGGCGACTACGTCGAGACGCGGCTGAAACTCCCGTCGGCCAAGGGTTTCTGGCCGTCGACGTGGACCTGGAACGGCAACGGTTCGAACGAGCAGGACACGTACGAGTTCTACAGCGACAACCACCAGGCCCTGTACCTCACCAACCACCAGGCCCCCGGCGGCAGCTGCACGTACCAGGCGCCGGCCGACCTCACCACCGACTGGCACACGATCGCCGAGCAGCTGGGACCAGACCATACGGTTTGGTATGTCGACGGCAAGGAGATCTGCCGCCAGGGCGCGTACGCCGGGACCGGCGACGCGCTGATCCTGGACCTGTTCGTGTACGGGAAGATCCCACCCACCGTGACGTCGGAGTCGATGCAGATCGACTACGTGCGGGTCTACCGCCCCTGATGGACTGAGGCCCAGCACCTCGGGCGGGGTGCTGGGCCCCCAGCCCATCAGGGGCGATCTCAGGCGCGGCGCTGGGTGGCCCAGTCGCGGATCAGCTCGATCCGCTCCTTGAGCTGGATCGACGAGGCGTGCGCCGCGGCCGGACCGCCGAGCTTGCGGCGCAGGTCGTTGTGGATGACGCCGTGCGGCTGGCCGGTGCGGTGGTGCCAGGCCGCGACCAGGCTGTTCAGCTCGCGGCGGAGCAGCGCGATCTGCTCGTGCGTGGCCAGCTCGGTCGGCGTCGGGTCCTCGCGATCTTCCGGACGTTGGGCCTTCTTCTGTGTGGCTAGCTTCTGGGCGGCGAGCGACTTCTGCTGCCGCTTGTGCAGCAGCTCGCGGACCTGGTCCGGCTCCAGCAGACCGGGCAGCCCGAGGAAGTCCAGCTCCTCGTCGGACGCGTTGTCGCCGCCGGTGCCGTAGTCGCCGCCGTCGAACACGACCCGGTCGAAGCTCGCGTCCGACCCGAGCGCCTCGAAGTTCCCCTCGAGCTCGTCGCTGGCGCCCTCGGCCTGGTTCGCCTGCTTCAGCAGGTCGTCCTCGAGGGCGAAGATGTCGCCGTCCTCGTTGCTCTTCTTGCGGCCGAGGACATGGTCGCGCTCGACCTCCATCTCGGCCGCGAACCCGAGCAGCCGGGTCACCGACGGCACGAACACCGAGGCCGTCTCCCCACGCTTGCGGGCCCGGACGAACCGTCCGACGGCCTGGGCGAAGAACAGCGGCGTCGACGTCGGCGTCGCGTACACACCGACCGCAAGCCGCGGTACGTCGACGCCCTCGGACACCATCCGGACCGCGACCATCCAGCGCGACTCGTCCTCGGAGAACTTGGCGATCTTCTTGCTCGCCGCCTTCTCGTCCGACAGCACCACGGTCGGCGACTCCCCGGTGATCTCCCGCAGCGTCTTCGCGTACGCGCGGGCCGTGTTCTGGTCGCCCGAGATCACCAGCGCGCCGGCGTCCGGCATGTGCCGCCGTACCTCGGTCAGCCGCTTGTCCGCGGCCGCCAGCACCGCGCCCATCCACTCACCGGTCGGGTCCAGCGCGGTCCGCAGCGCCTGCGCGGTCAGGTCCTTCGTCAGCGGCTCGCCCAGCCGCGCGGCGACCTCGTCCCCGGCCTTGGTCCGCCAGCGCATCTCCCCGGAGTACGACATGAAGATCACCGGCCGTACGACGTGGTCCTCCAGCGCGCGACCGTACCCGTACGAGTAGTCCGCCTTGCTCCGGGCGACCCCGTCGTGGGCCTCTTCGTAGGTGACGAACGGGATCGGGTTGTCGTCGCTGCGGAACGGCGTACCGGTCAGGCAGAGCCGGCGCGCGGCGGGCTCGAACGCCTCGCGGACGCCGTCTCCCCAGCTCAGCGCGTCACCGCCGTGGTGCACCTCGTCGAGGATCACCAGCGTCTTGAACCGCTCGGTCCGGACCCGGAAGGCCAGCGGGTTCACGGCGACACCGGCGTACGTCACCGCGACGCCCTGGAAGTCCTTGTTGGTCTTGCCGCGACGCCCGGCGAACGCGGGGTCGATCGCGATTCCGGCCCGGTCCGCCGCATCGGCCCACTGGGTCTTGAGGTGCTCGGTCGGCGTCACCACCGTGATCCGCTCGATCTGCCGCCGGTGCAGCAGCTCGGCGGCCACCGTCAGCGCGAACGTCGTCTTACCGGCGCCCGGCGTCGCGACCGCGAGGAAGTCCCGCGGGTTGCTGTCGAGGTACAGCTGCAGCGCCTCGGCCTGCCAGGCTCGCAGCTTGCTCGCGGTACCCCACGCCGCCCGGTCCGGGTAGGCCGGCGGCAGGACAGCAGAATTGGCCGGCACGTGCGAATCCACAGACAGCTACTCCCCCGAAGTCGACAGTGTGCCGGGCAGGAAGGTTACCCGAGATCCGTTACGAGATCAGATCCGCAGGCACCACCGTCACGCCGAACGGACTCGTCAGGTGGGCCGCCTCGTCGCCGGTGACCTTCGCGACCTGCACATATGCGCCGTCCCGCAGTTCCCACGCGATCAGACTCGGCGTGTCGGGATCCACCACCCAGTACGCCTGACACCCCGCCGCCTCGTACCGCGACCACTTGAGCATGAGGTCGAACCGGCGGGTGCTCGGCGACAACACCTCGACCGCAAGCAGCGGCGGCCCCGGGAGGTCGTGCTCGGTGAAGTCGTCACTTCGTGCGACCAGCAGGTCGGGTTGGATCACGGTGTCTTCGGCCAGTGCCACGTCGAACGGTGCGAACAGAACTGTCAGCTCAGCCGGACAGAGTGTCCTGAGCTGGTAGTACAGGTTGCCCAACGCGTGCTGATGGACGCGCTTTGGCGCGGGGCTCACGATCAGCACTCCGTCGATGAGCTCGTACCGATGCCCGTCATCGGGCATCCGATCCAGGTCGTCCCTGGTCAACGGCTGAACGGGGCGCCAAGGCACCGCAGGTTCGGTCGGGATGGGTTCCACGAGACTCATACTGCCTCCTTTGGTCGGTCACGTCAGAGAAGGTGCCGCGATCTGCCCCGGGTTGCCCCGGGATTCCCCGAGCTGTGGAAAAGTTCCGGATCGGCTGGTGACACGTCCTACACTCGGGGGTATGAGTACTCAGCTGACCCCCGGCGCGGAGACGGTTGTCGACGAGCGGACCAAGCCGTCACCCGCAGAGCCCGGCGATCACGAGCGGTTCTCGCACTACGTGCCGAAGGACAAGCTGACCGAGGCGATGGTGATGGGCACGCCGGTGGTCGCGCTGTGCGGCAAGGTGTGGGTCCCGAGCCGCGACCCGCAGCGTTTCCCGGTCTGCCCGGAGTGCAAGGAGATCTGGGACTCCCTCAACCCGGGCGACGGCGACGGCGGCGGCCAGGGTGACGAGTAGCTAGTTCTGCGTCGGGTCGTCGGGGTAGGTCGAGACGTAGGCCATCTGGTCGGTCTGGCGGCGGAGGACCCGGCGCCAGAGGGTGTCCGGGTCGTGGCCGAAGACGTCGGCCGGCTCGGACTCCACGACGTACCAGGCGCCTTCGGCGATCTCGCCCTCGAGCTGACCGCTGGACCAGCCGGCGTACCCGGCGAAGATCCGCATCCGGGTGATCGCGCCCTCGAGCAGCTCCGGCGGTACGTCGAGGTCGACCAGCCCGATCCGCCTGAAGCACTCCCGCCAGCCGGGCGGGTCGGTGCCCGCGTCCACTTCGGCGACCGCGAGCGCGCTGTCGGTGCCGACCGGGCCGCCCATGAACAGCACGCCGGGCTCGTCGACGGCCGTCGACCAGTTCGGCAGCACCCGGTCCACGGACAGGTCCGCGGCCCGGTTCACCACCACCCCGAGCGCGCCGTCGTCGTCGTGGTCCAGCAGCAGGATCACCGAGCGGCGAAACGGCGGCTCGTCGAGCAACGGAGTCGCCACCAGCAGCGATCCGGTCAGGGTCGAGACCGTCATGTCTCCATCATGGCGTACGGCGGGCTGCCCGCGGGCGTCGCAATGTCGCGAGCCAGGCGCCGAGCGCGACCCCGGCCAGGTCCGCGAGCGCGTCGAACGGGTCGCCGTCGCGCTGCGGCAGGAACCAGTGCTGCACCAGCTCACTGACCACCGCGTTCGCGGCCAGCACCCCGAGCAACCAGCGGGCCGGCAGGCCGACCTTCAGCCCGGTGAACGCCACCGCACCGAACAGGACGCAGTGCGCGACCTTGTCGATCTGCGGGATGCCCACATCCGGACCGGCCTCACGCGGCGCGTACACGCCGTACAACTGCAACGCCACCGCCCCGACAAACGCGATCCGCCAGACCCAGACCGAGACCTGTGAGGTGTTCTCCGTGGTGACCGTCACAAGGCGGGGGTGTCGTCCGGGAAGTTCTCGTGGGCGGGGGCCTTGCCGCCGGCTGCGTCGCGGACCGCGTGGGCGACCCGGGTGTGCACCTCCGGGTGGAAGACGCTCGGCACGATGTACGTCGCGTTCAGCTCCTCGTCCGTGACCACCCCGGCGAGCGCTTTCGCGGCGGCCAGCTCCATGTCGACCGACACCTTGGACGACTGCGCGTCGAGCAGACCGCGGAACACCCCGGGGAAGACCAGCACGTTGTTGATCTGGTTCGGGTAGTCGCTGCGGCCGGTGGCCACCACGGCAGCGTGCTCGCCGGCCTCGGCCGGGTCGACCTCGGGCGTCGGGTTGGCCAGCGCGAACACGATCGCGTCGTCGTTCATCGTCGCGATGTCGGCGCCGTTCAGGATGTTCGGCGCGGAGACGCCGATGAACACGTCGGCACCGGCCAGCGCACCCTTAAGGTTGCCGCTGTACTTGGCCGCGTTGGTGTTCTCGGCGATCCAGCGCAGCTCCGGCGACAGGCCGTCGCGCTCGGTGTGGATGACGCCGTCGATGTCCGCGACCACCGCGTCCTTCAGGCCCGCGGCGAGCAGCAGCTTGAGGATCGCCGTACCTGCCGCGCCGGCGCCGGACAGCACGACCCGCACGTTCGTGATGTCCTTGCCGACCACGCGGAGCGCGTTGAACAGCGCCGCCAGCACGACGACCGCCGTACCGTGCTGGTCGTCGTGGAAGACCGGAATGTCGAGCTCCTCACGCAGCCGGGCCTCGATCTCGAAGCAGCGCGGCGCGGAGATGTCCTCCAGGTTGATCCCGGCGAACCCGGGAGCGATCGCCTTGACCACCTGGATGATCGCCTCGGTGTCCTGGGTGTCCAGGCACAGCGGCCAGGCGTCGATCTCGGCGAACCGCTTGAACAGCGCGGCCTTGCCCTCCATCACCGGCAGTGCGGCCTTCGGGCCGATGTTGCCGAGCCCCAGTACGGCGGAACCGTCGGTGACGACCGCGACGCTGTTCCGCTTGATGGTCAGCCGGCGGGCGTCCTCGGGGTTGGCCGCGATCGCCAGGCAGACCCGTGCGACACCTGGGGTGTAGATCATCGAGAGGTCGTCCCGGTTACGGATCGGGTGCTTGGCCTCCATCGAGATCTTCCCGCCGAGGTGCATCAGGAAGGTCCGGTCCGAGACCCGGCCGATCTCCACGCCCGGTACGGCGCGCATCGCCTCGACCAGACGGCCGGCGTGCTCGGTGTCGGCCGCGGCACAGGTGACGTCGATCCGCAGCCGCTCGTGGCCGGAGGCAGTGACGTCGAGCGCGGTGACCAGACCGCCGGCCTGCTCGACCGCGGTCGTCAGCTTGCTCACCGTCGAGCCACCCGCGGGCACCTCGAGGCGAACGGTGATGGAGTACGAAACACTCGGCAAGGCAGTCACGCGGGTGATCCTCTCATGTCACTGGTAAGGCTCGAGGGTTACGTACGTAAAGTGCACCACAGACCACTGGGTAATCCATTACTCGTCCCGCTACTGTTCCGTCAGGGAAGGAGTCAGAGTGCCGACTGTCAGCGACGTGGCCGCGCGCGCCGGGGTGTCCACGGCGACCGTGTCCCGGGCGCTGAACGGGAAGCCGACGGTCGATCCCGGCCTCGCCGAGCGGGTCCGGGTCGCGGCCGCCGAGCTCGGGTACCAGCCGAACGGCCCGGCGCGGAACCTGCGCCGCCAGGAGGCCGCGGTGGTCGCGCTGATCATCTCCGACGTGGAGAACCCGTTCTTCACCGCGATCGCCCGCGGGGTCGAGGACGTCGCGCACGAGGTCGGGTACTCCGTCGTACTGTGCAACTCCGACGAGAGCGCGGCGAAGGAGCGCCGGTACCTCGACGTCGCGCTGCAGGAGCGGGTCGCCGGGGTGATCCTGTCGCCGAGCGGGCCGGAGTCGTCGGTCGCGAAGCTGGTGTCACGGGGTACGGCGTACGTCGCGGTGGACCGGCCGTTGCCCGGTGCGGACAGCGACGTGGTGCTGGTCGACACCCGCGCGGCCGCCCGCGAGGCGACCGCACATTTGGTTGCCCAGGGCTACGAACGGATCGGCTGTGTCACCGGGCCGTCCGGGGTACGGACCGCGGACGACCGGCTGGCCGGATACCGGGAGGCGTTGAGGGCGGCCGGGCGCCGGAGTACGACGAAGCTGGTACGTCGTACCGAGTTCAAGGCGGACGGCGCACACCGGGCAGCGCTCGACCTACTCGCGCAACCGGAGCCGCCGGACGCGCTGCTCGTCGCGAAC